>JADJRJ010000032.1 GCA_016712265.1 Gemmatimonadota bacterium | reverse complement strand
GCCACCCCAAGTGGCTGGCCGCGTCCAAGGGTGCTCGCGCCCTGTGGACGTCCGCCGGGTCGTGGAGCGCCGGCCAACTGCTCGACGGGTACGTACCGGAGAGCGCCCTGCGCATCCTCGACGGCACCAAGCGCGAGGCGGAAGACCTGGTGCGGGTGGGTCTGTGGGAGCGCGCTGACGCCGGGTGGCGATTCCACGGCTGGATCGACTTCCAGCCCACTCGCGCCGCGGTCGTCGAGAAGCGCCGCAAGGACGCGGACCGGCTCAAGGCGTGGCGTGACCGCAAGGACGCGCAGCGCGACGAGAAAGGAGCGTGACACGCCGTGTGTAACGCCGTTACATGCACGCGAGTAACGCATGCACAGCCCAGCCCAGCCCAGCCCCCCCAGCCCAGCCCAGCCCTTAAGTACTTCTGTCGTCACCTCAAATCCAAACGTCCAGTAAGTGACGCGCGCGTCGTCGCTCCCAGCCCGCTCACCCTCCGCGACGTCTTGGACTTGGAACACCCATGCTGACCAAGACCGAAGCCGAACGACTCGCTGCAGCCGCCCACGCACTGCGCCCCGACTGGCCCGTGTCGTCGCTGCTGACCTACCTCAGCCGGCACAAGGCCAGCGCCTACCGGGATGTCGCCGTGGCGCTGGCGTGGATCGCCACCGACGCGCAGACCAAGACCCCGGCGCGGCTCGACGAGGCCGGGCCGTGGTGGAAGGCCACGCAGGCTGACTCCCCGACGACGACTGTCCACATCCGACCCCGCTGCGTCGACCACCCGACGCAGGATGCGCTGGATTGCCCAGAGTGCGCCTCGGGTGTGGGTGACGCGGCCGCCGGTGTGGCCGCGTGCCGTGCGGCGCTGAGGGGTGCCCGATGACGCCGCAACAGCAGGCCATGGCCGCGCTCGACGCCGTGGACGCTGGGGACCTCGACACCGCGTACGCCATCGCCCGGACGTTGCCCGTCACACCCCCAGCACCCATCCGCCTCGATCCGGGCTGGGCGTCTCGTGCGGAGTGCAGGGACACCATGGGCGAGCTCGACGGCGTGATCTTCGCCGCGGGCCGGAAGCCGCCGGCGGTGGTGCGGGACTTCATCGCGGACTACTGCAAACCCTGCCCGGTGAAGGCCGAGTGCTACAACGCCGGACGCGACGAGCCGCACGGCGTCTGGGGCGGCATCTGGCACGGGGGGGACAAGTGACCCTCGCCGCCCCCTTCCCCTACTTCGGCGGGAAGCGCCGAGCCGCCCCCATCATCTGGGCCGCACTAGGCGACCCAGCCGGGTACGTCGAGCCCTTCGCCGGTTCTGCTGCCGTGTTGCTCGCGCGCCCGACGTTCTCGGGCCGCCGCGTGGAGACCATCAACGACGCGGACGGGTGGCTAGTCAACGCGTGGCGCTCGATCGTGGCGCGCCCCGGGGACGTCGCCCGACACGCGGCCGGTCCGGTAACCGAGATCGACTACCACGCACGGCTGGCGTGGCTGCAAGAGCGCAGGTCGCCAGATCTCGTGGCGTGGCTGGAGGGCGACCCCGAGGCGTGCGACGCGAAGGCTGCCGGCTGGTGGCTGTATGTGATGGCGTGCGGCATCGGCGACCCATTCGGCGCTGGCCCTTGGAGGGTGGTGGACGGCCACCTGCGCAAGTCCGGTGACGCCGGGCGGGGCGTGAACCGTGAGTTGCCCCACCTCGGTAACGCCGGGCGGGGCGTGAACCGTGAGTTGCCCCACCTCGGTAACGCCGGGCAGGGGCCACTTGCCGACTACCTCGACAGGCTCGCACGGCGCCTAGCCCGCGTCCGCATCACCTGCGGATCGTGGGAACGTGTCGTCACCCCTAGCGCATCACGCTCCGGGACGGGGGGCGACGGCTCGCGGGCCATATTCCTCGACCCGCCTTACGCCACCTCCGGAGACCTGTACGCCGAGTCGACGGACGGCATTGCGGCAAAGGTCCGCGACTGGTGCACCACCGCACCGGGTGACATGCGCGTCATCCTTTGCGGATACGACGCTGAGCACGACGCCCTACTCGATCACGGGTGGACCGTCACTCAGGGCAAGTCCGGCAGTGGTGCAGGGTACGCGGCCCGCTCGGACAACGGCCGCCGCGAGCGACTGTGGATGAGCCCGGCCTGCATCGGCGCAGAGCAACTGGCTCTCTGGCACGGGGGTGACGCGTCATGACCCCCCGCATGTCCGAGGCTGACCTCCAGCGCACCGTCCTCGACATGGCCCGCTGGCACGGCGTCCTCGCGTTCCACTCCACCGACCCGCGCCGCGACACGTGCGCGGGATTCCCCGACCTCGTCCTGCTCGGCGACCGCGTCGCCTTCGTCGAGCTGAAGACCGCTACGGGCCGGGTCCGGCCCGAGCAGCAGATATGGCTGGACCGGCTCAGGGCTGCCGGCCAGGCCGTGTACGTGATCCGCCCACAGGACGTCGCTGACGGGACCGTCCAGCGACTGATGAGAGGACTGCGAAAGTGATCGAAGAGACCGACCTGACCCCGGCCGCCGTCGAGCGTTTCTGGACAGACGTCCAGGACGGCGAAAGTAAAACGTTCACGCTGCCCGCTGGGGGCGCGAACTACACGGATGTGATTCCCAATGCCACCGACGGTTCGGGAGGCGCTGACGCGCTGCCTGCGCTGGTGTCGGCGCTAGTCCGTGTGACTGCCGAACGTGACCGGGCGCGGGACCTGGCCGCACGGCTGGAGGAGCAGTTGGCGCGGGTCCGGGATGTGCATCGCCCGCATGAGGTGCCGGCGGTGTATTCGCTGGAAGGTTTCACGGCGTGCTCGTGCACGAGGGGTATGGAGTATGCGACGTGCCCGACGGCCGCGGTGCTGGATGAGACGGTCGGGGATGGTGCGTGATGGGGCGCGTCACCAGGCGGAAGTATGCCGCCGACCTCTACCCCCACGCCGACGAGTGTGAGGTGCGCGACCTGGCCATAGAGGTGCCTTACCGCCACGCGGACTCCGTGGGGCATGGCACCGACGGGACCGGCTGGCACGACCTCCTCAGGCTCTTCGAGCCAGGCAGCGTCGGGCGAAGCGTCGCAGCGCAGCTGACGATGGCCCGCATCCGCCTGCTCATGCACAAAGCCGAGATTGCGGCCCTCGCAGATGCCCTATCGAGGGGCATGACCGGTGACGAGGCGTGGCGGTGGGCGATGTCCCGGGCCATGGGCGAGATGGATGCGATTTACGAGCGGGCAGTGGATCTCGGCATCCCGGTGGTGGACATCAAGCCTTATCCGTGCGGGCCGGAGCCGGGCCACCATGACCACCGGATTCCGAGTGAGAGCGGAGGCGGCTGGTACCGCCTGCAGCGCGTGGCGGGCCCGGAGTCGGCTTGCGAGGACTGCACCACCGAGGACGGTGCGTGATGGCCTTCCCTGCCCGACACCCCGGCCGCTGCGCCGATTGCGGGTGGCCCTTCGACGAGGGCGACCTCATCACCATGACCGACGACGGCGCCATGCACGCCAACTGCGACGACGCCACCGTCGCGGAACGCCCGGTCGTGGTGTGCGAGAGGTGCTGGCTGGCTAGGCCGTGTGAGTGCGATGAGTAACCACTTCCAGGACACGCACCCCCGAGCCCGCAAGCCTCACCGCTGCTCCCTGTGCTGGCGATGGATACGGGCCGGCGAGACGTACCGCCGCGGCGCAGGGATGGACGGATCAACCGCCTGGACCTGGGAAGGAGTGCGCCCACTGCGAGGCGCTGATCCCGCTTGTGACCGCAGAGGTCAACCCCTGGGGCGAAGAGTACGACGCTAGCGTCGTATCGGATTGGGACCCGGCCACCGTTGCTCACCTCAGGCTCAAGGTGCTTTTCCTGCGCCAATGGACCGACCGTGACGGGCATCTGTACCCCATCCCCGAGCATGTCTACCGCGACGACGAGAAGGGCTGGCCGCGTCTCGTGGACGTGGTACTGCCGTGACCCCCGCCAACCGCGCCGCAGCCGCACTCCGGCGCGCCGTGACCTACGCCGTCGTGGCGTGGGAGATCGCACGCGGCCTGCCCCACCGGGCCGCCCGCAAACACGCCGCAGACCTCAGGACTGCGGCACTCACCACCAGGACAAGGAGACGGCAGTGAAAATCACCACCTGGAGCCAGGACCTGAGCGACCGACGGCAGTGGTCAGGCCGGGGACGGCTGAAACTGTGGCGCAATGACGGATGCGTGGCGTCGATAGGCGCGGAGGTGGTCTGCCCGCGCCGCCCCCGGGCGGAGGCCAGCGTGCGGCTGCACTTCGGGAACCGTTACTCGGAGACGCCGATAGACGCCCACCTGGCCTTCCTGGGCGCCGGGATCTACCTCAACACATCGCTCGGGCGACGAGCGGCCGATTGGATCACGCGCGGCCGCTCGCGCGATCTTCGGCTGTCGATTCACAACGGCAAACTGTGGTGGGACCTGTGGACATCCCCGGACCACGACCACAGCAAGCACGTCCGCAGGGGCGGCAAGTACCGGTCCTGGACGTGTCGGGACGGGTGTTTCTCGTTGGACCCGATGGAGTGGGCCTGGGGTCCCGCGCTACTTCTACGAGGATGTTGACACCGTCCATCGCGACGTCGTCATCGACGGCGACACGTACCCGGTCACGCTGACTCTCCAGCGGGCTAGCCGCGGTCGGGTGAAGAGCACGCGCCACCGACACCAGTACCTGTCCTGTGACTGGTCCGCCGAGAGGGGCATCCCCACCCACTTCGACAAGTCGTACGGCTGGAAGGGGACCGGCACCTACGGTTCCAGTTTCCACCTGCCTGAGTGGGCTGCTGACTCCACCCGTTGGGGCGAGGTCGCGGCTGCGCAGCTTGCGGCGTGGGTCATCCTCCGAGCGCGCCCAGACCGGCTGGACCCGTGAGCACGAGGAGAAGGTCAAGCGACGGAGGACCAAGCCATGAGTGACACCCAACTTCAGCCCTTCGGCATAGACATGTCCCTCTTCGGGCGTCTGGTCAGGGTCGTTGGGGGCCCTGTCGAGGGGACCTTCTGGGTCCGTCGCCCGTCCGGGCGCGAGACCGTCGTGACGGCCGTAGACGTCACCGTCTGGGCTGATGACGCGCATACGTGCGGCCGCAACATCCGCGACATGGCTGCTCTCATCGAGGGGGACGGGGTCGACATCCCCGAGCACATAGTCGACCCCCGCGTACGGCTCGACATAAGGGCGGCCGTACTCGCGGCAGCCCGCGCCGCGGAGTGGTGGCACTGATGGCTGACACCCGCTGCCCCTGCTGCGGGCAGACCGTCCGCGGCATCCAACGCATTGGCCGGTCGTGGCAGTGCTGGCCATGCGGCGACGTCCTCACCACCGAGCAGGCGTGGCCCATCCTGGCCGCAAGAGGAGACCTGACGTGACCGACATCGACGCGCCGACGTGCGCCCGCGGCTGCACCGAGCACGGCCAGCACCGAGCCGTGCCCTGCGACCCTGACTGCCGCGGGTGCGCCGGCTCACCGACCCACGAGGGCACGAGCCTGTGCTACCGGTGCTGGCGGACCCTGCGCTACTCGCTGGCCAATGCGCAGGGTCAGCACGACCTGCTGCTCTCACTCGCCAGCCCGTCGATGTCGCTCGCCCCCACCGACGACGCCGGCATGATCCGAGGCTCAGCGGAGGACCTGCCTGACGCCATCAACGTCTCGCGGCTGTCGTGTGCGCAGGAGATCTCCGACGTGCTGTCACAGTGGGTCGAGTGGCTGGTGGTCGAGCACGAGATGCGCGGACCGAAGCGGCTGCTGACCCAGCATCAGCGCGACGTTCCCGGGATGCTCAAGCGCTCGTGGTCCCACTACACCGGCCGCTACGAGTGGACCGAGCCCCCGCGCGATTCTCGGTCGGCCCGGCATCCCTGTGGCTCAAGGCGCAGAGTCACCTACTGGCGTCCAGCCCATGGATCGCGGACGAGATGGAGCCCTGGCTCGACCTGATGTCCCGCGCTCACGCCCTGGCCCCGTGGCGGACACGACGCACCTCATCCCGGAGATCCAGTGCCCCGCGTGCGGTGGCGTCGCCCTCGCGCTGTTCGGCGGCGAGGAGGACGTGCGGTGCCTGCGCTGCCGCTCGATGTTCTCGCCGGACCGGTACGCCATCTGGTGCCGTCAGCTAGCCGAGCGGCACGGCTCACCTACCCCTGAGCCCATCCCGTACGACGGCCTGCCCCTGACGATCGAGGGTGCCGCCCGCCTGCTCGGGCTTCCCATCTTCACCCTGCGCAACTGGCGGGCAAGGGGTCATCTCCTGCCCGTCTCGGAGACGGTCCGACCCCTGCGCTTCGACCGTGCGGCCATCGTCGAGTGCGCCGCTGCGAGGCGTCGCCAGCACCAGGATGAGCGCGCCGGACACACTCCCAGCGTGCTCGCTGGCGTGTCGGGTGTGCACCAAAGCGGGCGGGGTGATAAGTTCTCGGCCTGAGGGAGTATGCCTACAGGCAGGCTCCCTCTCAGCATGTCCGGGGGGTGACCCAATGGGATTCACCCACACCACCACCGCCGCGATCTACCGCACCCGCGACCACAAGCGCGCCCGAGCCCAACTGCTCGCGACCTACACGCCCGGCGACCCCTGCTGCATCTGCGGACACCCCATGTGGCCACCCACCAGCAACCTCCACGCCGACCACGACCCAGACGACCCCACCCGGTACCGCGGACTAGCGCACGGCACCACCCCCCGGTGGTGGCGAAGACGGTTGAGGGACCCAAACCGCCCACCGCGTGACCTGGCAGCGTTGACCCGGTGCTCGCAGGAGATCAGCCGCGAGATTTACGCGATCGACGCAGGCCAAGCAGGAGGCAGACGAGGGTGACCACGTCCCTGACGAAGCCTGGGACGAAACGGCCTCTCTGAGGTCGCCCGGAAGGTCGTCGCCCCGCGGGGATCGTGTCGACGGGCTGGCTGGTCAGTGCGGTCGCTATAGGTGTGAGCGCAAGTTGGGGGTCTCGTTCGACGGGTGGCAGGTACGGCGCTGGGCGTCTAATCCCCGGCCAAGAGGGCTGATGGGTCTCGCGTCGATGGTCGACGACGGGAAATGTCCCTTGCCGCGGCAGGTTGGCGACGCCCGATCGGCGCCCTGATTCTCTGCCGCCCCATCCTGCGTCCGGGGCCGTTGGTCATCTGGTCGGCGCATCACCGAGGACGCACGGTGAGACGTTCCTGGCGATGCAGGCGTTCGCTGATCGCCTGCGGGTAAGGCCGTATGGCCTCCAGGCGGTCTAACACGGGGTCCGGCGACGAGGAGATCCGGTTCCACAACGTCCCGCACCTGTTCGGCGCTCGGGAACGCGGATTCGGTCGTGGCATCCCTGGCTGTCGACGGTGATGGTGCCCGACGAGGCGCAGATCCTGTCGGACAAGGCGCTAGCGAACATGCTGGCGAATTCACGAACGTCTCGGCGTTCGGTCTGGCCCTCGTGGGCACGCCGCCGCGGCCGGAGGACGACTCGGCAGGCGTTCTCGTGGATGCGGCGCTGTGCGCATGCCGGCGGTGCTGACGGATGGGGCATGGATTGAGGCTGCCGAACGTGGCGCGGACCGGAGCCTGAAGACGTGGGTTAAGCGAACCCGTCATACTCCGGGTACCGGACACCCAGTGCAGTCGATCCAGCGACCTGCAAGCGACCCATGAGGACTTGACCGAGGGCCTGGGCATCTGGGATGAGGACAACGGCCCAAAGATCATGCTGTCGTGGTCGTCCCGCGGCAACCTTTGCAGGCGCTGCCTGACGGCTGGTCTTGGGTCTTGCCGGGTCGGTGGATGGGCTGTATGGCTCGATCGGTGCGGCCGGCCTCGCAGGTGAGACATCGTCGTCGGCGCCGTGGACCGCAAGGTGGGGCAGCGTGGCCGATCGCGGAGGCGAAGCGCATCCAGGATGAGCGCGGTTAAGCGGTGGCGGTCGACCTGAAGGGGCCACTCGTCGGATCTCGTGGATGACCTCTGTCGATGCCGGCGTGATCTGACGCTGGTCGCAGAGTTCGCGTCGTACGTCGATGTGCGCCGGACCTCCAGGCGGCTGGCTGAGCAGGCCGGCGGAGGCGTCCACCCGGATCGTCGCGATCAACGACGCGGTGCGTGTGGCGACGTGGCGCAACGTCGGCGACCGGCGAGTGTTCGGCCGCCGCGGTGGCGCGGACATCTCGATGCTGGTAACAGTCACTCTGGCGGCGGATAGGC
>JADJRJ010000027.1:300000-582696 GCA_016712265.1 Gemmatimonadota bacterium | reverse complement strand
CAACTGCCGCTACGACTACTCGGCACGGTCTGGCGGGGAATGAGTTGAGGTTCCCCATCGAAGCCGCGCGGCTTTGCGCGGTCGCTGGTGTCCGCAGGAGAGGCGGATGTGTGCTGTCGGATCTCAGCGAGCCGATCTCGCCGAAAGGGACGAATAATGGCGTGAATTTCGCCACCGTGTGGCGAAATCACGCCGCCATCGACCAACGCCGAAATGCTCTGATCCCGGCCATGGCCGCCGCGACCTCCACGATATCTGCTCCTCCAGGTAGTGTGCGTGCGGCGTGGGTTGAACGCGACGTCTTGACATGTCGTTATGTCGATATGCACCTTTACCACTGCCAGAAGGACTTACACTCGCCGAACTCGCCGGAAAACGTCCGGCCTCCAACCCAGAACCATGTTTACTGGGTCTTTTTGAAACTCCTGGGGACCAGCTCTCCCGAGGCCCGCCGCGACCGCGGCAAGCCAACTCGGCCCCATCCGGGCCATCCGCACCATGAAGGAACTCCACGGGATGTCCTCGCTGCGACATCCGCCGCGAATACCCGCGGTCGCGAGCGACGCATCACGCCGCCACTCGCCCGGCGGGCGGCCGCATCGCTGCCGGAACCGGCAGCAGAAGGCGCTCACCGAGCCGCCGGACCAGTCGCCAACCCACGGGCACGGCCCTCGACTACTTCCGCAAGCTGGGTTGTCAGCGCAGGGCTGAAGCGCTACATGAATCCGGTTTCGCCAGCCACCTGAGCGGAGCGGACGATGACACGGCCCCCGACACACCCATCGAAGCGCTAACGGACGAACCACCGGCTGAACCTGCGCCTCGTGCGGCGAGCTGGCTAGAACGCTCGAGCAGCACCTCACCCCACCACACCGCTTTACGCCGAGGAGCGGCGCACGCGCGCCGTCGACAAGTAACGGTCGAAAGGATCACCCCCGACGCCCAGGACTCCGTGCGAAGAAAACTCGACGCCGACCAGCGCGCTCGACTCAAAGCGCTGCCGCAGAAGGCTCATGCCTGACATCCCCTCACCGGGAGGAACAGGTGACCCCTGCTTGCCCAGACCACGCTTTCGCCCTCGACGCCTGGCCTGATCGCTCGCTCTTCCTTTGATGCCGGCGGTTCGGTCCGCTACCTCGTCGCAGATCCCGCCGCGAGCGGCACCGTCCCAGGCGCCTGCAAATCCGCCGCCCGCAGTAGACCTCGCCTCGCCATCGGCGTCTCGGGTTCGATGGAGGGCGCTAAAGATGCCGCCGCACTGTTGACAGCCCTCGCCGTCGCGCGCGCTCACGCCGCTGCGACCACCTCACGATCGTCACCGTGGCCGGCGACTGGCGGACGTTCCTCAAACGCGTGTCCCATGGACGCCGAGGGCTGTGCGGCGCCAGCGCGCGATCCGCTGATCTCGAGGCGAATAGCAACGCGGTGAAACCTCTGGGACGGCTGCGGCTCCTGGCCGGCGAAGGCGCGTGGCGCGAGGCGATGTGTCGCGCGATCCAGGCCACATCGCGTCCACTCCTCCGCCTCGGACGGTAAGAGCCAAACACCGGACTCACCGACCCTACCCAACTCACCGCAACACGCGGCCGGTGCCCTCGCGCGCAGCATCATCACCTCGGCGGTCAGCATCGGCGACGGCCACGACAGGCTACGTGCTCGGCAGCGCCGTGCGAAGCGGGCGGCGGCCGCTTACGCCGACGCCGAACACACGCACGAGATCGAAAGTCGTGCTCGGCGGGATGCGCGAGGACGCGCGACGCTGGTCGAACGCGCGACGCTGCGGATCGTCATCCCGGCCAACATTGCGCGCCGAGAGTGGTTGGTCGCCTGCAGGCCCATAGCCGTGCTCCCAAAGCGCGATCGACGTGTACGTCGGATCGTTCTTTATACACCACCAAAACGCGTCCTGATCTGCTGCTCACTGCCCGTCAGCAAAGGCGCGATCGCACATCACCCTGTCGGCAACCGCGCATGGCGTGCTGCCTGCGGCGGCGCGGGGAGTGTTGGACGGACCCCTCCGAGACGGAACTCCGGTTCGCGGTCGGGCGCGACAACACGGCCCAACCGCCCGTGAGCATCAAGCGGCACCAGCGTGGCGGCATTCCGCGTATGGCAGGCCGACGCGATGAAACGGTTTTGGAATCGACCTCAATAGCGAGAACGACAGCGCCCGCGGCGCAGAAGCACCCCTCTCACGCGCGAGATTGCGCTGGATAGACCATGCGCCCCGTGACCTCCCGGCAGTGCGCCGCTCATCACCGAGCTCGTGCTGTTGATGCACCAGGCCGAGGACGAACTTGACCCGCGCCTGCGGAAGGAGCTGCGCATGGGGTCGATGATGCGTGCGCATTTCAGCCTCGTTCTCCGCTCCGCACCCGCGCCCTCGCCGCGCCAGATGCCAGCAGAGGGCGCAGCCCTAACGTGCTCGGGGAAGCGGGGGCGTCGCCAGCCATTCGTCATGGCGCCCCGTTCCACGTCCCCATCCACGCCCCGTGACATGACGCTCGAGGGCATGGTGTTGTCAAGTGGATGCGCCACAACGGGTACGTGGCCGCCCGTCACGCACGTTCCCTGCAGTATGGCCGGGCAACACCACCCAACCCAACCCTACAGACTCCACGTCAAATCCACTGCTCGCCGCGGTCCTCCTCGCCGTCGGCGCCTGCTCACACCGACGTCACCGCCTCGCCCCCCCGCGAGCCCGCCCGCTGCCGGCCGAGGTCAACCACCTTCTTCAACGTCGGCGAAGGCTCCTACCGCCTGCTGTTCACCCGTGACTTCTTGTGGGCCCCAACCGACGTCCTGGACCAGGAGCTGGGCGCGCACTCCTCAATGGGCAGGGTCTCACCGGGGCTCGGTCACATCCGCGTCCTCGATCCCGCCCGTCCTCGTCCCCGGACCAACGTCGAGCCTCCCCCATCACCAGCTCGATCCTCAAGATCGAACCCGACCAGCTGGAGCGCCGCGGTACGCAAGGCGGGCGGTTGCGGCAAGGACATCGAGGTGCAGTTCTCCAACGCGCAAAGGCAGCGCGCGACGTTCAAATGCACCTTCGCCAGGGGCTGACGAAGGTGGACACGGGGCCGTGAAGTGGCCGCCGTCAGGGCGTGAGCGAGACGAGGTCGTGGAGATCGTCATTCTGGAAGGACACTTCATGGTGCACTTGTCCTTCCGGGAAGGACGTCTTCGCCGGGGGCAGTGTTTGATGGTGTCGGCCCCGCAGTCGAGGTTGTCGAGCGAGCGTCTTGCAGAATAGAAATCGATTTCTATTCTGCACGCGCTCAGGCAGTCGGGGGGCCAATGGACAGTCGGTCCAAGGGCCATCCTGGAGCCGCGCGACCGGTGAGCCCAGGGCGCGACCCACCGAACCGTTCCTGCGCGTCGGGTGTGACTCCACCGGTCCTGCCGGTGGCGACTTCGTGACCCAACCCCGACGCGCAGCTACACCAATGATCCGGGTCGCCCTCGCCGCCTGCCTGCTGGCATTCGGTCTTTGGGCGCGAGCTGCGGACGCGCAGGTCACCACCTCGGTCTCCGGTAACGGTCCTACGACAGCGTCGGCCAACGCCGGCTCGAGGGCGCCACGGTCCAGATCGCCCGGTCGGACCGCCCCGCGGTCGCACGCTCCTTCCGCACCGGCGCTGACGGCAACTTCCGGTTCGATACCCTCGACGCGGGCACCTGGTTACTCGGCTTCTTCCACCCGGTCCTCGATTCGCTGGGCCTGGTGTCGCCGATGCTCCGCGTCTCAATCAGCGATACGACGGCCGTACGCGCGATGCTCGCGGTGCCATCGCCGCGGACGATCGTGCGGGCGAGTTGCGGGACCGACTCGACCCGCGGGTACTGGCACGGCCGCGTGCGCGCAACGCGGTTACAGGTGCCCGGTCAACTCCACGCTGGTCGTCGCTCAATGGAGCGTGATCGTCACCACGGGCGGCACCATCTCGCGACAAACCCAGGGGTCGACGCTGACCGATGCGGACGGACGGTTTGGGCTCTGTCACCTCCCGAGCGACGAGATGGTCGTGATGCGCGCGTGGAAGGGGGGTGACTCGACCGGGACCTCGATGTTCACACTCCCCAACAACGGCCTGCTGGTGCGCGACCTGTTCGTCGCCCCGACGGAACTCGCGCAGCGCACGGTCCCAGAATGATCGAGCGATCGGCGGCGCGACTCGGTGGTCGTCCCGGTGCTTGTCGGTGGCGCCCGGGTGCAGGGACGCGTCACCCGCCCCGATGGCCGTCCCCTCCGCGGGGCCCGGGTCCGCCTGGCCGACGCTGGTGCGGAAGCGACGACGAATCAGGATGGGTACTACGCCCTCGACTCGTTGCCGTTAGGCACACGCCTGCTCGACGCACGGGCCATCGGGTACCTGCCGGTCACGCGGATGGTCGACCTGTTGCCGACGACGCCGATGTCGCTCGACGTGGTGCTGGAGTCGCGGCAGACGTTCCCGGACACCGTGAAGGTGGTGGGCGATCGTCTCTACGACTCGCCGCAGTATCGGGACTTCCTGCAGCGCAAGCGGAGCGGATTCGGCTACTACGCCGATGAGCAGGACCTCGAGCGCTACGACCCGTTGTACCTGAGTGACATCGTGCGGCGGTATCCGGGCATCACGGTCCGCGGGACCGCGGGAACTCGCAGATCTACATGCGGAGCCCGTTCATACAGGGGGCGGCATGTGCCAGCCGGTGATCTTCCTCGACGGGATGATGTTGGCGGCAGTGCGGGGTTCTCGCCGGACTTCTTTGTTCCCGCGCAGGACATCCGCGGTGTTGAGGTGTACACGCGCGCGTCGGGCATGCCGTCGCAATTCCAGACGCTCAGCGGCTGCGGATCGATCGTGGTCTGGACGGGTCGGCGCCGGTTGACGCTCCCGCCCTGAACGAACGCGTGAGCTTGCGACCCCAAGTTGTGATCATCACCCGACCAACAGGCCAGGCACCGCGGCTCGCAAGGGGACGTCGGCTTGCCGACAGGCTCGCCTTCGCGCGACACTGAGAAACAGGGACGGATCGGAGCGTTCCTGCGGGGAGGGTGCGAATTCCGCCCAACCCCAGATCCATGACCCCGCGCTGTGTCCGGTCCGCCACCATTGCCCTGCTCGCAGTAGTCGCCGCATGCGGAGGGCCAGCCGGGCCCAGCGTGCCGCCGCCGCCCACCCAGGCTACGGTCACTCGGTGCAGGTCATCCGGCAGCCTGCAGCTGGTCGAGGGAACGACCGGCGTGCTGGTCGCGACGGCGCGCGATGCCCAGGAACCTGGTCCCCGGTGCAACCTTCACCTGGTCGAGCGAGGCCAGCAACGTCGCCACGGTCTCCGGCACCGGCACCGTGACCGCAATCGTCGCTGGTTCAACGATCGTGAGTGCGACATCGGGCGGTGTCCAGGGGTGCAGCGACGGTCACGGTCACGCCCGCGCTGCTGCTTATCGTCTCTCCGACACCGGCAACGACGACCGCTGGCGGGAGTGTGACGTTCAGCGTAACCGCCTCGACGCCAACGGGAACGTGCGACCAACGCCCGCCGTCACCTGGACGTCGTCGAATACCGCCGTGGCCACGGTCTCCAGCAATGGCGTGGCAACCGAGTGAGCGCGGGGACCGCCCTCATCAGTGCCCGGGCCGGAAACCTGATCTCCTCCCCGGGTGGACTGAACGTGACGAACCCGGGTCGCTGTGATGATATCGCAAGCCGGACGACGTTCACCGCCTGATCTCGGACTCAGGGCCGGAACGAAGTCAACCGCGAGAATCACGAGATCAGCGTCCTGCACCGGGTCAACCTCACGAGCGCGCTCACACGTATCTCATCGCCGCTGGACGATGAGCAGACGTAACAGGGCCTAGTGACCGGCAACGCCAGCGTGACCGACTACGACATCAACAACAACTCGCTGCCGCCCAACCGTACCACTCTCAGCGGCAGCGGGAACGTGCTCAGCACCTTCAACGGAAGTCCCCTACCCGGCGTCACCCCCAGGGTCCACCTGCCGACGTGCACCTATCGGTGGGAGGCGACCGCATGGATCGACATGGTCCTCACGGCGCCCGACGGTCGGACCGACCGCAGCCCGTTGCCGATCGGCACCCTGCGCCTCGGCTGGCGTCCCTTGGTTCATGGACACGGAACGGTTCACTGGACCTAACCATCTTGTTGAACGCGTATGGTCTTTCGTGGTTGACGATGCCCGGAAACTCGCTCGCCGACAGCTACATCCCGGAGGTTTTCGGGCAACTCTACTTCGTGAAGCCGCTCAACACGACGGACCTCACGGCGCCGGGGCCATCAGGGGCCCGGGTGTTCAACTGATCTGCCGCGTGCTGGCGCTGACGGTGCCGAAGGGCGATCTCTGGGACTCCGAGGCGCCATGCGCGAAGGACGAGCGGCACGAGCGGCACGAGTAGCACGGGCAGCACGGGCGCACGCTTCTCGTTCCGCGCTAACCTCACCAACCTCGTCCTGCGTCGTTGAGGACCCACTTCAGGGGCCGCGCCAGCGCCGTCTCGAGTTCGCGCTCCCTAGCGCTCGGTGAGGGTGAGAAAGTCGAAGATGTACGGGTCTTTAGAGCCTGCTCCGGCGAGATCTGGCTCAGGCGTGGGAAGCAGTGCGGCGAAGTTCGAGACTGCCTTTCCGTGCCGCGTGTGCGCCCTAACCTCGATCTGCAGGCTGAGGACGTTTCGGCTCCATCCGTTGGCGAGGGTCTGCCACCTACCAGCGCCGGGTGGCGAGGTCCCTTCACCTGCTCCATCAACAGGACATGGTGCGCCCATGGTACGGACCACAGGAGCGAGGTCGCGCCGTTCGCGCCGGGGCCGTTTCGCCACGGCCGGGGGGCACTTGTCCCGCCGACAATTTCGCCACCACTGGTGGCGAAATTGAGTCGAGGCCGGGGTACGCCCGGTGGAAGGCGATCATCCGGTCGATATTGCGCTCGGAGAAGCCCTTCAACTCCGGCCAGGGACCGCGCTAACTTCGCGCGACCTCGACCCCGGCCCGGGACCCCATGCCTCGTCGCCTCGCCCCATCCATCGGCCTCGTTGCGGCCCTGCTGTCCGCCAGCGCCGCACCCCCGCTCCGCGCAGCCACGCGCGGACCGAATCGTCCTGATCTTCCCGCGCCAACCCGGACAGGGGCGAGGTCGTCGCCTACGGCAGCGTCCGCGGCGTCCCGACCCCAAACATCGACAGCATCGCCGCCAGGGCATCCGGCTGGACAACTTCAACGTCGAGTTCTCCTGCACGGTCTCGCGCGCAGCCTTGCTCACGGGGCGATATGCCATTCGCTCCGGGCGCGGCGCAGAACACCGGGATCACTCTCTGGGAAGAGACCATCGCCGAAGCACTCCAGGGCGCCGGCTGCGCCACGGCGCTCTTCGGGAAGTGGCACCTCGGTGGCCGGAATTGGATCGACCATCGGACGCCCATCGGACCGGGGTTCGATCACGGTATGCCAATCCCGAACACGAGCAACGAGGCGCAGTGGACCACCTCCCGAGCTCAATCCCAATCCGGCGGACCACCTCGTCATCTGGGAACAGAATGCCGGTGAGGCGCCACGCAAGGTGAAGGTGTTCGACCAGGACGCGCCGCACCGTGGATCGCGAGGCGGCGCTCAGGGGAGTCGAGTTCATCGAGCGAAATGTGCGCGCGCGCGAAGTCGTTCTTCCTGTATTACCCGATGACTCAGATCCACTTCCCCGCTCACCCCCTGGACTTCATCGGGAAGACAGGGGCTGGCGACATGGGCGACGCGATGATGGACGTCGACTACAACGTCGGCCTGATCACTGGCGGCGCTCAAGCGCATGAAGCTGGACAACAACACCCTCGTGATGTGGTGCACCGATAACGGCCCCGAGGGACGTCGTCCGCGGCAGGGTCGTCAGGGCTCTGCGCGTCTTCTACAACTCGGTGATGGAAGGTGGCATTCGCACCCGTGCGTGATGCGATGGGTCGGCACGATCCCGCGTGGGCAGGTGTCCAACGCGGTCTTCCACGGACTCGACATCTTCCGACCATGCCGCGGCGGCGGAAAGCGCCGGGCGACCGCCCGATCGACGGCGAGAACCAGCTGGCGTTCTGCAGCGCAAGCAGTCGACGCCGCCGCGCACGAGTGCGCGCTGTTCTTCGGCGGGCTCCAATGGCCCGTCCCGCCGCGAAGTGGAACTGACTGGAAGTTCCACTACGCCTACCAGCCGGAGCCGCGCGTGACCGAGGCGCCGCTCATGCGGCTTCAACCTCCGCGCAGACCCGAAGGAAGAGAGCGACGTGAAGGACGCCAACCCGTGGGCGTTGGGTCTGTTCGACGGACTCATCGCCGAGTTCAACCGAGCGCGGCCCAGTTCCCACACGTGCCGGTTGGGGCGAAGGACCCTACATCCCACCGCGACGACCGACGCCGCGACCGAAGGGCGACACCTGTGGCGCCGACCGGTCGTCCCCTGAGCATGGGGGCGACCCGGGATCGGGGTCTCCTGTGGAAGGTGGGCGACCTCACCGCGGGTAACAGATCGGCCCAATGAGCACTCAACTGCTGTCCACGTTGCGCGAGGCGATCACCGACCGGCTTCTCGCTCGGCAAGGGATCGCCTCACGGCCACGCCGCGCGATTGGTACCCGGCGACGGCGTTCGCGGTCCGCGATCGCTGATGCCGCAGTGGATGCAGGCCATGCACGCCTCCGAGGTGTCTCCTGGAAACGCGTGTGTTACCTGTCCGCAGAGTTCCTCACCGGACGGTTACTGTCCAACAGCCTGCTCAACATCGGGCTCGGCGACGAACTCCGCACCGCGCTCGCCGAGCTCGAGGTCGACTTCGAGGAGATCCAGGATAGAGCCCGACGCTGCGCTCGGGAATGGGCAGGTCCGGGCCGGCTCGCCGCCCGCATCCTCGATTCCATGGCCACGCTGGCGATACCAGGGATCGGCTACGGGATCCACTACGAGTACGGCCTGTTTTACCAGGGCATCGAGAATGGCGCAGGTCGAGCATCCTGACACCGTTGCGCTGTCGCAACCCGTGGAATTGCAGCGCCCGGAGGTCTTGTACCTGGTGCGCTTCGGCGGCCGGACGGCGCACCTGTCCGATGGCCACGGCAACGTCCGGGCCCACTGGCTCGAGAGCCGACACCGTGTTCGCCATGGCATGCGACACGCCGGTGCCCGGCTACAACAACGCAACGGTCAACAACCTTCGCCTCTGGTCCGCGAAGGCCACCCGCGACTTCAACCTCCAGCGGTTCAACGAGGGGACTTCCGTCGGGCGGTCGAACAGAAGACCGAGTCCTCGAGAACCTGTCCAAGGTCCCGCATCCCGACGACTCGACGGCGGTGGGGCGCGAGTTGCGACTGAAGCAGCAGTACTTCAACGTCTCTGCCTCGTTGCAGGACATTCTCCATCGCTTCCTCGCGACCGGCGAACCGTTCGACGCCCTGCCGGACCACGTGGCCATCCAGCTCAACGATACGCACCCCACGGTGGCCATTCCCGGCTGATGCGCCTGCTGGTCGATGAGCACGCGCTGGCGGAACGCGCCTGGGAGATCACGCGACAGGTCTTTCCTATACGAACACTTTCACGCTGATGCCCGAGGCGCTGGAGACGTGGCCGGTCACCCTCTTCGGCCGCTGCTCCCGCGACACCTCGAGATCATCTACGAATCAACCAGCGCTTCCTGGACGAGGTGCGCCGGTCTCACACGACCGACCTCGACCGCATCCGGCGTTTGTCCATTGTCGCGGAGGAGGGGGTCGCCGGATTCGCATGGCCAACCTTGGCGATCGTCGGCAGCCATCACGTCAACGGCGTCTCGCAGCTGCACACCGACCTGATGCAGGCGAGCGTCTTTGCCGACTTCCATGCCATCCGTCCCGCGGCCTTCGTGAACGTCACGAACGGCGTCACGCCTCGCCGGTGGCTGCACCACGCCAACCCGGGCCTCGCGGCGCTGATCACCGAGCAGATCGGCGATGGCTGGGTGACCGACCTGCGGCAGCTGGAACGCCTCGTGCCTTGGGCCGACGATGCGGACTTCGCGACCACTTCCGCGCGCGAAAGCAGCCAACAAGCAGCGCCTGCAGGCACTGATCCACGACCGGACCGGCCTAGCGGTGAACCCCGATGGCCTGTTCGACATCCAGGTCAAGCGGATCCACGAGTACAAGCGCCAGCTGCTGAACGTGCTGCACGTCATCACGCGTTACCGTCGCATTTGCGAGGGGCGCGTGGCCGGCATGGTGCCCCCGCACCGTGATCTTCAGCGGCAAGGCCGCGCCCGGGTATGCGTTTGCGAAGCTCATCATTCGCCTCATCCACGGCGTGGCCGATGTGGTGAACCGCGACCCGGCGGTCGGTGACCTGCTCAAGGTCGCCTTCATCCCTAACTACAATGTGTCGAACGCCGAGGTGATCATCCCGGCATGTGACCTCTCGGAGCAGATTTCGACCGCGGGGACCGAGGCCTCTGGAACGGGCAACATGAAGCTGGCACTGAACGGAGCGCTGACGATCGGGACGCTCGACGGCGCCACGCTGGAGATGGCGGCGGCGGTGGGCGACGACAACATTTTCATCTTCGGAAGACCGCCGCCGAAGTGGCGGAGTGCCGGGCGGCCGGATACAACCCGTGGGACGTGTACCGGGCGAACGATGACGTGCGGCAGGCCCTGGACATGATCGCGGACGGTCACTTCTCCCTGCCGAGCCGTCACGCTTCCGCGAGGTTGTCGATCGGCTGACGGAGGGTGGCGACCAGTAATCCTCCTGGCCGACTTCGCGTCGTATGTCGCCTGCCAGGAGCGCGTCGATGTGCTCTACCAGCGCCCAGACGAGTGGGCTTCGGCGCGCCGTGCTGAACGTGGCGCGATGGGGATTCTCCAGCGACCGCACGGTCGCCGACTACGCCTGCCTGATCTGGAACGTCGAAGGCGCGGTGACCTGACCGTTCCTGGTGAACCACGGCCGGCAGAACGCCGGCCTGGCGGGAAGCGGACGGCGGAACGCCGGCCTTGCGGGAAACAGCCGCCTAACGACGCATGTACGCCGCGACGACCGTGTTCGTCGCGCCGTCGCCACCGCGTCGCGACGTGCGGACCGTGAGCCGTCCCTGTGCGTCGAGGGTGAGTTCCTGCCGCACCTCGAGCGCCCCCGGCGGAGGTTCACCGGCCGGCGCGGGGTACTGTGTGGTAATGACCATCGTCGCGCCGTTCCATGACCGTGGATCGAGAGGCGGCGCAGCCTGCCCGGTCACGATCGGGTTGCGCGACTCACTCCCGTCGAGGGCGTAGGCGAGCTGCACCTGGGTTGCAGGTCGTACGCCGTGAAGTAGTTGAACGTCACGACCAGACGGGCGGCGTCCTTGGGCGATCGTGATGGGTGATCCCCAGCCTGTGCCCATGTCGCCGCGCGGGAAGGCCGCGTCCCCGGTGGCCGCGACGGTGCGCGCCGGGGCGGCGGAGTCCACGCGGATCCGTGTACCGCTGAGGTCAGGCGCTGGGCGTGGGCGACCGACGCCACGGCGAACGCGCGGACGGCAGGGAATGAACGCGACATGGAGCGAACTTGGCGAGCCGGTGGCGGTTGGTCCAGTCTTTGGCACGCCCTGCCCGTCAGCCGCGACTCCAGCAGGACGGTGACCCCCTGGACACGGCGCACGACCCTTCTTCGTGCTACTGCGGGTCGAGAGGGAGCATCGATATTGAGAAATCTAAGGTGGCACTTTAGATTTCTCATATGCCGTTCATCGCCCGACTGATCACCCCACTCCTGAACGGGCCGCGAAGGCCTTCCCTGCGCTCGTCCTCACGTGGACCGCGACGCGCCGGCAAGACCACGGTCCTGAAGCACGCCTTCCGGGGCTGACGTCGTCGCTGGACGCCCCAGACATCCTCGCCGCAGTGCGGGCCGACCCGCGCCGATTCTGGATGAACGACGTGGCGTCACCATCCTCGACGAGATCCAGAACGCGCCGGGAGCTCTTCGCGTACCTCAAGGAACGCATCGACCACGAACCGAAGCATCGCGGTCGGTGGCTCTGACCGGTTCGCAGGAGGCGCCCTGATGCAGCACGTCACGGAGTCCCTCGCGGGGCGGGCGGCCGTCCTGGGACTGCTGCCGCTCGCCGCGGCGGAGTCGCCAAAGGTCACCCTGCTGCACGGAGGGTTTCCCGAGGTCGTCCTTCGGCCCCGCGACCGATCGCTCTGGTTCGAGTCCTACCTCCAGACGTACCTCGAACGTGACGTGCGGGCCGTGCTCAACGTGCGGGATCTCTCGACCTTTCGACGGTTCCTCACCCTGCTCGCCGCGCGCACGGGCCAGTTGCTCAACAAGGCGGACCTCGCCGCACCACTCGGCGTCTCCATTCCAACCATCGGTGAGTGGATCGGCGTCCTTGAGGTCACCGGCCAGCTCTTCGTCGTGCCACCGTACTTCGAGAACCTCGGCAAACGCCTGGTGAAGACACCCAAGGTCTTTCTTGCCGACAGCGGGCTCGCCTGTCACCTGCTAGGTGTCACGAAGATGGAAGACTGGGAACGTTCCCGTTCAAGGGCGCGCTGTTCGAGGGATGGGTGGCATCCGAGATCGTGAAATCGCAGCTGAACGCAGGCCAACGGCGCGAACTCTACTTCTTTCGCGATCACCAGGGGTTCGAGGTGGACTTTCTCCTGCGCCGCGGGTCGGACACGCTCCTGATCGAGGTCAAGACGTCGAGCACACCCCTACCGCGGGACGCGGCCCATGTCTCACGACTTGCGGAGCGCCTCCGGGGTTCGACGAAGGCCGTGGTCGTGTACCGGCGCGGGAGGACGCGCCCGGTCACCGAGGCCATCCTCCCAGGCGTACGCGCCGTGGACATCGCCGATTTCATCGGAGAGCTGAATACCACGACCGCCGCACCTCGCACGGAGCGCCGCCGCGGAAGCACGTCGCGGTAACTGGCACGCCATCCTCAGCCGACCGGTGTAGCCACTCCTGCCGGCCGCCGTGTGCGAGCTGAGGGACTGTTCATGGGCCCTGCGGGGACCCCGCCGGGCCTTGTTGCCCCCGGACCGGCGGCGATCTTCGCAGAACGCCATCAGGCCCAGCCCACTCACCGCGGCCAGCTCCCATGCGACAGCTCCTTTGCCTCGCGCTCGTCACGGCCTCTGCCGTGCCCGTCATCGCCCAGGACACAGATTCCACACGCGGCCCCGCAGCGGTCGGGCGCGGCGGTCCGCGTCCGTATGAGCGGGTGATCACCGCCGAGGCGAAGACCAAGCGCGGGTTGTTCAATGTGCACCGCGTTGGCGAGCGACTCTACTTCGAGATCCCGCGACGCGAACTCGGCAAGGACCAGCTCCTGATCGGTCGCTACGCTCGCGCGGCAGCCCCAACGGGCGGAGGACGTGGCGGCGGCGGTGGTGGCGGCGGCCAGACCGCGTATGCGGGCGACCAGTTCACCGAGCGCACCCTCCAGTGGGAACGGATGGGGAACCGCGTTGTGCTGCGCGGCCCCGAGTTCGCGATCACGTCGAGTGATACCACGGCGTCGGTGCTCCGCGCCGTCCAGAACGCCAACTACGCCGCTGTCATCGCGACCTTCAACATCGAGGCGTTCGGGCCGGACAGCGCCCCGGTCATCGACGTGACGCGCCTCTTCACGACGGCCGTCCCGGAGATCCAGGCGATTCCCGGCACGATCGACGCTAACCGTTCCTTCATCGAGCGGCACCTGCCTTTGCGGACAACATCGGGATTGAAGCGACGCAGACCGGGGTCGCACCCGCCGCGCAAGGCGGTGGGGTGGCGGAGGCGGTGGTGGCGGCGGCGCCAACGCCCCGCGTCCGCCGCGCAGCGTGATGGCGCACTACAGCATCGTGCGCCTCCCGGAAGCGCCCATGATGCCGCGACGGTTCGACGAGCGGGTCGGCTTCTTCTCGACCCGCATGACCGACTTCGGCACCAACGAACACCGATCGGCCAACCGTCGCTTCATCACCAAGTACCGCCTGGAGTGCAGCGAGCGTCGCAGCGGCAACCTCTGCTACCCGAAGAAGCCGATCACCTACTACGTCGATCGCGACACGCCGGAGTGGCTCAAGAAGTATGTGCGCGCCGGAATCGTGGAATGGCAGGTGGCGTTCGAGGCCGCCGGGTTCAAGGGAGGGGATTGTCCCCGCCGAGCCGCCATCGCCCGAGCAGGACCCCGATTGGTCACCCGAAGACGTGCGCCACACCATGATTCGATGGCTGCCGTCCACGACGGAAAACGCCGTCGGCCCGCACGTGCACGACCCGCGCACCGGGGAGATCCTCAACGGCTCCGTGCGCATGTTCCACAATATCATGAACCTGCAGCGCTCTGGTACTTCACCGGTGTCGCCGCTCGATGCACGCGCGCGCAAGCTGCCCTTCCCCGACTCGTTGATGGGGCGGCTGGTGCAGTTCGTCGTCGCACACGAGATCGGCCACACCTGGGACTGCAACACGACCAAATTGGCTCGTCCACGTACCCGATTGACTCGCTCCGGAGCAAGACGTGGCTCGCGAAGATGGGCCACAGCCCGAGCATCATGGACTACTCGCGCTTCAACTATGTGGCGCAACCCGAGGACAACATCCCGGTGCAGCATCTGCTTCCGACGGTTGGTCCATACGACAAGTACGCGATCATGTGGGGGTACAAGCCGATTCCCACCGCGCGGACCTCGGATCAGGAGCGCACCGTGCTCGAGCAATGGTCGCGCATGCAGGACACCATCCCCTGGTACCGCTTCTCGGCCAACAACGCCTATGGCGCCACCGGCACGCAGAACGAGGCCGTGGGAGATGCTGACCCGGTGAAGGCCACCACCCTCGGCTTCAAGAACATCGAGCGGGTGATGGGCTACCTGAAGGATGCGACGACGAACCCGCTCGAGGACAACGCCGACCTGCTCGAGCTCTACAACCGCACCGTCGGCCAGTGGGCCAACGAGGCGAATCATGTGGCGACGTTGGTCTCTGGTGCCACGGTGCAGTACAAGTCCGGCGGGCAGACCGGGTCGGTGTTCACGCCGATGAGCCGAGAGCGACAGGCCGAGGCGGTGAAGTTCCTGAAGGAGAACGGGTTCAAGGCGCCCGCGTATCTCATCCGGCCGGATATCGGTGAGCGGGTGGAGGCCGGCGGGATGGTCCCGCGCATCAACTCGCCGCAGCAGCGCGTGCTGGGCACCGTCATGCAGGACGCCCGCATGAATCGCCTGCTCGAGCAGGAGGGGACTGCGGCCGACAAGAGCAAGGTGTACACGCTGAACACGATGCTCGACGACGTGCGCAAGGGAATTTGGGAGGAGCTGTCGGCCGCGAGCACGATCATCAACGTGTTCCGTCGCGAGCTGCAGAACGACCACATCGCGATGATCAACACCAAGATGAACCCGCCAGCGACGCCCGCCGGTCCGGGTGGCGGCGGTGGTGGTGGCGGCTTCGGTGGACAGCCGCAGACGCCGCTTTCCGAGGACGCGAAGTCGCACCTGCGTGGCCAGCTGGTCTCGCTCAAGGACGAGATCGAGCGTGCGATGCGGAAGGCCGGGGACAAGCCGACGGAGCTGCACCTGCGTGCGGCGCTGCATCGTATCGACACGATCCTGGAGCAGAAGCCGGCGACGGTTCGCAACGTGGTGCCCTGAGCAACGGACGGAGGAGCTGGCGACCCCCTCACCCCCTCGTCCCTGGCCGGGCAGTCCACACAACATCACACTGGGGAGGTTCCATGGCTCGCAAGCACCGCAGGAACGTGCACGTGGTCCCGGCGGGGCGTGGCGGCTTCATCGCGCGGTTGGCGCGGGCGCGACCGTTGTTCCGGTGCCTGCCCGATGACGCGGCCCAGTGTGATTGACGCCGGCGGGGCACCGAATTCGCTGGTCGCTCCCTCAGAAGTCCCAGACGACTGGTCCGTCCGGGCAGACTCCCACCGCCCTCTTGCCCGACGGACTAAGGTCGCTAGCGGAGCATTGCAGGTACTCCCGGAGAAACCGCGTCCCATGAGCAGCGGTCCAGAGGAACGGGACATGCCTCATGTCGGTACAGTTGTTGCGATAGCCGAGCACCGACCCATTCTCGGCGATCCGGATGCCATAGGAGTAGCCGATGCACCCCATCTGGACCGGGATCCTCTGCGGCGCGCCTGACGCAGGCCACTTCAGGGTGATGAGGTCGTTGAACCAGTCGTACGGCCCGATGCCCGTGGCCTCGCCCAGGTCGTTCAGCCCATACCCCCGCCCCCGGTTGTAGAGCCCAGGCATGAAAGGGGGGAGTTGTCGTGTGCCCGCTACGGGATGCCAGACAACCGACGCCAGGGGCGGACCTGCCTCGTCGGCGAGCACCTCACCCCGCCGATTGACTGCCCGGGCCTCCAGCACAGTTGTGCCGGCGAGCGGGCTCAGATCCCGCATGCCAAGGCCCGGCGTGTATACGAAACCCGTCTGGCTTACACCGACTTGCCCCGAGGCTCCAACGACCCACCCGGAGTCATTGATGCCTGCAGCTCGGCTCCAGGTTCCGTTCAGCGAACCCAGGTCAACCACACCCTTGCCCGGGGTCCAGAGGAAGGCTCTCTCCACTCCACCGACCGCGATGCTGCCCGTCACCTGGTTTCGCCCATTGATGTCGACCGGATAGGCGCAGAACGGCAGTGCTTCGACCGAGCCTCTCGGGGACCACAGGACGACTCGGGAACACCCGGTGTGGTCCGCAGCGGATCCAACGATCCATCCGGCAGCATTGATGGCCATGGCCCCGCCGTTCGTGAGGCCCGGCGGCAGCGGCAAATAGGTGAGGCGACCCGCCGTGTCGTCGTTGCCCAGCCAGGATGCTGGTGCCGTCGGCAGTTCACCGTGCCGGGCGCTGTCTGCACGGTCGCGACAGGCGAGGGCCAGCGGAAGGAGTGCGATGAGTGTGCCGCGTCGCAGGGGCGCCTCCGTCTTCGGGTTGGGGTTCCTGGGCGCTCGCCGCCCCAGTTTGGTTCGAGGGAGTCCACATTCGCACTGCTGCGCGACCCGGTCGACCGGACCATTCCGCACTGCCGCGTCCGGCATTACCTGACGCTCAAGTTGGCGAGAGCCGAAGGACCTTCGACGGCCTGACCGGGAAGCCCCCGGAGCAGTAAGTGTAATGGCGCCCTCTGACAGTCCTCGCCCCACAGTGGTGTCCAGGGTGCCCCACCGGAAGCTCAGGACGCCTGGCCTATGGGATCACCGGCCGCACGATCGGAAGCGTTGGTGGGAGTGGTCGCGGCGGCCTCTGGTCGGGTCTCGGTGTCGGCGTCGGCTTGCCCACATCATCCCCAATCCGCGCCCCATCCGATGCGCTGGTGGAATGCCTAGGGCTGCTGCTCGAGCTTCCACGTTCACGCGGTATCCGTTCTCTCCATCGGTCGCGGCGCTCCTCCTCTCGTCGCCGGCGCTCCTGTCGCTCAGCCTCCCGGCGGCGCTCCTCCTCGCGCCTCACACTTTCCCGCTCTTGCCGTTCGCGCTCCCCTGCCTCCCTTCGCTGCTTCTCCAGTTCCTTGCGACGTTCAATCTCGGCGTTGATCAGGCGAAGGCGCTCCAGCTGCCGCCCCAGCCGATCGGCACCGGAGTTCGGCGAGGGTCCGGTTTTCACGAGATCCACGAGATCCGCCCGCCCTCTCTCGTATACCTGCTCCAACGACGGGAGACTGAGGCCCCGGTACTCAGAGGCATCCATACCGCCCACGATCGGTCGCACGGCGTCGAGGGATCGACTGTACCCACGAACGGTAAGCTGCTGTCCCGTGAAGAGGGGGTCGGTCTTCCTGGCCAGGCGCCAGTCGCCGGGCAAGAGTGCCGGTTGGTCGGCGCGACCAATCCCCATCACGGCCACGCCGTATGGCCCCAGGTCCGTGACGTACACATCGAACACCGCGGCTTCGTCGGGCCGTAACCGACTGCTGACGTCCGTCGCGAGCCTGGCCAGCTCGTCGCCGTTCCGTGCCGCAACGAGCGACTTCCAGTGCTCGTTCCACCAGTCGATCAGGGATCCCGGCGCCCCGACTTTGCCGCCGGCGTAGGGCGCCCATCGACCCGAGACGGTCTCCACGAGTTGCGCGTCCAACTGCGGCACAGCCAGCGCTGCGATGCACACGGCGACGCGCACGAAGGACCTGGCCTTCATGACTGTGGTCGCGCGGTTACCTGCCACGCGATGACCCGCCTCAGTTCTTCCATGCCCGCTTTCGAAGTGCCGAGCACCTCGATGTTGCCGCGGCTCGTTGCCTGGAGTGACCGGTCGTCGAGCCGGATGTACCAGCGACCGACCGCTGCGGCTGCAGGCACCGCGAACGGGCTGCCCCCTGCATCAGCCCCATCGACCCGCCGAAAGACATCCCTCGGTCGACCTGCCGCGACGTAGGCGAGTGCCGATTGCGGAAGGGGAATGAACGAGTCGTCAACCGTGGCCGTGACTCGGACATCCGCCATCACGCCTTCGCCAACATCGGATTTCGCCACAAGGGTCCCACTGAACCTTATCGGACGGCCAAAGCTGGTTGTCACGGCTTCGAGGAACGCGTCTTGATCCGTTGCCGACATGCCCTCGACCCAACCAAGCACCTCGGCGGCCAGCGGCGGCCGACCGGCTCTCCGCAGCACAAGGTCGATCGAGTCCCCTGGCGACAGCGCCATGAGGACCGGATCTCCGCGGTTGAACCGCAGGTGCAGGATCCGTCGCTCCACGGCGACGACGTCCATGATCGGCTCTCCGGCGTTCACGCTGTCGCCCTCGGCACGCTGGTGCGACACCACTTGTACCGTCTGGGGAAGGACGAGTCGGCCCGCCTCGCGAAGCGTCTGCAACTGCTGCAGGACGCGCACTCGCGCCGCATATTCGCTGGCGGCGAGCACGCGTGCGTCGAACCATGCCTCAAACTCATCGAGGGCGGCCAGGTATTGCGCCGCGCCGCGCGCATCTGCTTCCATCGCATCCAGCTCCCTGCGCACCACTGCCAGCTCGAAGATGAAGACTCCCGGCCACTGCCCCGCGCGCCACGGATCCGCATAGATCTCGCGGCGGAGCGCGAACCCGGTCCGTGCCGCTCGAAGGTCGAGCCGCAGTCGGTCGAGTGCGCTCCCCTGGAGCACATCGCTTCCTCGAAGCTCGGCCTCAGACGCCTGGAACGTCAGGAACCGGTGCCGCGCACCGCCAAGGATTTTCGGGGTGGGGAAAGGCAGGCGGATGTGACCTCCTTCTCGGCGGATGCCTGGTGTGACGCAGAGGATCTTTCCGTTGAGCCTGAATTGCAGGGCATACCGCCGACCTTCGGCTGCTTCCACATCGGCCTCGATCTTGTTCAGGACCTCAAGCGAGTCTTTTGTCGTCGCTGAACCCTGCGCGTTCTCGAGCACCTTTCGACGACGCTCATAGACGTCCTTCATGACAGCGGCGAGGCTGTCCGGGTTCACCACCAGATCATCGAACCTGCGCCGCCACACCATCGCGCTATCGGCGAGGGCGTTCCAATCGCCCGCGAGCGCGTCCATCTGCGACTCGTGCAATCGACCCTGGAGCGCCGCATCGCAGAGCGCCCCTCGCTCTGGCAAAACGCGCTCCGCGTCGAGGGCGCCACCGCTCCGGGCAAGGTACCGCCAGAGGTCGCGGGTTCGACGTGCCGCTTCGATGGGGTATTCCAGGAGGTCGAGTGGACTCAGCAGGACCTCGCGATAGTGCCAGAGGGCGAGGCGTCGGGAGGGGGAATAGGTGATGCTGTCGGAGAGGGCGCTCAGGGCGGTGTACTCAGCGGCAAGCCCGCGAGCCAGGGAGTCGTCGCCGATCGAGAGGAGACCGGTGTGCAGGTACCTGAGTCCCCGCAGAACCTCTCGATCTGCCGCCGTTGGCCCGGTCGTCGCGGCCTTCCGCCAACGTACGGCTGCCTCATAGTCAGCGGGTGCGGACGGCCCCGCCGGCGTGGGCACCAGCTTGAATCGCCGGGTCTGCACCGCGAGCTGAAAGGACGCGGTGTCAATCCGGAGCAGCGTGGGATCGACGTAGTAGTCGGGTGAGGCGATGTCCTCCGTGAGCACGGACCGCTGAAGCTCCGCCATGGCCATTCCGAGTGCGCGCCTCACGGGTTCGGCCACGACGGTGGCCGTTGCTTCGTCGTTCGCTGCACGCACGACGGCCCCGGGACGGGCTATCGATTGGAGCCGTCCGGGATACGGGGCAACGAGCGTGGCATACGTCAACGGCGAGAGCTCGCTTGCGCCCCGACCCACGTCCCCCCTGCTCAACGAGTCCCACGCGGCCTCACCGGCGAGCGGCCTGTCGAGGTAGTAGTACGATCGCTGCAGCGCACCCTCCTTTGAGAGTGCGAGCTGAGGACCGTGCAGCAGCCCGTAACGATGGTGTCGCTCCTCCGTCAGTGCGCCGGCTGCCGACCACACACGAGACACGCCGTGCGAAACCCCGTGGGCGTAGGTCGCCTCGCCCTCCTTTCGCAACGAGTCGTACCAGAACGTCCAGAGGCCGTCTCGTTGATCGTTGCGCATTGCGCCGGACGAGAACTTCCAGGGCATGCGCGCGTCCTCCGGAGCGGCGAACCAGCAGTCGCCGGACCGCTGATCATTGTCGTAATGGCAGACCTCGATGGGCTTGCCCGTGGCCGCATACGTCTCCCATTTCCCGCTCTTCGCACCACGCATGTAGGTTCCACGCGCGCTGACCTTGCCATTCGGCCAGTACTCCAGCGACGGGCCGCTCAACCGTCCCTCGGCCCACGTCTGCTCACTCTCACGGGTACCGTCGTCGTACCACGACTCCCACACACCGCTGCGCTTACCTCCGATGTAGAGGCCCCGTCGTGCGAGCTTTCCGTTGGGATGCGTGTGGGTCCAGATTCCCACGGCCACCGCACCTCCGGGCGCATCCAGCACCTTCCCTGCTTCCGCCACGTCCCCGTCGATCCGGACCACCGAGTCTCTGGCCGCCGCAGGCAGCGGGGAGCTGCGCCAAACACGGAGCCGCCGTCAGCACCGTGAGGGCGAGCTGGCGTGTCGCGCGTCGGATGCATCTTGCCATTGGAGTCTTGTGCTGAGGTGAGCAGCCACTTGGCGTGGTTATGCTGCGGTGCGACGCAGGCCGGGATGGCCGCTTGCACCGGGGTTAACGGCACAGCGCACGGCCCACGGCGAACCCCTCACGATCGCCGTGACGCATGAGCTGCTCGGCGACCCACGGGACGTCATCGGCCCCGATCACTAGGTCTGGCCGATAGGACCAGAAGCAACGGGCATGAAATCGACGATAGGCGCGCCTCGCCTCGCGGACGGGGACCATGAGTCGGGCCGGTTCCGGATCGAGGACGCGGCGGCTGCGAATGCCGCCCTTCCGACGAATGGCGGCGAGATGGTCGCGGGATGATGCCATGCAGAATCGTGGGACGCTTACGATGCTATGTCAATCACCGGCAACGTGTCGCATGCGCCTCAGGCCGCTCGGGGTTAGCTGATTGTGAGGCCCCCAGGCACTCCACACGCACTACACCTCGTTCACTTCGGCCGCTGCGCTCTCAGCCTCCCGAATCCGAGCGAGGGCACGAGAGCGAACAGCTTCTGGGGGCACTCCGACGATCGACCGAGTAGCCCAGGCTTCCGCCTCGGGATGGAATAGTTGCGGGTATTCCAGGTGGCAACCCTCCTCCTGGAAGCCAATACGCGCGCCGTTGCCACTGCCTACGTCCAATATGGTGGCTGCATACTCTGGGCCGCAGGGCCACGGCTGGAGTGCGCGCCCGCGTGACGCGAGTAGACCGACACCGAAGAGCGCGTCCAGGACCCTCTCGGTATCGCGAAAGGTGCACTGCAGGGTTGCGTTGTAGTGCTGTCTTAGCACGGTGAGCACTTGCGATCCGTCCTCGCCCACTTGCCAGTAGGGGCTAGCGGCAACTGGAAGTCCCAAGGTCGCGGTGGTGTACCGCGCGATGCTTCTCTCATCCAGATCGGATGGCGCGCCCCCCTTTACATAGAAGGCGTAACTTTGCACCACCGAGGCATACGCAGTGACTGGTCCTTTGATCGCGGGATTCGCCTGAAGCCCGCCCACAAAGTCAAGGAGTGCGCGCAATTGCGACACGGGCAGAGGGAAGCTGATCGACCGAAAGGTGCCATCTGGAAGAAATGCGACTGATGTTGCCGGCAAGCCGACTGATCTTGCCGGACCGGACAGCAAGGTCGCGTTGAAGAGACCCTGTAGCCTCCTCGCGTCACGCTCACTCCAAGCGGGTGAGATCCCCATCCAGAACACCTGCAGCATGTCGTTCCATGATGCATTGAACTTTACGGTCTCCGGGCCGTCGGCTCCGCGCCAGCGCGTTCGCAGCCTCATCGCACCGTTGGCAAAGTCGAACGTGAGTGCGACACTCGAGTCTGGCGTGTCATCGAGATAGGCGACCTGCCAGCCGTCCGATGTGCGCAGGAACGTCTCAGCAGCCAAATCGCCGAGAAAGAGCCTTGAGTAGAGTTGCTCCATTGAGGACACGCGGTTTGGCGCAGCAGCTCCTCGAAAGGGCCGTTCAACAGACCCTAGCCAGATGAATGGTAGTCGTGCAGGTGGTACCGCGCTGGACGACGCCGGGACTCTTGAGCGGTTGACTGCTTCCCCACAGTCGGGGCAACGTCTATCGGCCTCGATCAACGACCGGTCACAGTGGATGCACTGCATCTTCGCTCACCTCGTGCAGATCGTTGACCTATGGGCCTGCGTTGGGCACGTTCCTCGCGCTGCTTCGGCAACAACCTGTTCAAGCACGAACTCGGCGAGATTGAAGCGGTCCCGGGCCGACTGACCGGCGCGCCCGTCTGGTGCACCACTTTGGTCGGCGGCCATCGCTATGGTAGCGGATTCATGATGTAGCCCTCGCACCAGACACCTTCTACACTCGCCGGCGGGAGTCCGGCCACGGCGACCTTGGCGATGTCGCCCGCAGAGAAGGAGTCCGCTCCGAGGCCGCTAACGAGCGCCTGGAGCTGATCGTGAGTTGGCACATCTGTCGAAAGCGCAAGAGTCCGAAACTGTGCGAGACGGGCGAGTCGGTCGGCGACATGGTGCGCGCGGGCGCGCGCTTTCGCGGGAAGTATGGGAATTCCAAGCGAGCGCCACGCCGACAAGGGCAGCGACTCCACAGCGACTGGCTGGGATGCGGACGGCTTGGTCGCGGGGAAGGATGCGAGACGCTTCCAGCCGGAGGCATCCAGAGCGTCGAAGACGGCGATGGAGAACGATATGAACGGGAGGTAGTTCGCAGGCTTTGAGGTGCCGCGCAGCCCAGTCTTCGCTGGAGCGTTCAGTGCCCGTTCACAGACTCGAGAGTGTACGAGCCCATTGGCAGGGTCTTTCCACCCCTGCGGGCCGTCGAGCATTAGCGTAGACGCCCCGGCCTCCGCCGCTAGGTGTGTCAGCCATTGAGCGAGGTGATTCGGTTGGGGAGGGTCCGGAAGGACAGGCGGGGACACGAATCGGCAGTCGAGTCCTCGCGCGCTGCGCGTAATCGCCACGATGCCAATGTCTGCCTGGCGCTTGTACGCGAGATCAACCGAGATGACCGTCATGTCTCACCTGCGTGGGCTCCAACTTAGTCCGCCGAACTAGCATTGGACTTGCGGGGAGTTCGTCGCTCGGTCCGCGAAATCCCGCTCAAGCTACGCCCCGGCTGCCCAATCCGCGAACCCAGCTACAGGTCGGCTAGCCGGGCGTGGTTCGCGGGACTCCGAACACCCACCCCCCGCTAACTACGTCGCGGTGATCCTGACATGGGCTAGTCGGACCTGACGAGCGCACGCCTTGTCGCCTCGCCAAGGAGTCGGTTGGTTGCGATCCCATCCCCCCCATCCACTGCCGTCCCGCCAAGCCAGTCGGTGTACACACCCCCGGCCTCGGTGATGATCGGGATCAACGACGCCGCATCCCACGGACTCAACCGATCATCCACCATCACCTCAGCCCGCCCGGTCGCCACCAGCACGTAGCCATAGCAATCCCCCCAGGTGCGCGCCACCCTCGCGCGTTTGGCCAACGCCGCCCACCGGGGCGCGCGCTCGGGGTTGTAGGAGAAAGTGTCGTCGGTCGTGAGGATCGTCGCCGCTTCAATGGAATCGACGGTCGAGACGAAACAGCGGGTGTTGTTGAACCAACATCCCTCCCCAACGGCCGCGGCCACCATCTCGTCCACTGCGGGACAGTAGATCGATCCGGCCAGCACAGTGTCGCCCTCGGCCACAGCGACCATCGCCCCCCACAACGGCACCCCACGCACGAAGGTCTTGGTCCCGTCGATAGGATCGATGAACCAGCGCCGGCCACGACCCGCGGTGAGCCCAAACTCCTCGCCTAAGACTTCGTCGCCGGGGAACTGCTGCGCGATCCAGGCGCGCACGGCCTGCTCGGCCTCGCGATCGGCGATCGTCACCGGACTCCCGTCGCCCTTCGCGTCGGCGACGACGCCGGTGCGGTAGTACTTCATCGCGACACGACAGGCCACGCGCGCGGCATCGGCAACGGCGGCCAGCAAGGTGGATTGCGTCACGTTCATGCCACGCTCCGTTTAGGCCCGCACCCTGCTGCTTTCGCAGCGGTGTCTTGGTTCAGCGGAAATGTGACTCGGGGGTGATCAGTTAATGGAGTACGGCGGGTGCGGGTGCGACGGTGCGGCGGGCGAGGCGACGTTGCTCCCGCGCCGCTTCGAACGTGCGGTCGCGGGCATCCCAAATGGCCTGCTCCCGTCCCGCCAGCGTGTCGGCCGGCGTGACGTAGCCAAGGGCGCTGTGCAGGCGGACGTGGTTGTAGTGCGTCACGAAGTCGGCGATCACGCGCTGGGCTTCGGCGAGCGTCGCCGGAGCCTTCGGGCGGATCGTGGTCACCTTGAGGGTCTGGTTCCAGCGTTCCAGTTTGCCGTTCGATTGGGGATAGTACGGCGAGGTCCGCACGTGCGTCATCCCCGACAGCCGCACAAACTCTTTGAAGTCTCGGGCGATGAACTGCGGCCCATTGTCCGAGATGATCCGGGGACGGGCGGCCGGATACCGCTCGCGGCCCCGCTGCACGATGATCTCCACATCGGCCGCCGTCATCTGCGGCCGCAGCTCCCAGTGCACCAGGAACCGGGTGTAGCCATCGAGCACCGCGCAGAGATAGTAGAACGTCCCCGCGAGATTCACGTACGTCACGTCGACATGCCAGTGGTCGTGCGCGTGCAGCGGCTGCACGAAGCCCGTGCCCTTGGTCGAGGGCTTGCCCTGAAACCGATCCAGGCGCCCCGCCTGCTTGAGCATTCGGTAGACCGTAGCCGGACTGGCGGCCACCACCTGGGCGTCGAGCATCATGAAGGACAGCCGGCGATAGCCCTCGAGCGGGTGCGCGTCGAAGAACGTCAGGATCGCCGCGCGCTCCCCCGCGGTGAGCCAGTGGTCCCGGGGGATCGTGCCGTGGGGCCGATGGACCGTGCCGTAGCGCTGGGCCCAGCGGTACAACTGCGCCGGCGGAATCGCCAGCTGCCGCAGTACCCACGCCGTGGAACGCTCCGTGCGGCGGCAGAAGCCCTGCACGAAGTCCACCACCTCGTCGCGCAAATCGGGAGGCACCCATCGCGCTTTCAGCTCTCCCCAAGCTTTTTTCAAGGCGAGATGCTCCTCCGACACGAAGGCGATAGTGGCGTCCTTCTTCTGCAACTGCGCTTCGAGCCGGTCAATGGTCCGCTGCCGGGTCGCGACGTCGGTCGTCTCCACGCGGCGGGTCCGGCGATCCTCGAGCGCCGCGCTCAGGTGCTCCATCAGCTGACGCTGCCACAGGTAGAACAGGCTCGGCTGAATGCGGTACTCGTCGCAGAGGTCCGACACCGGGACCTTGTAGGCCAAGTGCCGTCGCAGGATGGTGGCCTTGTCATCGGCCGTGAACTGGCGGCGTTTCCCTTTGCTCATGGACTCCTCCTGGCTCCATAGAATGGAGCGGTCGGGGAGTCACATTTCAACTGAGGCAGGACAGCGGACCCGTGGCTGGAATATGGTCGCCTCATTCCGCGGTTGTACTCGGTGCAGTCCACGGTCCTCCCTTCTTCCAGCGCTGGGTCAAGACTCCGCCCACGCCCAGCTGCCCGTACACCGGGACGAGGAACTGACGCACCCGCTCACCGAGCTCTGCAAACTCCCTCGGTGGTGGAGTGATCACGGCACCTGCAGCAAGGTAGTGTTTCCACCGCGTTGCCGGCTGGGGGTGCTCGTAGAATGCCGGCGTAAGGGCGGCTGGGATTTCCGCATCCCACGGAGTCTTCCGCCGCTCGAAGCAGGCTGCTACCGACCGACGGAGCAAGGCACCATCGAAATCGAACGCGCCGAAGAGCGCCCACACATCGTGGAAGTCCTTCATTCGGCTGTTTCGGGTGCCGAGCACAACCATCGCTTCAAACTTCTCTGCCACAGCCTGTTCGCGGGGATAGGCGCGTACACGTGGAGCGGGCAGTGCGGTGAGGTTGGTTGGGTAGACTATGTGCTGCGGCTCAACCGCCAAGGCGTCACCTACGCCGAAGTCCACCTGCATGGCGATACGCGCCTGACCAAGGTAAGCGTGAAAGCGGGCGCGCCGGCCGACGAATTCGTCCTCTGCTCGAATCGCGTCGACAACCAGTTCGGATAGATCGAAGCGAACACCGTCTTCGACGCAGTCCACAGCGCAGATCTCGGACAGCAAGCGCCGGATCGCCTCATCGTCCGTCGAACCTGTCGCGAGTACGTCGATGTCGCGGGTCGCCCGGTACGGATCCGGCATCCACACGGCGAGCAAGCTGGCGCCCTTCAGGATGCATCTCTCTCGTGCGTCGGATGCACCGAGACGGAACAGGAATCGTTCGCCAGCAAACCGTGAGAGCGTGCGCTCGAACTCTTCGCGGCGCGCTTTGGCCTGGTTCAACAGCCGCGCCCTCACCGACGCTGCGACGTCCGCCGTCATATCGATCGCACGTCGAGCGCCGCGGCGAGCCGCCGCGATGGAAGGACCTCCTCGATGCGCGAGAGCTCGGCGATGGTCACCTTGCGCTGGCGCAGCGCGTCCTGCAGTGCCTCCATGGCCGCCTCTGCACCCACGAGCCGCTCAAAGCGGAAGCAGTCCACCACCGTACGCGCGGGCGACGTAATGCGCGCGGGCACGCCTTCGAAGGTCGTGTCGTGCACGTCGAGTGACCAGGCGGGCCCACTGAAACGCACGTAACGCACGCGCAGCCCCGGGACTCGCGGTACCCGCGCCTTATGCGGGATGGCGAGCCAAACCTCGGCAGGTGCCTGGGTCCCGATGCCGTGCACGCGAAGCGCCGAGAGGAGGCAGACGATACCATCAGGGACCCGCGCGCAGGCCATGGCGAGCGAGTAGTGCTCGGTAGGCTCGGACTCTGAGACCCGGTACAGGCCCCGCCCCACATGCTCCACAGAGCCGTGGCGAACGAGGGTCCGCAGCCGCTCACGGCTTAGCCCCGCATCCTCCGCCTGGCTGGGGCTGAAGAAGGCTCCGAGCCCTCCTTCGCGAAGCAGCTTACCGTGGCCTTCAGACCCTGCTCTGCCACCCGATTTGTCGGCACGCATGGCTACCATGCCGACATTTTGGTTGGAAAGGTGGCCGTTGTCAACCCAAAATGCAGGCACAGATCACCTCTGTGCCGACATTTTGCGTCATCTTCAGGCCGATCCGACCAGAGCCGAGCTGTCGGGACTTGTGCACAACCCCCGACAATTCGTTCGGGCGCCGATGGCTGGCATCGGGGATCAGACTCCCTGAGGGACTGCCGCGGGGTACCCGCGGAGTGGTCACCTCACGCCACTCTCCGTGTGGGGATCCCGCGGGCCATCATCGCATCCTTGAGCGCACGGACCGTCGTCACCTCGTCATGCAGGATGCCGGCGACCAGCGCCGCATCCGCGACACCGTCCTCCAGCGCCGCACACACGTGCTCAGCGCTCCCCGCTCCGCCCGAGGCAATCACCGGGATCGAGACCGCGGCGCGCACCGCGCGGGTCAACGCGAGGTCGTACCCGGTGCGCGCCCCATCCTGGTCAATGCTGGTGAGCATGATCTCCCCCGCCCCCAACTCGGCGCAGCGAGCTGCCCAGGCAGTCGCGTCGAGGTCGGTGGCCTCACGGCCGCCCTTCACCACGACGCGCCACGAGTCACCCTCACGCTTCGCATCGATGCTCGCCACGACACACTGCGCACCAAACCGATCGGCGCATTCCGTGATGAGGCCAGGGCGCTGCACGGCAGCCGTGTTCACGCTCACCTTGTCGGCCCCCGCACGAAGGACATCACCCACGTCCTGCACCGTGCGGACTCCGCCACCGACAGTCAGCGGGATGAACAGGTGCTCGGCCGTACGCTGCACGAGGTCGAGCAACGTTCCACGCGCCTCGACCGCAGCGGTGATATCGAGAAAGACGATCTCGTCCGCCCCCTCGCGCTCGTAACGCGTGGCCAGCTCAACGGGATCGCCGACGTCGCGGAGACCGACGAACTTCGTGCCCTTCACGACGCGGGCATCCTTGACGTCGAGGCAGGCGATCAGGCGGCGAGTCAGCAAAGCGAGGCCCAGCCTCCAAGACCAAGATCAACGGCAACAGCGAAGCACGAGCGGCACGGGCAGCCCGAGCGGTACGAGGGGCACGCGCAATACGTGATCATTCGCGGGTCCACGTTACGCTTCCCTTCGTGGAGAAGACGCTCCCCGTCTCAACCAGTGCATCACGCAACGCAAGTCCGAGCGCCTTGAATGCAGCCTCGACCACATGATGCCGGTCGCTCCCGCGCTGCACGACCACATGCAGCGTGCACTGCGCATGCTCGGCGAACGAACGCATCCAGTGGTCGTACATCCCGCTCGGCAGTGGGCCTTCATAGAACACCCGCCCGCCGAAGTCGGCGGACACCTGCACGAGCGCGTCGTCCATCGGAATCACGCGATGTCCGTACCGCGCCGCGGTTGGCGGCAACAGCTCACGAACGGCGGCGCCGAGTGTGATGGCGACGTCCTCGATGAGATGGTGGCGAAGGTCGCCGCGTGCGTGCAGCTCCAGCCCCAGGCCGGCGTATCGGGCCCAGGTCTCCAGCATGTGCGTGAGGAAGGGTTCCGTCGTATCGACCTGCACCGTGGAGTTGGTGCGTGACAGGGCCACACGCACCTGCGTCTCGCGTGTCTTGCGTTCGATGCTCATTCCGCAAACTCCTCCGCGACCGTGCGCGGATCAATCGCCTGGGTGTACAGGGCCATCCCGATGACTGCCCCATGGACGCCACGATCGCGCAGCGCCCACAGGTCCCCGATGCTCCCGACGCCGCCAGCGGCATACACCTGAAAGTCGGCCTCCTCGACCACATCCTCCATCAGCGGGAGGTCGACGCCCAGCATCTGCCCTTCCTTGTGGACCGCGGTTACGAGCAGGGCCGCCAATGGGAGGCTATTTATCTCGCCGACAAGGTCGAGGATGTCGCGCGGCAGGGTGTGCTGCCAGCCACGGGTCACGATCTTTCGCTCGCGGACATCGGCGGCGAGGATGATCTCCCCGGGATACAAGTTCGTGATCTCGGCAAGCCAGTCGAGATCTTCCAATGCGCGAGTGCCAACAATGGCGTACCGCGCGCCGGCCTCGAGGATGTCCTCCACGGCCTCGTTGGTGCGCAGCCCGCCGCCGACCTGGACGTCGGCGGTGTCCTCGTCGAGCAGCGCTCGCACCTGCCGCTCGTTGTTCCCCTTTCCCATGGCAGCGTCGAGGTCGACGACATGCAGGCGGGCGAAGCCGAGCTGTTGCCACTCGCGCGCGACGTGCACGGGATCGGGCAAGCGAATGCGTTCAGCTGCCGCGTCGCCGCCCACGAGCTGGACGCAGGCGCCGCCGCGTAGGTCAATGGCTGGAATGGCGATCATTGGTGGCGGAAGAGGAGTGGACTGCAACTGCCACTGCGCGGTACGAGCAGTACGGGCGGCACGCGCAGCACGGGGAGCACGGGGAGCACGGGGAGCACGCTGTGAGAACCCGTGCTGCCCTGACCTCTCGTGCTGCTCGTGCTGCATCGGTTGGTGCGTTCATCCCCGCTCCGCCGACACAGCTGCCAGAACGAGGCACGCGCAGCACGGGGGGCACGCGCGTCGGTGGCCGTGTAACCCGTGCCGCCCGTACTGCTCGTGCTGCTCGTGCTGTGCTGCATCCGTTGGCGTCACCCGCCACCTCCCGGCAGCGAGCTCACCCACTGGCCAAGGAACCGCAGTCCCTCTGCTGACGACTTCTCCGGATGAAACTGCGCCCCCACCACGTTGCGGTATCGCACGACTGCGGGAAAGCGATCCTCCTCGTGCGTCGTCCAGGCGGTGACCACGGACTCGTCGAGCGGCCGACACACGTATGAGTTGGCGTAGTACGCCTCGCGCAGCCCGCTCTCGGCCACCAGTGGCTCACCGGCTCCGTCCACCGTATTCCAGCCGATCTGCGGCACCGAGCGCGCGTTAAGGCGCGCCACCTGGCCGGGGATCGCGCCAATGCCGAACCCCGGACCCTCCTCGCTCGCATCGAACAAGAGCTGCATCCCCAGGCAGATGCCGAGCACCGGGTACCCGTCCGCGACGGCGCGCTGCATCGCCCAACGTTCGGGAGCGATCACCTCGGCGGCGGGCTCGAACGCTCCAACTCCGGGCAGCACCATCGCCGTGCCCTGCAGTGCCTCCACGGGATCGGTCACGACCTCCACATCGGCGCCGGCAGCCACGAGCCCCTTCACCAGCGAGTGAAGGTTCCCGACGCCGTAGTCGAGCATCCTCAAGGACGGGCGCACGCCTGCAACCCCTCCCGCACCGAGGCCATCGTCGCACGACTCCCGATCGTGATCCGCAACGCGTCGCCGATTCCCGGCAGCCCGGCAAACGCCCTCACGAGGATCCCGCGGGCGCGCAACGTCACGTGCGCCGCGGCAGCTTCACGCACGGGGACCAGGACGAAGTTCGCCGCACTCGGCAAGGGAGCGAATCCGTCCTCGCGCAGCTGTGCGGCAAACTCGTCGCGCATCTCAACGGTCTCGGCAACGCGCGCCTGTATCCATGCGACGTCCCGTTCGAGGGCGGCCAGGGCCAACCGTTCGCTCAGCGCCGATACGGTATACGGACCACGTGCCTTCTCGAGTTCTGCGATGAGCTGCCGAGCACCGACCACAAAACCCACGCGCGCCCCCGCGAGGCCGAACGCCTTGGAGAAGGTGCGGTAGACCAGCAGGCCGTCCGAGCCGGGAGCTGATCCGGCCCAGTTCGTGCCAGCGAACTCTGCATACGCTTCATCCACCATCACCAGGCCGCGCGTTTCCCGCACCACACGCTCCACCACCTCACGAGCGATCGGCACCCCGGTGGGGTTGTTCGGCGTGCACAGATAGGTGAGCTCCGCGTTCTGCGCGAGCAAGGCGTCCGCGTCCACGTCGTGCGACGGCGTGAGTGGCACAGCAACGGGCACCACCGAGTTGGTCCGCGCAAAGACCGGCGTCATCACGAACGTCGGGTGCATGTACGCGAGGCGCTGTCCCGGGCTGGCCAATGCACGAAAGGTGCAGCTCAACACCTCGTCCGACCCCGCCCCGACCATGATCTCCTCGGGGGCTACCCCTACATACCGGGCAATCGCCTCGCGGAGCGGACGTGAGTACGTCGTGGGATACCGCGTGAGGTCGAGCCCATCGCCGCCAGCAAGCGCACGCAACGCCTCCACCACCCCGGGCGACATCCCATGCGCCGGCGTGTTGTCCGCCAGGTTCACCGCAACCGCCGCGGGCTCCGCGTCATACGCGCGAAGCTCGCGATACTCGGCCCGCGGGGTGAACCTCATCGCGCTCCCCCCAGCGCCCTGGCCGCGCGCGCGTGGGCATCCAGCCCCTCGGCGTCGGCGAATACTCCCACCGACTCGGCCAGTGACGCGGCCGCGGCGGCGTTCACGGTCTGCACCGTCGTCCATCTATAGAAGGTGTCCAGCGAGAGCCCGCTGTAGGCACGCGCGGCCCCGCCCGTGGGGAGCACGTGATTTGCGCCGGTCATGTAGTCGCCGAAGGCCACCGACGTGCGGCCGCCCACGAAGACGGTCCCTGCTCCGCGCACCTCGGCCACAATCGGCTCGGCGTTCTCCATCACCACCAGGAGATGTTCGGGGGCGTACATGGTGGCAAAGGCCGCCATCTGGTCGCGTGAGGACGCCACGATCACCCCGCCCTGTCCTTCGAGGGCCTTCTTCACGATCGACGCGCGCTTCGTCGCCGCCGCCTGCACACGCAGCGACGCTACCACCTTCTCGCCCATCTCGTGGCCCAGGACGAGCGCAACCGCGCAAGCCATCTCGTCGTGCTCCGCCTGGGCGATCAACTCGCGCGCGACCATCGCGGCGTCGGCACTGTCATCCGCGAGGACGAGCAACTCCGACGGCCCCGCCGGGGAATCGATGACCACCGTGCTCGAGACCTGCACCTTCGCTTCTGTCACGTAAGTGTTGCCGGGACCAACAATGGCGTCGACGCGCGGTATCGTCTCCGTCCCGAAGGCCATCGCGGCAACGGCTCCCGCACCACCCACGGCGAACACCCGGTCGACTCCCGCAATCGCACACGCAGCGAGGATCCCGGTTGGCGGCATCCCCGACTTGTCGGGCGGCGAGCAGACGATCACCTCGCGCACGCCGGCCACACGAGCCGGGATCGCTCCCATCAGGACCGAGCTGGGATAGGACGCCTTCCCCCCCGGGGCGTAGACCCCGATCCTGCCTAACGGGTGCGGGCGTCGTTCGATGACGATCCCCGGTTCGGGCTCCACGCGGGTCGGGACCGGTGGGGAGGTACGGTGCACCGTCTCGATGTTGCGCGCGGCGCGGCGCATCGCCTCGACGAGGACGGGATCCACCCCGTCCAGTGCCTTTTGCCACAGTGCCTTCGGCACCTCGATCGCCGACAGCTTCACCTGGTCGTACTCGCGCGCGAGCGACCGGAGGGCATCGTCTCCCTCGCGCTTCACGAGGTCGATGATGGCCGCCACCGTGTCGCGCACGATGTCGTCGTTGGTGGGGGTGCGGTCGAACAGGGTCATGCGGTCGTCGTCCGGCAGGTCGGTCACCGGGCCGCGGTACTTCAGGGAGAGCAGGCTCATGGCATCAGCCGTTCGATTCGAGTCACGAGGATTCCTTCGGCGCCTAACGCCTTGAGCGCCGCAATGGTCTTGTAGATCGCGGCGGCCGGGACCACCGCGTGGACGGCCACGAACACCCCGCCGTCCATGATGTCGATCACCGTGGGGCCGTTGAGCCCGGGGACCACCTCGCGCACCTGGTCCAGCGCGCGCCGAGGAACATTGGCCATGAGGTAGCGCTTTCCGCGAGCGCGGAGCACCGATTCCAGCGCGGCGACCAGCTCGTCCAGTTGCGGCGACGGCTCCGACCGCCCGGCGCGCGCCACGACATGGGCGGTCGACCGGAGGACCGTCTCGACCTCGCGCAGCCCGTTGGTCTTGAGTGTCGAGCCGGTCGACGTGATGTCCACGACCACATCGGCGATCCCGAGGTGCGGCGCGACCTCGACCGCCCCGCTCATCGGGACCAGTTCGACCGGGATCCCACGCTCGGCAAAAAAGCGGCGCGTGATCCCCGGAAAAACGGTGGCGACCCGGGTGCCGGCGGCCAGCTCTGATACGGAAGTAACCGTCGATTCCTCGCGAACCGCGACCACCAGCCGACAGGCGCCGAAGGAGAGGTCGAGGAGCGATTCAAGTTCGCGACCGGATTCGGCGACCAGGTCCCAGCCGGTGACCCCCGCGTCCGCGGCGCCATCGGCCACGAATTCCGGGATGTCCTGGGCGCGGACGAAGAGGGCCTGGAAGTCGTCGCCGAGCTTGGCGGTGAGGACGCGATCGTTGCTTCGGACCGGAAGACCAGCGTCCGAGAGCAACTCACGTGTTTCCTCAGCGAGGCGTCCCTTGTTGGGTAAAGCTATACGTATCAATGGGATAGCAAAAGAAAAGGCCCGTCAAGCGACGGGCCGTGGCGACTGCGGAAGCGCGAGTGAACTACGCGCGCACGCACCACCGCGACCCGGAGGGGCCGTGGGCATGATGGTGGTGGTGGCTGTGCATGGTCACGGCGTGAAGGTAGCCGCGGCTTCGCGAACCGTCAACGCGGGTTGAGCGGGCTGACCACTGTGCCCCTCGGGTTATCGCAGGACCGGCTCAGCTGCGGCGAGCGGGACGGGACCGGATGTCACCATCCGTAAGAGCGGAGGCTCTGGAGACGTTCAGGGTTCGAGAGCCCGCCGGCGCCTGACCGTGGGATGACACGTTCGGCGCGCGGACCACGCAATGGAGTATTGATGAAAACCCATCTTTCGATGCGCCTCCCAGCCCTGGCCACCCTGTGCACCGTCGTGTCCCTCGCCTGCTCCGGCGGCGGCACGGTCGTTACCCCACCGCCACCACCTCCCTCCGTTGTCTCGGTCTCCATATCGCCGGGGAACGTCGTCCTCACCGGCCCCGGCGCCACGAGCGCGCTTAGCGCGCAGGTCGTCACCACGGCGGGGATCGTCGCGAATCCCACCGTCACCTGGACCAGTGACAACCCGGGAATTGCCACCGTGGTCGGGAGCGGCGTGGCGGCCACCGTGACCTCGGTCGCGCCCGGGACGACGACCGTGCGCGCCACGTCGGGAGGAGTGACCGGGACCACGGCGGTCCTCGTCCAGCCGCCGGCCTCGCTGGCGATTGTCGCCTCGCCACTATCTGTGGCCCAGGGAACCAGCGGCACCACCACCGCCGTCGTGACACGCACCAGCTTCACCGGCCCACTCGCCGTCACCCTCGATCCCCTTCCCACCGGGATCACCGGCGCGGTGTCACCAGGCCCTATCACCAGTGGCAACATCGAGACGCACACCCTGACGCTAACGGTGGTGTCCGCCATGGCAACGGGGACCTATCCGGTGACGGTGCGTGCCTCGGGAAGCGGCGTGACGGCGGTGAGCTTCACCTTCAACCTCGTCGTGATCAACGGCGCCGCCCCCACCACCACCTTCCATGGCACCTGGACGGGCACGGGAGTACAAACCAGTCCCAACATCACGTGGAACGTGCTGTTGACCTACGCCGGCGGCCCGATCGGGAGCGTGGTCGCCACCGTCGCGTATCCATCGTTGACCTGTGGAGGGACATGGACCCTGCGGAGCCTGGGCGCGGACTCGCTCCGCGTGCGCGAGACGATCACTTTCGGCAACTGCTTCGATAGCGACTACACGGTGCGCATCACCCCTAACGGCCAGCTCGACTTCCGCGGCACCGCGGTCGCCTTTCCCATCGCCATCACGGGTACCCTCACCCGCGCCTCCGCTCCCACGGGACCGTCGCTCGGAGCCTTCGCCACCATGTGGCGCGGGTTACGCCTCCCCTACAACAACACAGCGGAGCACAACGTCGACCTCGGGCTCGTGGACGGCCCGGTCGGGGCGATCGTGGGCAGTTCGGCATACCCCACCCTCTCGTGCGGTGGACCACTCCGACTCACACGCGCTACCGCAACCGAAATTGACGTCGTGGAACAAGTGACCTACGGGAGCTGCGCCTCGGGCGACACCATCACGATCTCCCGCAACGCGACCCCCGCGAGCGGGATGATGGTGCGCTGGCGCCGCGGGAGCGCATCACCGAGCACGGGAGCCACCAACGTCTACTCGGCGGCGCTTCCGCCGGCGCCGGCCGATCCCGGAATCCCGACCGCCACGGTCTCGACCGGTCAGGTTGTCCTGTCCTGGACCGACCGGAGCAACACCGAGGCGGGCTTCATTATCGAGCGTGCGACCGGAAGCGGCGCTTTCCTCCCCGCCGGCATCGTCCTGGAGAACACCGGGACCTTCGTCGACCAAGGGGTAACCGCCGGCACCCGGTACACCTACCGGATTCGCGCGATGAACGCCCGCGGCCTCGCCCTGAGCGCCCGCACCGTGAGCGTCACCGCGCAGTGAGGGCTCCGTCTGCCGTCCCCTCCCCCACCAGCCAATCCCGCCGATACTCCCCCCTCGGCGGGTCCCGCCCCCTACACTTGGTCGACCCTTGTGAATAAATTCACAATGCCCGCAGGGCCCTGCGGGACTACGACCTGATCTCTGTTCGGCTCTGGAGGCCTTCAGACAATGCGTTTCCACGGAATTGCGCTCTTCGCTGGTGCTGCGCTCCTCGCCGCTTGCGGCGGCAGTGAGACTCCGCCAGCCGACACCCCGGCGCCGGCGCCGGAAGTCACCCCCGCGGCCGCCACCGGCACCGCGACTGCTGCCCCGATCACCGGCACGACCCACACCGTCAACATGGTTGGCGACGACAAGGGCTATCGCTTTGAGCCCGCCACGTTGACTGTCGCCCCGGGCGACGGCATCAGCTTCGTCATGGTTTCCGGCGGCCCACACAACGTCGCGTTCGACGCCGCCACCATCCCGGAAGCGGTCAAGGGGCAGCTGCAGGCCAACATGCCGAACTCGGCTGACTTCTCGTCGCCGATGATGATGAACGCCAACGAGACCTGGACGGTCTCCATGGGGAACATCCCGGCCGGCACGTACGGCATCATCTGCACGCCGCACCTCGCGATGGGCATGAAGATGGAGTTGATCGTCAAGTAACACCTTGCGTCCCGGGCTCGACCCGGGACCGAGTGTCTTGATGTCCTGAAGGAGCACGCGGGGATGCCACGACGGCATCCCCGTTTGTGTTCCCGGTGACATTGCAACGCGAACGCGACCCGGGGAGTCTTCATGGCGAGCCCCATGTCCACCTCCTCCCGACTCCCAAGCGTCTCGCGGCGGATGCGCGTGCCATCCCGCGCCGCCTGGCCTGGCGCACGCGCGGCCAACGTGCGGCAGCGGCCGCGGCGCTTTGTCGGACTCTGGACCCTCACCTTTCTCGTCCTCGCCGCGGCCTTTGTCGGGATCCCGCGCCTGGTCCCCATGGTGAGCGGTGGGCAGTTCGTGGCGAGCGACCAGTGGCCCTCGCATCCCCTGGTGCTCATCGCGGCGGCGGCCGTCATCGCATTGTTTGTCTCCACCCTGGTCGCCCTTGTGGACGAGATGCGCGACCCGCGCGTGGCCGACGCGGCCGAGGCGGAGCGGGTGACTGCACTCCGCGTGTTGACCAGCACCCGGTTGGCGGCGGCGCCCACGCATCCAGCTCGCCGGGCGGCCGATCGCGCGACCCCGCCCTGGCTGGTCCCCGAGGCGGACGAGATCCGCATCCTCTCCTGGCACCTGACCTCGCAGTGGCCCCGCGAAGGGGTCGTGACCATCGCGGCAGATGACCCACTGGTGGCCGGCGTGGTCGGCGCCAACCTTGCCGCCGCCTTTGCGGTCGACGCGCGCGCCACGCTTCTGGTCGACACCGATTTCCGCGCCGAACCGGTCCGCAATCTGCTCGGGCTCGCCAACTCCCCGGATTGGTCGCCGTCATGGAGAACCGACGGCGCTGGACGGAGTCGTTGATCCCCTACACGGTCGGGCGGGGTCGCACGATGTATGTCCTCCCCGCGGGCCAGCGGGAGCGGCCCCCTGGCCCAGCCGAAGGGCACGCCACCGGGGGGGAGATCGTGCGGGCCGCGCGCCGGCACGACGCCACCGTGGTGGTTAGCCCGACCGCGCAGGCGATAAGCTGGCGCGCGGGGGATGACGTGGTCCTCTGCGTCGTGCGCGGCGTGACGCGACTGTCGGCGTTGTCACGGACGGTGGTCAAGTTGATTGACGTGGGCGCCCGCGTCAGGGGAATCGTCTTGTGGGATGGCGCCGTCCCCGCTCGCCTGCCCAATACCCGGCCGGTGACGTAACTTTGCACCCCGCTCACCCCGGAACGTCGTGGCAGGTTATTCCGATCGGATCCATCACGCGCTCGCCTTTGCGGCGAAGCACCACGACCAGCAGGTGCGCAAGGGACTGCGCGCCCCGTACTTCACGCAGCCGGCGAACCTCGCGATCATCCTGACGCGGTACGCGCAGGACGATACAACGGTGATCGCCGGCATCCTGCACCAGGTCGTCGACGACTTCTCGCGCAACGGGTTGTCGCGCGAGCAGCTGGAGGAGCGGCTCGGGGGGAAGTTTGGCAGCGGCGTGCTGGACCTGCTCGTGACTATCGCAGCCCGCAAGCTCGACGACGACGGCGTCGAGTTGTCGCCGGACGAACGACGCGACGATGTGCTCGCCCGCCTGGCGAGTGCCCCCGAGGCAGCGCGCTGGGTCTGCGCGGCCGATGCGTTGCACAGCGCCTCATCGCTCGCCGCGGACCTGCGTCGCACGGTCGACGCCGACGCGGTCTGGGCGCGGGTCTCGGTAGGACGCGACGCCACGCTGCGTTGGTACCGTCGCGTCGCGGACCAACTATCTGCAGCAGGCTTCGCGGCGCCGGTGATGGCCGAGCTGGCAGCGGCGGTGCAGGAGCTGGAAGGGCTGTAGCCCGATGGTGACCGCCCCTGGCACCCGGCTCAGGCGACTGGCGATGCGTGCCATCGCCGTTCTGCTGTGTGGTGTTTGGGCCGCAGGGGCCGCAGGGGCCGCCGGGGCACAAGGCGGGCGGGGCGCGGCGGCCGCAGACACGAGTTACATCCGGACCAACTATGCCAAGCGCGAGGTGATGATCCCCATGCGCGATGGCGTGAAGCTGTTCACGGCGATCTATACGCCGATAACTTCCGCCGGCAGCCTGCCGATCCTCCTGACCCGGACGCCCTACAGCGCGGCGCCCTACGGCGAAGGCGCCTTCCCGCGCACCCTGGGCCCAGGGCCTCGCTTTCCCGAGTTGGGCTACATCTTCGTCACGCAGGATGTGCGCGGCCGCTACCGTTCCGAGGGACGCTTCGAGCACATGACCCCGCACCGGCCGGTCAAGCGGTCGCGGCGCGACGTGGACGAGAGCAGCGACACCTACGACACCATCGACTGGCTCGTGAAGAACGCCCCGGGCAACAACGGTCGCGTGGGCCTCTGGGGGATCTCCTACGGCGGGTTCTTTGCCACCGCCGGGATGATCGATGCGCACCCGGCGCTCAAGGCCGTCTCCCCTCAGGCGCCGCAGACCGACTGGTTCCTTGGCGACGACACACATCACAATGGGGCGTTCTTCCTGAACTCCACCTTCAACTTCATGTCGGTGTGCGGGATGCGCGGCGAGGGAACCGCGATGTCCTGTGGCAAGCCGTTCGACTTCGGCACGGACGATGGCGTGAAGTTCTTCCTCGAATTGGGTCCCATCGCCAACGCCGAGAAGAAGTACTTCAAGCGCCGCTCACCGGGGTGGACGGACATGATGCGCCACGGCACGTACGACGCCTTCTGGCAGCAGCGGAGCATCCTGCCGCACCTCAAGGGAATCAAGCCGGCGGTGCTCACGGTGGGGGGGCTGTATGACGCCAACAACTACTACGGCGCGCTCAAGGTCTACGAGACCCTCGTGCGACAGAGTCCGTCGACCGACCAGGCGATCGTGATCGGGCCGTGGTACCATGGACAGTGGGCGCGCGACTCGGGGGCAGCGGTCGGAGAGCTGCAGTTTGGTGGGCCGACCTCGCACACCTACCAACGCGACATGATTGAGCCGTTCTTCGCCGCCCACCTCAAGGGGGACGGCCAGGGCGCGCACCCGCGGGCGTGGGTCTTCGAGACCGGCCGAAACCAGTGGCGTACCTTCGCCCAGTGGCCGCCCCAGGAGGGAAGCGAGCGTTCCCTGTACCTCGGGGGATCACAGCGCCTCTCGTTTGACGCTCCGACCAACACCGGCGACAGCACCTTTACGCAGTGGGTAACCGATCCAGCGAAACCGGCGTCGTTCGTCGCCAGCGGCGGGATCGACATGGACCCCGACTACATGGCGCGCGACCAGCGATTCGGGGCCACGCGCCCGGATGTGGTCGCGTACCGGGGCGACGTGCTCTCGGAGGACGTGACCATCGCCGGCCCGGTGCGCCCGACGTTGTTCGTCTCCAGCAGTGGCACCGATGGCGATTGGGTGGTGAAGCTCATCGACGAACACCCCAACGGCTTCCAGGAGTTGGTGCGTGGCGACGTGATGCGGGCCAAGTTCCGGGAGAGCTTCAGCAAGCCCATCCCGCTGCGTCCGGGCGAGGTGACCCAGCTCGATTTCACCATGCCGGATGTGTTCCACACCTTCCGGCGTGGGCACCGGATGCTCGTGCAGGTCCAGGGGAGCTGGTTCCCGCTGGTGGACCGCAACCCGCAGGTGTTCACCGACATCTACAAGGCGAAAGCGAGCGACTTCCGGTCGGCGACGCAGCGGGTGTATTCCGCGGCCGGGCAGGCGTCGCGGCTGACCTTCCGCGTCCTCCCCACGGCCGTGGTGCCCTGACGTCCGGCCCGGCCCCGTCGCCTAGCGCGACGCGGCCCTGCGGATGCCGAGCCGCACGATCACCGGGCGGCCATCGTCGTCTTCCACCTGGCTGTAGACCGCCGCGCTGGTGATCAGCAGGCCGCCGTATTCGGGGACGTGATGGGGGATCGTCACCGCGCCGAGCCAGGCCCCCGTGGGGTCGAAGACGTCGAGCCGCGCGCGCGTGGAATCGTTGGCTCCCAGCTGTCGCACCCAGGTGTGCCCTGCTTCGTCGGTGTAGATCTGCGAGAAGGCCGGCTCGGTGGAGGGGATGTCGTCGAGCTTCGCCACCGCGCGCGCGGCATCCTCCCCGACGCTCTGGGCCGCCGACTTGATCATGGATTCCTGCCTTGCCCGCCGCGCCTCGGTGGTGATGGGGACCGGCGTCCACGGGCGCGTCATCACGAGCGCAGAATCGACCCCGTGCGGCGCGTACACCAACCGGTACTCCCCGGTGTAGCCCCGGACGACGCCGCCAAAGGGATGCAGCGTATGCTCGACCGCTGGTGACCATGGAATGCGCATCGACATGCTCATCTGCTGCTTGCCGTCGGCCCCCTTGGAGCTGAACAGCCAGCTGCGCTCTTCCGTGCGACGCAGCACCCAGAAGGTGTCCACGGTGGTTCCGGTGAGCGTGTACCGGACGTACGGCATCCCGCGCCCCGGCCCAGGTACGCTGTCGGGAATCCACGCCGGCACGGTGATGCGCTGCGCGGTATCGATCGCAATGTCGGACCAATAGCAGCAGAAGGTCGTCCAGCCGCGCTGGTACGTGCCGGAGGTGTCGAAGACGCTGGTCCGTGCGACGATTGGATCATGGACGACCAGCGATCCCCCGCGGGCCGCGATGAACGCCATGCGGAACTCGCCGGGCCCAGCGCCCTCACGACCAATGGTCCGCAGCAGGGTGCCATCACGGTTGAAGACCTTGATGCGCGGCGGCTTGGCATCGAAGACATACAGCCGACCGGCGCCGTCGACCGCCATGCTGCGCGGCTCCCCGAGCTCGTCGGCCGCGCCATCCGCGCCGCCGTAGCGCTGTTCCTCCACCAGGGTCCAGGCGCCGGCCGTGTCGCTCCACCCGGTCGGCACCGGGCTCGTGACCATGCGCGTGCCGCTGGGCAGGGTCTCCACCTGGGCCTGCGCCGGCTCGCGGGAGGGACCGCGGTCACAGGCGACAGTGATCAGGACCAGCAGCAGCGAACGTGGACCGCGCATCGTGTGACTCCTGTCGTCGGGTTCGCCTTCGACCCCGCACACCACGTTTGGGTTGCGTTCCGGCCGCCGTGGCCCGACTGACGACCTATCCGTAGCGTCGTGCGACGTACCCCTCGAGGATCTCGAGGAACTCCGGCACGATCCCCTCGCCCTTGAGCGTCGTGTGCAGTGCGCCATCCACATACACCGGCGCCTTGGGCTCCTCGAACGTCCCCGGGAGCGAGATCCCGATGTTCGCGTGCTTGGATTCCCCGGGCCCGTTCACGACACACCCCATCACGGCGACCTTGAGTTCCTCCACACCGGGATAACGTGCGCGCCACACCGGCATCTGCTCGCGCAAGTACTGCTGGATATCCTCGGCCATCTTCTGGAAGAAGGTGGAGGTCGTGCGCCCGCACCCGGGACAGGCCGTCACCTGCGGCGCAAACGAACGCAGCCCTAACGATTGGAGCACTTGCTGCGCGACGAACACCTCTTCCGTGCGATCACCCCCAGGGCGCGGGGTCAGTGACACGCGGATCGTGTCCCCGATCCCCTCGGCCAGGAGGATCGACAGCCCCGCCGTGCTGGCGATGATCCCCTTGCTCCCGAGTCCTGCCTCGGTGAGCCCCAGGTGGAGCGGATAAATGCAGCGCTTCGCCAGCCGCCGGTACACCTCCACCAGGTCCTGCACCTGCGACACCTTGGCGGAGAGGATGATCTGGTCGTGGCGGAGCCCCGTTTCCTCGGCGAGGTGCGCCGAGCGAAGGGCGCTCTCGATCATCGCCTCGATGTAGACGTCCTTGGCGTCGGCCGGCGACGGCGAGGCGGCGTTGGCGTCCATCATCTCGGTGAGGAGGTCCTGGTCCAACGACCCCCAGTTCACCCCGATCCGGACCGGCTTGTCGTTCTCGACGGCCAGCTGCACGATGGTGCGGAAGTTCTCATCTCGGCGCTTGCTCCCCACATTGCCCGGATTGATGCGATACTTCGCCAGGGCGCGGGCGCATTCCGGGTAGCGGGCAAGGAGCTGGTGGCCGTTGTAGTGAAAATCTCCGACGATCGGGACCTCGACCCCCTGGTCCTGGAGCCGTTGGACCAACTCAGGGACGGCGGCCGCCGCCTCCTCGTTGTTGACCGTCACCCGAACGATCTGGGAACCCGCGCCAGCGAGCGCCGCCACCTGTGCCGCTGTTCCTGCCGGATCGGCCGTGTCGGTGTTGGTCATCGACTGGACGACTACCGGTTGGTCCGATCCAACCTTGACCGAACCGACCGAGACAGTCACCGTACTTCGTCGGGCGTGAAACGTCACTTCGAACTCCTCAGGCCTCGGGTCTGCCGACGACGAATCGCGCCGGATGCTTCACAGTTACTGATAACGGCTTCGTACTTCCCTTACCCCACGTGCCATGTCCCAGGACGCCGAAATCCCCCCTCGTGAACTGAACACGGAGGATGTGGCCGCGGTTGCCGCCGCCCAACGCAAGCCGGGGTTTGCCCGCCGCCACTGGGGAAAACTGACACTCCTCTCCGTGATCGGCATCCCCCTCCTTGCCCTGGTCGCCTGGTCGTACGCGGCGCTCGCCGTCTCCTACTCGTCAGGCAAGCGAGTGGGGTTCGTCCAGAAGATCTCCAGAAAGGGGTGGGCCTGCAAAACCTGGGAGGGGGAGTTGCAACTCTCGAACATCCCGGGGAGCGCTCCGATCCTCTTCCAATTCACGGTCCGGGACGACTCCGTGGCGAGGGTGATTGAAGGGTTACTCGGCAGCCAGCTCGAGCTGGACTACGAGGAGCACCCTGGGGTCCCGCTCTCCTGTTTCGGGGACACGCCGTATTTCGTGGTGGGGGCGAGGAAGGCGGGGGGGTGAGGGGGAGGCGGCAGACGGCAGAGGGCGGACGGCAGGTGGGTACGGCGCGTCCCGGTACGTGGGGCGGTCGGGGGGCCTCCCCGGCTGGCGCATTGCTGACCCCGGCACCTCCCTCCATATTCGTCGCGCCTCGCCTCCCGCCCGGGAGGCGCACGCCACGGCGGATGGCAGCCTAACGGGGCACCTCGGAATCCGCAGAACAGCTTTGGGGTTGGGACGGCGCGCCGAGCCTGCCTTGGCCTCAGGCATCATTTCAGGAGCACCGCGATGCGTACGACCGGGAAAGTGAAGTGGTTCAACGATGCCAAGGGCTTCGGGTTCATCACGCCTGACGACGGGAGCAAGGACTGTTTCGTGCATTACAGCGCGATCCAGGGGTCCGGCTTCAAGACCCTGGCCGAAGGGGACTCCGTCGAGTTCGAGATCGTGCAGGGGCAGAAGGGGCCAGCTGCCGAAGGCGTGACGAAGGCCGGTTGATCGCCACCGGTTGACGCACCGTTGCAAGGGGGCCCGAGTCGGGCCCCCTTCTTCGTTGGTAGACCCGTGCTGCGCGGGCTGCCCGTGCCTCTCGTGCCGCGTTGTGGCAGTTCAGGTTTTTCAACTGATGCAGCACGTGCAGCACGAGACTTGAGCAGCACGAGGGTTTTTCCCTGCCTACCGCGTGGTTGCCTGTTGCCGTGCGGCCCAGCGCCCGCGATACCCTTCCCACGCCAGGTACGCCCCAATCGGGATATCAAAGAGCAGGCAAGCGGTGGGAAGATCCGTCAGCAGCACCGGCAGCGTGCGGGGGACGAAGTCCCACACCGGGTGCAGCAACCAGGCAGCTGCGAGGATGTAGGGCGACCACACCGCGCCGAGGACTCCCGCCAAGCCATACGCGGCCAGCGCCACCGTCTCCCGCGAGCCACCCGTCGCCAGGTAGGTGCTGCCCAGCCACAGCGTGAAGGCGGCCCACCCCCACCGCTCAGCCGGCGCCCCAAACCGCCGGAGCACCAGGATCAGCGCCAGCGCAAATGGAAACGCCACAGGAATGAGGCGCCCCGCTCGCGCCGCCGCCCCCACGCCGGCCCCGCTCCCCACCAGGAGGGCGAGGATCGCGAGGCTCACGCCGAGCCGGCGCACGAAGGGATGCATGATCTCCCTAGGGCTTGAAGACCTTCGGCACTTCCTTCAGGCCAAACGGGTCGGCGTCACGATCCTCGTGCCATTCATACTCCAGGCTCCGGGCCAGCCCGCGCGCGCGTTCGATCCCGAACATCTTCGAGACCAGTCCGAGCGCCATGTCCGTCCCCGCGGAAACGCCCGAGGAGGTGAGCACCTTGCCGTCCTCCACCCAGCGGGCGCTCGGTACCCACTTGACCTCCGGATCCTGCTCAACCGCCAGCGCGAAGGCCCCCTTGTTGCTCGTCGCCCGCAGCCCCTTCAACAACCCGGCACGCGCCAGCAACGCGGAGCCGGTGCAGACCGAGGTCGTGTACGACGTCACCGCATGCCGCGCACGAATGAAGTCCAGGAAGGCCGCGTTCTTGAGCTGCGTGTAGGTACCGACGCCGCCAGGGACCATCAGGATGTCCACCGTCGGGGCGTTGGCGAACGAATACTCCGCGACCGTCGAGACCCCCTGCGCTGATCGCACCGGGCCGGCCTGCTCTGCGATCATCACGACCTTGAACTCGGGCACGTAGGACCACATCTCCACGGGACCATAGACGTCGAGCACCTCAAAGCCGGGGTACAACACGATCCCGACCGTCTTGACCTCCTTGGGCGCGGGCGTGGTGGACACCAGTGCCGGACGCGTGCGTTCGCTCGGATCGAGCGCCGCCTTGACCCAGGCGTCCCGCCCGCGCGCAAAATGCACCTGGTACTCGTGACGATTCGGCACGCCATCGCCATCCGCGTCGCCGTTAGGCCCCAGGTAGCGGTCCAACGCCAGCGCGAGGGAATAGTCGCCGGTGAGTGGGGCACCAAACCCCTTCGACATCGCGTCGTAGGCCTCAAACGAGGCGCGCCCCAGCATCACGTACCCGGCCACGACTTCCGGCGCGGTCGGCCAGCGATCCACGAGCGCCGCGATGTCCTTCTTCGCGGTGGCCCGCGCCTGTTGCAGCGCCGCCTCCACCTTGGCCCGCGTCACGCCGCCACGCGCGGACAGGTCAAAAGCGGGCTGCCTGAGGATCGCCGTGATCAGGGCCATCTCCTCGGCGTCGAGCATCCCGTTGCCGCCGCCGCCGGCCCCGTTGTTGAAGTCCGTCGTCGCCGGGGCAAAGCGCAACCCGCGCATCGCGGCATCAAAGTCCGGCACGTTTACCTGCGCCCGCACGGGGTGGGCGAGCGCCAGCAGGGCCACCACGGCGCCAAACACGCGTCGCGTCATAGTTGATCGAGTCATGGGAGGGGTCGGGGGCGCCAGCGCACGGTCGGTCCCACCTGGGCCGCCGTGATCTCGCGAAGGGTGAAGGCCACGTCGATCCACTGCTGCCGCGAGAAGGTCTCGGTCATGTCGGCGACATGCGGGGACGCCGGGTTGGTCGACTGCGAGTAGGTGACGATGTAGCGGCCGCGTGGCCCGTCAGGACCCAGGTGCACCGCGTGGATGTAGCTGTCGCCGCTGCGGAGGTCGGTGATGCCGACGCTCCGCTCCAGGTTCGCCGGTGAGGCCATGTGGTAGGTAAAGCTCGCCCCGGACAGCGGCAGCCGACGTCCGTTACGCACCGCACCCTGGATGTCGCCGAGGGGGGCGTCGATCGGGATGTTCGCCCCAACAAGCCGTGCGACCGCGCGCGCGAGGGCGCGGCGCGTCTCGTCGGTCGGGAGGAACCCCCGCGGCGTCCCGACCGGGTCGGCCATGTCAAACGGCACGCGCCAATACCGGGGCAGAAAGGAGAATCCGGTCATCGGCACACGCTCGAGCGAACGGGCAAACTCGGCAAAGAGGGCCGAGCCACGGCTCTCCAATCGGTCGGTGCGGTCCCACGCGCCAAGCACACGGCACGCCTCGGCCAGGTCGGCCGGGCTTCCGACGGGCATCTCAACACGCGGTGTGGCGCGACAATCGGCCAGGAGGTCGTCGAGGATCAGTTCTGCCGTCAGGTTGCGCGCCGAGAAGAACAGCTGCTCCCAGCGCGCCGGGGTCAGTGGCTCGGCGCCCGATCCCATGAACTGCCGCGCGTACAGGGCGGCCACCCGCGTGCGCTCACCCTGGATGGTTCGCTCCGGCCCAATCACCTGCGGGAACCCCTCCAGGCGTCCCGTCGCCGCCGTGGTGGAGAACCAGTGACTGTCGTTGGAGTTGAGTGCGATGTCGTGCCGGATGCTCCAGGGCCGCTGGGCCGCTGGGATGATCCCGGGTTGCGGGGCGCGCGCGTCGCGCGTCCAGGCGCAGGCCGGATCGGCACCGTTCAGGACGGTCACGTCCGCCAGGTCCTGGAAGACACGCGCAGGGCTCGAGACCGTGCAACGGGCCCACTGCGCATCGGTGATGTATCCGGCAACGGAGATGTTGGCGTAGAACACCCCACCGCGTCGGTCCGCCGCGGTGATGTTCGACCACGGCGACCCGTGATGACGGAAGAGCGCATCGCGAATCCCCTCCACGGACTTTGCGCTGGCAATCGCCAGGAAGGTGTCCGCCATGCGAACGTTGCCGCGCTCCGGATCAGCGAACGCGTAGGCGCGTTCCGACGTCCACGGAAGGCGAGCGCCGGCGACTACCGGCCCGTAGCGTGTCTCCCAGATCGTCCGACGGATCGTGTCACGCGCGGCGGGGATCGCCACCACGACGGCGCGCATGGACTCCCACGTGTCGCCCACGCGATAGCGCGTGGCGTCTGCGGGATCGAGGGTGAGCTCGTAGAGGGTCGAGCGCTTGTCGGTAGTGTGCGTGTCCGACCATCCGATGTCGCGCGAGAACCCGATCATCGGAATCGGCACGCCATAAAGCGTGGACCCGAACAGGTCGAGCCGCCCCGGCACGGTGAGGTGCATCGCGTACAGCCGCTCGGTGCCCTGCCAGGGAAAGTGCGGATTGGAGAAGGTGAAGCCGCCGGCTCCCACGCCAAGGACATCACGGCCGGCGGCGAGGGCGTTGGAGCCACCAAAGGCAGCCGCTCGCGCGGTCAGGGCAGCCGTGGTGTTGGGCAGCTCTTCGCTCCCGCCGTCCGCGCGCCCGGGCGGCGTGGCCGCCGTCATCTCGCGCAGGAGGAGGAGGGACGTCATCACCAGCGGCACCTGGGTCAGGCGGCGCCACACGTCGGCCTCGGTGATCGACCGGAACCAGGCGAGCTGGCGACACGATTCGCCCGCCAGGGGGGCGGCACGGACATGCCGATTGAAGCCGCGCACGTACCCGCTCACCATCTGGCGGACATCCATCGATGACGCCCGCCGCACCGCCGCGGTCGCCGCCGGGGCCAGCAGGTATCGGTATGCCGCGTCGCTGGCGGCGTTGCTGATCCACCCGCCGACAAACCCGTCGACGTACCCGCTGTCGGCGCCAAGGTACCGGGTCCGATCCCCGGCGAGGGTCACGAACTTCTCGACGGTCAGGCAGAGGTTGTCGCGCGCGAACGCCCACGCGTAGCCCTCGGCGGCCCCACCGAGGGTGGCCGCCCGGACGTGGGGCAGCCCGTGGCTGGTGAATCGCACTTCGACCTGGGCCACCAGTGGCGGGGCGGTGAGGACGAGACCCCACACGACGCTGCAGGCCTGACGGAGAGCCATACCCCTTCCTGAAAAACTAGTCGCGGTTAGTATTACGCGCAGGAATGTTGTCCGGCACTCCGCCACTGTCAAGCTGTCCCCTCGCCCCGCTGTCATGCCTGCGTCGTCACCTGCCCTTGGTCCCTGGGCCCCGGGAACTTCCCTCGGCTGCTCCGACTGGATGCGGATCGACCAGGAATGCATCACGGCGTTTGGGGTGCTCACCGATGACGTGGAACCCTTGCACACGGATCCCGACTGGTGTCGGGACCACAGCCCGGTCGGCACCACCATTGCCTACGGGTTCCTCACGTTGTCCCTCCTGACCAAGCTCCTGCGGGAAGCCACCTCCGCCGCGTTTGTGGCCACCAAGGCGCGCGGCGCGCACCCACTCAACTACGGCTTCGACCGGGTGCGCTTTGTCAGCCCGGTCCCGGTGAATGCGCGGATCCGCGGCCACTTCACGCTGGCCGAGCGCAAGACCCGCCCGGATGGCGAGATGATGCGTTTCTCGGTGGTCGTGGAGATCGAGGGGTCCGATCGTCCCGCGCTCACGGCGGAGTGGTGGAGCATGTGGGTGCACGCGCGGGACAACGGCGCCGCATGAACGAGGTCGCCCCGCGGCGCGTCTGGGGACTGGCCGTCCTGCTCCTGGCGGCCAACACCTTTTCGTTCATTGATCGCACACTGCTCACCCTGCTCGTCGCCCCGATCCGGGCCGATCTCGGGGTGAGCGACACGGTGATCAGCCTCCTGCATGGGCTCGCCTTTGCGTCATTGTACGCCGTGATGGGGCTCCCGCTCGGGCAGTGGGCGGATCGGGGTGATCGTCCTCGCCTGATGGCCGCCGGTGTCGCGCTGTGGAGTGGAATGACGGTGGCCAGTGGCGCGGCTGGTTCGGTCACGGCGCTCGCGATCGCGCGGGCCGGTGTGGCAGTCGGCGAGGCATCGCTTTCGCCAGCAGCCGTTTCGCTGCTGGCCGAGCGGATGCCGCGACGGCTGGTGGCGCGCGCCATCGCCCTCTTTCAGTCGGGCATCTTCCTTGGCAGTGCCGCCGCCCTGATGGTGGGCGGCGGGCTGTTGCGATGGCTCGAGGGAGTTAACCCGGCATCACTCGGCCCCCTCGCCGGGGTGGCCCCATGGCGCGTGGTCTTCTTCGCGGTGGGTGCCCCCGGGCTGATCATCGCCGCCTTCTTGCTCCTCGTGCGCGAACCACGGCGCGGCAGTCCCGGTGTGGGCGACCGCCCCGCTCACGTGCCGCTGCGGGACACCCTCGCCTATGTGAGCGCGCGACGCGGTGCATACGGCTGGCATGTGATGGCCTTCACCGCCATCACCGTGCTGGCCTACGGCGCGATGGCCTGGATGCCAACGACCCTCGTGCGGACCTTTGGCGTGAGCACGGCCGACGCCGGCGTATGGCTCGGCGCGATCCTGATGGTCGCGGCGCCGCTCGGGGTAATCGCCAGCGGCGCGCTCGTGGATTCCCAGCTGCAGCGCGGGCGTGGCGACGGTCCCATCCGAGTCGCGCTTGGTGGCCTCACGCTGCTGGCGCTGGCAATCCCCGCGTACGCCCTCGCTCCCAACCTCGGGATGGCCCTTGCTGTCTACGTGCCCTTGGCCTTTGCCCTGGGGTTCCCGTATGGCATCGCGTCGGGGGCACTCGCCCTCATCACGCCTCCACACTTGCGCGGGCAGGTCACGGCGTTGTACCTGCTCATCTCCAACCTCATCGGTCTCAGCCTTGGCCCGTTGCTCGTCGCCCTCATGACGGATCGCGCCTTTCACCAGGACGCCGCCGTGCGGTATTCCCTGGCGTGGCTCCCGATCCTCACCGTGCCCATTGCGGCCGTGGCGCTGGTCCGGGCACGCGCGCCGTATGCACAGGCCTGGCGTGAGGCCTCACGATGACGCCGGCCACCACCGCGACACCGGCGCGCTTTTCCGACTGGATCGCCAACCGCCAACAGCAGGAGCCGGCACGGCGTAAGGGCGAACGCACGCGCGACCGGATTCGCCTCGCAACGGTGGAGCTGCTGAACGAGGTCGGGTATCGGGACATGAAGGTCGCTGATGTCTGCGCCCGTGCGGGGATCACCCCGCCGGTGTTGTACCTGTACTTCGAGAACAAGCAGGCGCTCACTGCCGACGTGCTGCAGGAGTTCCTGGATGACTTCCTCACCCGCGGCGATCACGGGGAGGAACGCAGTGCCTACGCCGCGATCCTCGATGCCAACCGACATTGGATCACGCTGGCCCGCGCAAACGCGGGCCTGATGCGATGCCTGCTGCAGCTGTCCGAGGAAGTCCCCGAGTTCGCCCGCCTCTTTGCGCGCGCGAGCGACCTCTGGTACCGGCGGATCGCCCATAGCGTGGTACGTCGGTTTCCCTCGGCGGCGTCGGACGAAACCACCATCCACCTCATCGCCCATGCGATGGGGGGCATGATCGATGAGTTGACGCGCAAGCTGTTCGCCGAGCCAGATCCTCACGTGCGCAAGCTGGCGTCCAGCGTGGCCCGTACCGACGAGCAACTCGCGCACTTTGTCTCGGTCCTGTGGTATCGGGCGCTGTATGCGCGGGACCCCGGGCCGGAGAGCGATGCCGCCGCCCTCACGCCGCGCCTGACCACCGCCATCGCTCGCTCGCGCCGCTCTCCCTGAGACCGGGATGATGGGGACCGCGACCCTCCTCGAGCGATTGGCGGCGTGGTGCGCGCGCACCCCCGGGGCCGAAGCGGCCCGGGAGGGAGCAGATCGCTGGAGTGTGCAGGCCCTGCTGGACCGCGCCACCCGCGTCGCCACGGGCCTCGTCGCGGCGGGTGTTCAGCCGGGGGATCGGGTGGCGTGGTGGGGGCCCCCTTCCCTGGAGTTTGCTGCGGTCCTTTTGGGATCCTGGCGCGTGGATGCCACTTACCTGGGGATCAACCCGCGCTACACGCCACGCGAGGTCGGGGAGATCGTCGAGCGGGCGCGGCCACGCCTGGTGGCGTGTCCCGCGCTGGCACCCCAGGACGACATGCTGCCGGCGACGTACGGCCTGGCCCCGGATCAGCTGCGCACTTTTGGAGAACTCGTGGCGGGGACCGATGCGGCCGCGTCGCTCCCCGCCCCGACGGCCACCTTCCCCGCGTTGCTCGTCTTCACCACGGGATCGACGGGCCACCCCAAGGGGGCGCTCATCTCGCACCGGGCCGTGGCTTCGGCCTCCGCGAGCCAGGCGCGAGCGACCCATCACGGCTCCCGATTTACCGTCAATGCCTTGCCGTCGAACCACATTGGCGGCCTCGTGAACGTGACCACGGCGAGTTGGTGGGACGAACAGTCGATCATCTTTGTCCCGTCGTTCACACCGGCCGCGATCATCGACCTCCTGCACGACGTCTCGCACGTGCGGTTGCCGGCCGTGCCACTCCTGCTCCGTCGCTGCCTCGACGCACCAGAGTTTGCCGAGGCGGCCCGCGGACGGCTCGTGCACGTGCTGTCAGGTGGAGCGCCCCTGCCGCGCGCCGTCCTGGATGAGTTCGACGCCCTGGGCGTGTATGTGCAGGGCATGTATGGCCAGACGGAAATGAGCGGGTCGGCCTGCTTCACCCACCCGGAAGACGATGCCTCCACCACCGCCGCGACGATCGGGCGCCCACACGCGGACGTTGAGCTGCGGCTTGGTCCGGTCAGCGGCGCGCCAGGCCATGGCGACGAGGGCGAATTGCAGGTGCGCGGCGCCCAGGTCTTTGACGGATACCTCCACGACCCGGACGCCACACGCGCGGCGTTCACCAGCGATGGATGGCTCCGCTCCGGGGACCTCGCCGTGCGCCGGCCGGATGGCACCATCCAGCTGAGTGGTCGCCTGAAGGAGATCATCAATACGCGGGGGTACAAGGTGATGCCGGGTGAAGTCGAGGAAGTCCTGGCCACCCATGCGCAGGTCAGCGCGGCCGCCGTGGTGGGCACCGCCGAACCTGAGCACGGGGAAGCGATCGTGGCCTTTGTGACGCTTCGCGCGGACCAGGCACCGACCGCAGGGGATCTCGTGGCGTGGTGCCGAGAGCGACTCGCGCACTACAAGGTGCCGCGCCGGATCGTGGTCCTGGATGCAATGCCCATGTTGGGGGTTGGCAAGGTCGACAAGCGCTTGCTCACCGCGCGTGCAGCCGGAGGATCCAATGATTGAGCTCCTGGGGTACCTCGATCGGTGGAGTGTCCGCGCCGGCGAGTCGCTTGGCCTGCATCTCTCATGTCGCGACGCACGGCGGGCCGTCGTGGACCTGGTGGACCTCGGCGGGCACACCATAGATGTCGCGCATGCCCCGGCGGTCTTCACTCCCGACCTGGGGCACGTGACGGTTGGGCCGCAGCACACCCCGATCGGGTCGCATGCCATCCTGCCGCTCCCGGGAGAGCTGCGCGCGGAGTCGCTCACGATATCGCTGATTGTGCGTCCCACGGTTCTCCACCCGGGCGTGGTGGCCGCGTTGGTTGGCCCACAGGGAACCCTGGTGCGATTGTGGTGGAGCGGCACCGGTCAGCTGCACCTGCAGCACGGGGATGCCACGACGTTGGCCGAAGTGCCGCTGCCGGCGAGCACCTGGTCGGTGGTCGCGCTCAGCCTCTCGCCGGGCGAGGCGCTGCTCCAGTGTTTTCCGCTCCGATCGGCCGCCGCGACAGTAGAAACGTCCACATCATTGAGCTGGCGGACGGATGGACCGCTCAACGTGTGGCTCGCCGCAGCACCGGATGCGGACGGGAGGGCACACGCCCACTTCAACGGGTCCCTCGAGGCTCCCGCCGTGCACGCCGCGATCCTGGAGGAATCCGAGATCCAGGTGCTGCGAGCGGGTCCCGGGCGGCACGCGTCGGGACGGGCGCTGGTCGCGGCCTGGGATTTCTCCACAGAAGTGGCGACGGATCGCCTCGTGGATCGGGGCCCACACGCCTGCCATGGACGCACCCGGCAGGGACCAACGCGCCTGGTGCCGGGGGCCTACTGGCGTCCCGGGCTCCTGGACCCGGCGCGCGAACCCCAACGATTCGCAGCAATTCACTTTCACTCGGATGACCTGCTCGACGCGGCGTGGCCCCAGACGGCACGCCTCGACCTCCCGGCCACCCTGCCCTCCGGCGTGTACGGCGTGCGGGTCCGCGTCGACGGGTCACCCGATCATGACGTTGTGCCGTGCTGGGTCCGTGCGCACTCCCCCGCCGCGGCGCGCCCCCTGGCCTACCTCGCGCCAACCTACACATACCTTGCCTACGGCAACGCCCCGGATGCCATGCTCGGCCCGGCGTACTGGGGCGCAGATCATCCGGCCGAACACTTGCGGCGTGTGCGACCCGATCTCGGGGGGTCCCTCTACAGTCGCCATCCCGACAAGTCCGGCGTCTCCCTGGTGTCCCGGCATCGGCCGATCCTGACGATCCGGCCTGGCGTGCGGCCCTGGGGATTCGAGGCGGACCGCTTGCTCACCGGCTGGATGCGCCAGCGCGCGTACTCGTATGACGTGCTCACCGACGAGGACATCGACGTCGATGGCGTCGCCGCACTCGCTCCTCACCGGGTGATCGTGACCGGGAATCACCCGGAATACTGGTCGGGCCCGATGCTCGATGCCCTCGAGTCGTGGCTGCATGGGGGAGGGCGCTTGGTCTATACCGGCGGCAACGGCTTCTACTGGCGCATCAGCAGCCATCGTGACCTGCCAGGGGTGATCGAGTGCCGTCGCGCTGAGGGCGGCACGCGCCCGTGGATCGCCGAGCCGGGGGAGTCACACCATCAACTCGACGGCGATCCGGGCGGGTTGTGGCGCCGGTTGGGACGGCCCCCGCAGCGGCTGGTTGGCGTCGGCTTTGCCGGCCAGGGGTTTGAGCGATCGGCACCGTATCGGGTGGTGCCAGGCGCCCGCGAGAGCTGGGCGGGGTTCGTCCTCAACGGGGTGGACGAGGAATTCCTTGGCGCCAGCGGCAAGTTCGGTGGCGGCGCCGCAGGACAAGAGATCGACCGGTACGACCGACGACTCGGGTCCTCTCCGGACGCCGTGGTGGTCGCCACATCGCAGGGACTGCACGACGGAGCCACCCTGCGCACACTGGAGGAGTTGCTGTCGCACGAACCTCCGACGGCAGACCCGAAGGTACGATCCGACCTGACGCTCACACCGACTGAGGGGGGCGGCGCCGTTTTCTCGGTGGGATCCATGGCGTTTGTCGGTGCCCTCGACGACCCGGGCATCTCCCGGGTACTGCGCAACGTCCTGGATCGGTTCGTCGATCCTGCTCCCCTGGGTCCGTCGGCTTAGCTCCACCGGGCCCTTTCCAGGACCTCGCGTGTAGGGCTCGCGAACATTCGGTCCAGCTGTCGTTCACTCCTTGTGTGCGGCGTGGCATCTTTGCGGCTTGCCCACTCCGCCGCCCATGCTGCGTTTCGTTCGTTCCTCCCTGCTCGCGACCCTCGCCTCAACTGCGGTCGCCGCCCAGACGCCCCCTCCCGGAGGCGCACAGCCCCCTGCGGCCGGAGCCCAGGCCCAACAGCCACCACGCCGCGGCCCCCGCCCCTACGCGCAGGTCATCACCGACCGCGCCGTCACCGATGCCGGGGCCATCACGGTGCATCGCGTGGAGGACCGCTGGTTCTTTGAGGTCCCGGACTCGCTGCTGCGGCGCGACTTCCTCATGGTCAGTCGCGTGGCTGCCGTCCCGTCCAACTTCGCGGGCTTCACCTCGGCGGGAACGTCGATCGCCGAGCGGGTGGTACGCTGGGAGAAGAACGGCGAGCGCATCATGCTGCGGGCCATTGGGTTCGGGGCAGTGGCGGACGACTCGTTGCCCATCGCGATCTCCGTGGCGAGCAACAACCTCGGCCCCATCCTCGCCTCGTTCCCGATCCAGGCCTTCACGCGCGACTCCAATGGAGCCGTGCTGGACGTGACCGAATTCTTTGGCGGCGATACGCCGGCCCTGAGCGCCCTGAATGCAGCCCAGCGACGCACGTACCAGGTCCGCCGCCTCGATCCCGCGCGGAGCTACATCAACACCGTGCGCTCCTTCCCACTCAACGTTGAGGTGCGGCACACGCAGACCTTCGACGCCGGCGAGCCACCGTCGGACCGCAATGCGGCGACTCTCTCGGTCGAGATGCGCCAGTCGCTCGTGTTGCTGCCGCGCGAGCCCATGCGGCCGCGCTACGCCGATGAACGCATCGGGTTCTTCACCGTGGGACGCGTGAACTACGGGCTCGATGAACAGAAGGCCGCCACGCAGACCTTCATCCGTCGCTGGCGCCTCGAGCCGAAAGACCCGGCGGCCTACGCGCGCGGTGAACTCGTCGAGCCGGTCAAGCCGATCATCTACTACCTGGACCCGGCGACCCCGGCCAAGTGGCGCCCCTTCATGCGGCGTGGCGTGGAAGACTGGCAGAAGGCCTTCGAGAAGGCGGGCTTCAAGAACGCGATCATCGCGCGCGATGCACCAACACCTGCGCAGGACCCGGAGTGGGACCCGGAAGACATTCGCTACTCGGTCGTGCGCTGGGCCGCCTCCACGGTGCGCAACGCGGTGGGCCCCAGCACCTCGGACCCGCGTTCCGGCGAAATCATCGAGAGTGACATCACCTGGTACCACAACCACATGCGGTCGTATCGCAACCGCTTGATGATCGAGACCGGCGCCGCCAATCCCGCGGCACGCACCCTCGACATCCCGGAAGACCTCATGGGCGAGACGATGCGGCAGGTGATCACGCACGAGGTCGGCCACGCCCTCGGCCTCCCACACAACATGATCGCCAGTGCGTCGTTCCCCGTGGATTCGTTGCGCAAGGTGACCTTCACCAGCCGCTACGGCGTGTCCGCAACGATCATGGACTACGCGCGGCAGAACTACGTGGCCCAGCCCGGTGACGGGCTCGCACCGAAAGACTTCGTTCGCCGCCTTGGCCCCTTCGACGACTTCATCATCAACTGGGGATACCGCGCGATTCCCACCGCGCGCACCGCGGAGGATGAACGCCCGATCCTGAATCGGTGGTACACGGAACAGACCGGGCCGATGCCCTACCGCTACCTGCCGCAGCAGATGGTCGGAATCGACCCCCGCGCCCAGACCGAGGACCTCGGCGACGATGCCGTGCGCGCGTCCGGGTTTGCCGTCGAGAACCTCAAGAAGGTCGTCCCCAACCTCGTCGCATGGACCACAACACCAGGCGAGGACTTCACCGAGTTGAACGAGATCTACACCGAAACGTTAGGGATGTGGAGCCAGTACATGGGCCACGTCGTGAACTGGGTGGGCGGGATGCGCATCGAGCTCAAGACCGCCGAGCAGTCCGGGCCGGTGTACCAGGTCGTGCCGATGGCACGCCAGCGCACCGCCCTGCAGTTCCTGGCCAGCCAGGCGTTCGTGACGCCCACCTGGCTCGCCAACCCCGGGATCCTCCAACGCCTTGGCCTCCCGGCGGGGGCACTCTCGTTAAGCAACCGGCAAGCCGGGATCCTCACCCAGCTGTTCGACGCCCGGCGGCTCGCGCGCCTCGGCGATGCCGAAGCGATGGATCCCGCCAACGCGTATCCGCTGGCGACCTACATGGACGACCTGCGTCGCTCGGTGTTCGGTGGCACGCTCGACGCCAATCGACGCGTGCTCCATCGCGTGTACCTGGAGCGACTTGAGGCGCTGCTCGCGCCACCGACCCCCGTAAACGTCCCCGCCGGAGCGCCGCCGGGCTTCACGCTCCCAGCGCCAGTGAACACCCGTCGCGCCGACATCGCGCCGCTAGCCCGGGCGCAGATGCGCTCCATCCAGGCTGATGCGCGTCGCCTCGCCACCACAGCCACCGGCGTGAATCGCGCCCACTGGCAGGACCTCGCCGATCGTGTGACCGACGTCCTCGAGCGCAGGAGATAGGGCAGAAAAGAATCTTCTGCCGTCTATCGCCTAACGTCTGCCGGTCAACTAATCGACCGGCAGCCCCCGCTCCTCGGTGTCGCCGCGACGCTGCTTCACGATGCTCGCGACGACCCCCGCCGCCAGGATCAAGGCCACGACTCCGAGGAGATAGAAATTGAAGCTCGGCCCGATGTACTCCTTCAGCAGGTCGGCCACCAACATCTTGATCCCGACAAGCCCCAGGATCGCCGCGAGCGAGACCTTGAGGTACGTGAACTTGTCGATCGCCCCGGCCAACGCGAAGTAGAGCGACCGCAGCCCCAATATCGCGAAGACGTTGCTCGTGAAGACCAGGAACGGGTCAGTCGTGATCGCGAAGATCGCCGGGATCGAGTCCACCGCGAAGATCAGGTCCGTCGTCTCCACGAGGACGAGCGCCACCGCCAGCGGGGTCAGGACTCGCTTCCCCTCCTGCACGATCGAGAAGCGCTGTTCGTGGTAGGTTGGCGTGACGGGAAAGAAGCGCCGTACCCAGCCAATGACCGGGGAATCCCCAACCTTTTCCGCACCTTCGTCCCCTGAGCGCAACATCTTCCACGCCGTGATGACGAGGAACGCACCGAAGATGTAGAGGATCCAGTGGTAGCGGGCGATGAGCGTGGCGCCGAGCAGGATCATCGTCCCGCGCATCAGCAATGCGCCCAGGATCCCCCAAAACAAGACCCGGTGCTGGTACTGCGACGGCACGCGCAGGTACTGGAAGATCATCGCGATCACGAAGACGTTGTCCGCGCTCAGCGAGATCTCGATCACGTACCCGGTGAAGAACTTCACGGCAGCCAACCGCCCGTCGTTCACCACCCCATCGAGCTTGTCGACCGTCGAGCCGAGTCCCAGGTAGTGGTTCTCGTAGAGCACGTACACCACGCCAACGAACACCAGGGCCAGGACAAACAGCCCGGCCGTGAAGGTCAGCGCCTCACGGATCGAGACAACGTGCGCCTTGCGGTTGAGGACGCCAAGGTCCACCGCCAGCACGACGAGGACAAAGGCGATAAACCCGCCCCAGGCGAGGAGTTCAGGAGGAATGGGCGAGCCTCGACGGGTTGCGCATCTGTGCAGGAAAGTAACCGGGCTGTTAACCCCCAGCGGCCTCCATCGCCGCTTCCCAGGCCGTCATCGCCTCCGCGAGCTTCGCGGTGGCGCCCTTGAGTTCGCGGTTCAGCTGCTCCGCCCGCGCCCGTCCGTCCGGGCCTTCGTACGTCCCGGGATCGGCCAACAGCGCGGTCAGCCGAGCCACTTCGGCGTCCAGCTCGGCCGCCCGGGCCTCCGCACGTTCCAGGTCGCGGCGGGCATCGCGACCGGAGGACTTCGTCTTCTGCGCGTCGCGCGCACGGAGCCGAGCCTGGTCCTTCTCGCGTTCGCGCTCGGCAGCGGCCACGTCCGACGCCCGCTTCGCAGCGGTGGCCTGCTCCCGCGCGCGAAAGTCCTCCCACTCGACGAAGTCTCCATCAAACACCCGCATCTCGCCGTCGCGCAGCTCCCAGACCCGCGTCACGAGCTTGCGAAGCAACTCCCGGTCGTGCGAAACCAGGAGGACAGTGCCTTCATATGACTCGATCGCGTCTTCCAGTTCCTCGATCGACTCGACGTCCAGGTGGTTCGTCGGCTCGTCGAAGATCAGGAAGTTGGCCCCGTCGAGCATCATCATCGCGAGTGCCACCCGCGCCAGCTCACCACCCGAGAGCGACGACGTCGAGCGCTTCACCTCGTCGCCGGAGAACTGCACGCGACCGAGGTGCCCCTGAATGGCGCCACGTTCCCACATCGGACGCAACGCCCCGATCACGTCGTAGATGGAGCGGTCGCGCGGGACGTTGGCAAAGTCCTGCGTGTAGATCGACGGCTGGATCGCCCCACCAACGCGGATCTCGCCGTGTGTCGGCGGCCGCACCCCAACGATCGTGCGCAGCAACGTCGTCTTGCCCGTCCCGTTGGGACCAATGAGGCCGACTACGTCGCCGCGCCGCACCCAGTTGGTGAAGGGCTTGAGCAGCACGCGGTCACCGATCGACACGCTCGCGCGCTCGAAGGCCACCACCTGGTCCCCGCCTCGGGCGCTGGGCTCGAAGCGCACGGACATGGCCGACGCATCGTCTGGGGGTGGCGTGAGGCGCGGGAGCCAGGAGAGGCGCTTGCGTCGCCCTTGGGCCTGCTTGGTGTTCTGCCCGGCAATGTTGCGCCGGATGTAGTCCTCCTCGCGCGCAATCGACTTGCTCTGCTTGTCGAATGCGCGTTGCTGCGACAGGCGTCGCTCGCCGCGTTGCTGGACAAACGCCGCATAACCACCGGTGTACGCCTGGGCGCTGAGGTCCTCCAGGTGCAGCACATGGTCGACCACGCGATCGAGGAAGGCCCGGTCGTGTGAGATGATCAGCTGCGTCTCGCGTGAGGTGCGCAGGAACTCCTCCAGCCAGGCCGTCGTCTCGAGGTCCAGGTGGTTCGTCGGTTCGTCGAGGAGAAGCACGTCGGCGGGGATGGCCAGCTGACGGGCCAGCGCCACCCGGCCACGTTCACCGCCACTGAGGTGCACCAGCGGTGTCGTGCGCGCGGCCGCCGCGCTGAAACCCAACCCTTCGAGGACGGCGTCTACTGTCGATGTGTAGGTGTATCCCCCGTCGCGCTCGAACCGCTCCAGGTCGCGCGAGTACCGGTCGAGCTGCGCCTTCGTGGCGTGGGCGCCCGCCTCGGCCAGGGCGTTGGCCTGCAGGGCGAGGTCCAGCTCCAGGTCAATCAGCGAGCGGAACGCCTCGGCGACCGCCTCCCAGATCGTGGTCGCGCCTGGGAACTCGCGATGCTGGTCCAGCACCGCGTACCGGAGCCCGGGGGTCCGCGCGATCGACCCAACGCTCGGCGCCTGAGCGCCGGTGATCAACCGGAAGAGGGAGGTCTTCCCCGACCCATTGCGCCCGATCAGCCCCCAGCGCTCCCCTGCCCCAATGGTGCAGGTGACGCCTGAGAGGATGGTCGTCGCGCCGTATTGAACGCCGACCCCGGACAGCGAGAGCTGCGTCACCCGTGGTGCCTCGCGTGCATCAGCGCCCCACCCAACCCTTCCATACCGCCTCGTCCACCCCAAGGGTCAACTGGTGCTGGAAACGTACGAGTGGGGTTTTTAGCATGAGCGGCTCCTCGACCAGCTTTTCCAGCCACCGATCGTCGCCGTAGCGGGCCTGTGCCAGCCCCAGATCCAGAAAGCGGCGGGAATCCCGATCGATCAGGGCAGCGACCCCGAACTTCTGGGCGAACCGGCGCAACTCACCCAGAGCGGCGGCCCGCTCGTTCAGGTCGACGAAATGCGTTTTCACCCGTCGCTCACTGAAGAAGCGAAGGGCCTTCCGGGTTTCTGCGCTTTTCTTCGTTCCGAAGATCTGGACTTCCATAAGGAAAGCTGCGCTTTCGCGCTGAAAACTCGGCGCCGGGTGGTTCCCGAATCCCTCGCGAGCTGTCATTGTAATCACCCTATGCACCCCCCCGCGCGCCATCGCCCGTACCGTCCTGCCCCGTGGCTGGTCAATCCGCACCTCCAGACGATCTGGGGTCGGTTGGCCCGGCGCCTTCCAGCACTGCCTCTTCGGCGTGAGCGCTGGATCACCCCGGACGACGACTTTCTCGATATCCAGCGGATGGACGCGTCCTCACCCGACGCCCCGACCTTCCTCCTGCTGCATGGATTGGAGAGTAGTCTCCGCTCGCACTACATCCTCCCGATCCTGAAGTTGGCGGCGGCGCGGGGTTGGGAGTCCAATCTCCTGTACTTCCGCGGATGCAGCGGCGAACCCAATCGCCAGGCACGCTCCTACCACAGCGGCGAGACCACGGACGTGGCGATGGTTGTCGAGCGATTGAAGAACGAGCGGCCCGACGCGCCGCTCATCGTGGCCGGCGTCTCGCTGGGCGGGAACGTGCTCCTCAAGTACCTCGGCGAACAGGGCGAGGCGCTCGAAGGGGTTATCACCGCCGCCACGGCCATTAGCGTGCCGTTTGACCTGGCACGATCCTGCCAGCACCTCGACACCCACGCGTCGTTTTACACCAACTGGTTTCTCAAGACGCTCCGTCCAAAGGCCCTCGCCAAGGTCGCGCAGTTCCCGGGCCTGGCAGATCCGGAGGCGATCCGCCGTTCCAACTCGATGTGGTCGTTTGACGATGCCTACACGAGCGTGGTGCATGGCTTCGCCGACGCCGCCGATTACTACCGTCAGAGCAGCGCCATCAACTTCCTGGGAGGCGTTCGCGTCCCGACGCTCCTGTTGTCGTCGCACGACGATCCATTTCATCCCCCGGACCTGCTATACGACGTCGAGGGAATTGCCCGACGGAATTCGGCGCTGGTCACGGAGTTCGTTGATGTCGGAGGACACGTCGGCTTCGTGGAGGGCGCGGTACCGTGGCGGACATCGTCTTATTGCGAGCGACGCGCCATCGAGTTCGGCGTGTCACAGCTGAACAACGACCTGTCCATGGTGCTGGAGACGCGGTAAGCTACAAGGCACGCTACACGCGGCTTCCTGCCGTCTGCCGTCTGCCGTCTACCCACTGACCCATGACCGAAGCCACCATATTCGTCGCGGTCATTGGGGGACTCTTCGTCCTTCGCGTCATTGCGGCCACCTTCGTGTTCCTGGTGTTGCTGCCCCAGGGAGATCGGTGCATCGACTGTGACGCGCCCACGGTGCGCGTGGCCTCGCGCCTACACGACCACTGGCTGCCGTGGTTCCGCAAGAGCTGGTGCTTGCGCTGCGGATGGGTAGGGTTGTTGCGACGCGGGCCGCTGACAACCGACGTCGATCCGGTGACCTATGAACCCATGGCGAAGAGCCGCAGCCAGGCCGGCCAGTTCCCCGAAAGGTCGAAGAAGTCGTCGAAGTAGGTGAGCCCCGCCCGCTCCAGTTCCTCTATGACCTGGGGCAGGGCATCGGTTTCATGGATAGGTCCGATGACAATCAGGGCCCCTTCGACGCGGAACTCCTCATCCGTCAGCCCAAGGCGTTCATCGAACGCGGTCCGGTTCAGGCCAGTGCGCTCAAACGCCTCGCGGCGAATGACGAGGGACGGATACTCGGCGGCAAGAGGAAGCGGCATGGCGGGAGTCTAACGGGCCCCCCGTGCTTTTCCGCAGGGGGCATGCGGCCGGGGAATGGCGCGGGCGTCATAATACTTGCCTATGGCAAGCATTCGATGTACTCTAGCAAGTACCGGACGTCGACTCTTGCCGTTTCCAACCCACGCCTGGCCACACGCCATATGGACGCACGAATCGAGACCGTGCGCCGCTTCAGTCGCCTGTACACGAAGCGGATCGGGCTCCTCCACGAGGGATTCCTCGACAGCCCCTTCAGCCTCACCGAAGGGCGGCTCATCTACGAACTCGCCCAGCGAGACCAGGCCACGGCCAGCACCCTCGGTGCCGCGCTCGGGCTCGATGCCGGGTACCTGAGTCGCGTCCTCCGATCCCTCGTGCGACGCGGCATTGTACGCAAGCGCAAGTCGCCCGAGGACCGGCGCCACTACCTGCTCTCGCTGAGCGAGCGCGGCGCCCAGGCCTTCGCGCAGCTCAACGCCACCTCGCAAGCCGAGGTCGGGTCCATGCTCGCCGGGCTGGCCGAGGACGACCAGCAACGGTTGGTGACGGCGCTATCCCAGCTCGAGGCCGTCCTGGGCGATCGCCAGGAACCGCGCGTACCGTATGTCCTCCGCCCGCATCACGTCGGCGACATGGGGTGGGTCGTCGAGCAGCAGGCGCGCCTGTACAACCGCGAGTTCGGGTGGACCAGCGAGTACGAGGCGCTCTGTGCCGAGATCGTCGCGCAGTTCCTGCGACACTTCGAGCCGGACCGCGAGCGATGCTGGATCGCCGAGCGCGAGGGAGAGCGCGTCGGCTCCGTCTTCCTGATGCGGCATCGGGAGCGCGACCGCGTCGCACGACTCCGGCTGCTCTTCGTTGATGAGCGCGCGCGCGGACTCGGGATCGGCCAACGACTGGTACGCGAGTGCACCCAGTTCGCTCGCGAGGCCGGATACCAGGCGATCACCCTCTGGACCAATTCGATCCTCCACGCCGCGCGGCGCATCTACCAGCACGAGGGCTACCGCCTCGTGCACGAGGAGGCACACCACACGTTCGGCCACGACCTCGTCGGCCAGACCTGGGAGCTGGCGCTGTGACGGCAGTGGCAGCAGGACCACGTGAGGTGTTTGACCTCGCGGCGTTTCGCGCGTGTGTGGCGACCGTGCTTGCCGATGCGATGACGTCGTACGAACCGGTCTTCGTTCAGTTGGCGCCGGGTGAGCGACCGCAGCTCGAAGCGCTGTGTCTCGAACATGCGATAACCCTGGTGGATTCCATCGATCGGCAGCTCGCCGACCTGGCCGCGGTGCGACTCCCTGGCGGAACGGCCGATGATCGCGGGAGATGCATCGCCGACCACGTCGTCCGCGCGGGCGATGTGGATGCGTGCGGACTCTGGGTCCTGCTCCCGTGGGAGCTACGCCTGGTGCACCTCCTCGACCCCGAGTCGTATCTCGAGGTGATCACGAGCCGCAACCGGGAGAAGATCACGCGCGACGAACAGGACCTGTTGCGCTCACGACGTGTCGGCGTGGTGGGGCTGTCGGTTGGCGGCGAGGCCGCGGTCGCCGTCGCTCAGGAGCACCTCTGCGGTGAGATGGTGCTTGCCGACTTCGACGCGCTCGACCTGTCCAACCTCAACCGCCTCGGCGCCGGCTTCGACGACCTCGGACAGAACAAGGCGATCCTCGTTGCGCGACGCATCGTGAAGATCGACCCATACCTGCGGCTCCGTGTGTACACCGAGGGCGTCACGCCGGCCAATGTCGACGCCTTCCTCGACCGACTCGACCTCCTGATCGAGGAGTGCGACAGCCTCCCGCTCAAGTACCTCATGCGCGAGAAGGCCCGGGAACGTCGGCTCAACATCATCTTCGCCGGCGACGAACGCGGCTTCCTGAGTCTCGAGCCGTACGCGACACATCCCCGGCTGCCGGCCTTTCATGGTCGAGTCACGGGCCCGCAGCCCCCACGGGACGCGTATGCGACCGCGAGTGAGTTCCTTCGGGCGCTGACCGTGTGGCTTGGCGGATGGGACGCGATCTCCGAGCGCTCGCGGCGCTCGCTGGAGGGGGTGGGCACGACGCTTGGTGGCTACCCGCAGTTAGCCGGAGAGGCCCGCCTGGCCGCCGGGCAGCTCGCGTGGTTTGCTCGCAAGCTGCTACTCGGCGAGGCCGTGGAGCCATTCGTCGGGCACCTCGATCTCGACGAACTGGTGGCCCGCCCGATCGCCTGATCCTTCGCCGGCCAACGGCCCGCATTGCTTGCGGACGTTGCTAGCTTGCGTTCCATGGGGTCGACGCGGACCGAGCAGGATTTCGACGTCATTGTGGTCGGGGCCGGCCACGCCGGCACGGAGGCCGCCGTCGCCGCCGCCCGACTGGGCTGCCGAGTGGGGCTGATCACGAGCGCCCTCGAGACCATCGGCCAGATGTCGTGCAATCCGGCCATCGGCGGTGTGGCCAAGGGAACGGTCGTGCGAGAGGTCGATGCCATGGGTGGGATCATGGGCCGCGCGACTGACCTGGCGATGATCCAGTTTCGAATGCTGAACCGGAGCAAGGGCGCCGCGGTCTGGGCCCCACGAGCCCAGTGCGACCGCGGGCTGTATCGCCGCGCCGCCCGGACGCTGATCGAGGAACAGCAAGGGCTCCACACGATCCAGGGAACGGTCGCCAGCCTCCTGATCGACGGCGCAGAACTCCACGGCGTCGCCACCCTGGAAGGCCGACAGTTCGGTGCAAAGGCCGTGGTCATCACCACAGGCACCTTCCTCCGCGGCCGGATCCACATCGGGACGGAAACGCGCATCGCCGGCGGACGGGCGGGGGAGAACTCGTCAACGCACCTTGCCGAGCAGTTGGAGACGGCCGGGCTCACCGTCGCACGGTTCAAGACGGGCACCCCTCCGCGCATCGACGGCCGGTCGGTGGACTACTCCGCCCTCGAGGAACAGCACTCCGAGGTCGAAGCCTTCGACTATTCCTGGTCACACTTCTGGGAGACTCCTAGGCGCCAGAATGGCGACAGCCGTCATCCGGAGCAACTGAACTGCTGGATCACCTTCCTGGAGAGTGAGGGGAAGGAGATCATCTCCAACAACATCGGCAAGTCGGCGATGTACGGCGGCGCGATTGGGGCGATGGGACCGCGGTACTGTCCTTCGGTCGAGGACAAGATCGTGAAGTTCCCGGCTGCCGAACGCCACCAGATCTTCCTTGAGCCCGAGGGGCACGACACCGCCGAGTTGTACGTGCACGGGATGTCGACCTCGTTGCCGGCTGAGGTGCAGCTCGAGGTGCTGCGTTCGGTGGCTGGCCTGCGCGACGTCCGGATGACGCGGGCAGGTTACGCCATCGAATACGACTATTTCCCGCCGACCCAGCTCGATCCGTCACTGCAAGTTCGGGCGATTCCCGGGCTCTTCTTCGCCGGGCAGATCAACGGGACCACCGGGTACGAGGAGGCTGCGGGGCAGGGACTGGTCGCGGGGATCAACGCAGGATTGCGTGCGCAGGGACGACCGCCGTTTTCGCTCGGTCGGGAGACGTCGTATATCGGCGTCCTCGTCGACGACCTCGTGCACCGCGGCGTGGACGAGCCCTACCGGCTCTTCACCTCGCGATCCGAGTTCCGGCTCACCGTGCGACAGGACAATGCGATCCGGCGCCTTGCCCCGCTGGCCACTCAACTCGGCATGCTCTCTGACGCCGAGCAGGCGATGGCGGCGGAGCGCATGCGTGCCGAGGATGAGGCGCTTCGCCTGGCCGACGAGACGAGTATTCGGCCGGATATCGCGAATCCGCTCCTGGCGTCCCTGGCGAGCAGCCCGATTCCCCACTCGGTCAAGGTGGTGGAGCTGGCGCGTCGGCAGGGGGTGGAGTTGAGCGCGCTCCTGAGCGCATCCGGGGTTGGAGCAGGACTCAGCGCCGACGCCGTCGTGAGCGCGGAGCTGCAGATCAAGTACGCGGGGTATTTCACTCGCGAGCGGTCGGCGGCGGAAAAGCTCCAGCGCATGGGGGCCTTTCAGCTGGAGGAGGAGGTGCCCTATGAACAGATGCGCTCAGTCTCGTTCGAGGCGCGCCAGAAGCTGGCCCGACTCCGGCCGCGAACCCTGGCGCAGGCGGCCAGCGTCCCGGGAGTGAGCCCTTCCGATCTCCAGAACATCGTGCTCGAGGTGGAACGCTGGCGGCGCGTTGCACGTGCGGCAGGGGAAACGTCCTGACAATGTGACCGAACCCGCCCCCAACCTTCGCCGGACCCCACCGGGTGGCTCCTGGCTGCCCTGTTGGTGGCGTTCGGGTTCTTCCCGATCGTGAATTGGATCCCCGGCGGCCGCCAGGCGCCGTGGTACGCGCAGGTGGCGAGTGGGTGGCTGAGCGGGACCGCGATTGTCGTTGGAGTAGGGCTGGTCACGGCCATCCTCGGTCGACGGATCTCGTTCACGGCGCGATGGTGGGACTCGCTGGCGAACCTCTCCATGCGCCGACCAGTCGGCGCGGGTGCGTTCCTCGGCGGCCTGGCGTTCCTGCTGTATGCGTGCATCGCGTGGTTCGTCTTCGACGGGACACCGCTCCATTTGGATGAAATCGCGCAGGTGATCCAGGCCAGGATCTTTGCGCAGGGCCGTCTCTACCTCGACGCACCGGCCTTTCCCGAGTTCTCGAGCGCGTTGCATGTGCTCGATTCCGACGGAAAGTGGTATGCCCAGTTTCCCCCGGGGACCGTTGTTGCTGGTGCCCGGGGTGTGGCTCGGAGCCCGTGGCTCGTGGGACCGGCACTGGGCGGCGTGAGTGTCGCGCTCTTCTGGGCGATCGTGCGACGTTCCGGGGCCAGTGCGGCCGTGTCGTTAGGCAGCGTCGTGGTGTTTGCCCTCGCGCCGTTCATGGCGTTCATGGCCGCGTCCCACATGAACCACGTGGGGACGTTGTGCCTGGCCCCTGCTCGCCTGGTGGGGTGCGACGCGTCATGCGGAGCGCGCGTCGATCGCCATGGCGATTGTCATTGGCCTCGCGCTGGGATGCGGTGCGACGGTGCGACCGGTGGATGCCCTCGCGGTTGCGCTGCCGATCGGAGCGTGGGTGGCCTGGCGCCTCGTGCGCGGCACCGAACGATGGGCACATGCAATCGCGATGTTGTGCGCGATGTCGATCCCGCTTGGGATTCTATTGTGGTACAACCAGGCGACGACCGGGGACCCCCTGCTCTTCGCGTACGAGAAGTTGTGGGGCGCCGAGCACGGGCTGGGCTTCCACGCGTCGCCGTGGGGGATGCCCCACACGCCGGCGACCGGGGTGGAGCTGGTGAGCCTCTATCTCCTTCGGCTGCAGACCTATCTCTTCGAGACCCCGCTCCCGAGCCTGCTGATCGTATTGCTCGGCGCCTTACTTTCCTGGAGTGGGCGGCTATTTGAGCGAAATTGGCTCTTTACTGGCTTGTTGGTGTGCGGGTTATATGGTCTTTACTGGCATGATGGGTTCTACCTGGGCCCCCGTTTCGTCTTCCTGCTGGTGCCGCTCTGCGCGTGGTTTGCTGCTCGGGCGCCCGGGGCGGTGGTGAGGAGATGGCCCGGGGCGCGTGGTTTTGTGGTCGGAGCGTCCGTCGCGGCGGTCGCCCTGGCTGGTATGAGCGTCATGGGCGACCGAGGGAGGCAGTACGCTGCCGGCCTCGCGCCGCTCAGGTGGCCGGTGACACGGATGGCCGAACAGGCTGGCGTGCGGGAAGCTGTGGTATTGGTGCGAGAGAGCTGGGGTTCACAGTTGATGGCTCGTTTATGGGCTGTTGGTGTGTCGCGCTCGCAAGCAGAGTGGGTCTACAGGAGCGTCGATGCATGTGCACTGGACGAGGCACTGCAGGGTCGGGAGCGGGGGGCGGCAGCCACCGAGGTGGACTGGAGCCGGCTTGTCGGTGACTCTGCCAGGCTGATCCCGTCGCCTTGGTCGCCGGACCAATCAGAGCGAGCGCTCCCGGGGCGGCCGTACTCAGCCCGATGTCAGCAGCGAGTCCTCGAGGACCGGGCCGGCACCTTCATCTGGGTCGGACTGCTCGCCAGGGATTGGGGCTCCAACGTCTACCTCAAGGACCTGCACGATCTCAACGCCCGCCACGAGGAGCTCCGGGATCCGCGGCGTCCGTGGTACCTGCTCCGCTCCGCGGACGGGAGCGCAGGCTCTCCGCCTGTGTTTGTCCCGATCAACCGGGATTCCGCGTTGGCGGAGTGGAGCGCTCGACCCTGAGCTTGGCTCGTCGGAGGACGTAACCGAAGCAGCGGTCGCAGAGATACCGCGATCTCCTACGAGACCGGATCATCCGGATCGTGACGCAGGAACCGAATGAAGGTCGGGTTCTCGGGATTCGCCCAGTAGCAGGCGTGGCACCGACACCCTCTGGTGAGGCATTGTCCGGGTTTGAGTCCGCAGGACGGGCTGCACTTGCACGCCTTCCAGGTGGTCATGTCCGTGGGATGCACCCGGTAATAGCCATCTGGCGGGTACTTCAGCATTCCGGTGGGAGTCGGCTGCCTGCGCATATGAGTTATCACCCTCGGGATAGGCGTGGACGGCCCCCAGGGTGAACTTTGCCCCGGTTCATGGAAGGCCTGACGACGTCCGCCGTCTCGCCCTCGCCAACGGGCGGCCCGGCAGAGCCCGGCAGACAATCTGCCTGGACTGGCCGCCGATTGGGGCGTTCATGGGTCCCCCTCTAGCCGTGAAGGCATGGGCAGGGGAGCCGTTTGGGAGGGGAAGGCGCGGGTGGCAGTGGTACTCCACAAGGTGTCCACAATGTGGAGTTGCCTCGTTTCACGTGAAACAATGACTGTGCCGCCACCTCCCAGGCTCCCAGGACAGGCGCCGCTACTGGGAAGTTCCACGTGAAACACTCCTAGCCCCCTGCCCCGTTCACACCCATATTCCGCCCCCCAGATCCACCAGCGGCCGGCGTGTCACGAGTCATCGCGATTACCAACCAGAAAGGCGGCGTCGGAAAGACCACGACCGCCGTGAACCTCGCAGCCTCACTGGCTGCCGCTGAGCAGCGCACGCTCCTGATTGACGCCGACCCCCAGGGGAATGCGACCTCCGGGCTGGGGATCACGCCCGAGGAGATCGGCTACACCACCTACGATGTCCTCCTGGAGCTCTGCCCGGTTGCCGAGGCCATCCGGCGAGGCGTTCACTTCGCCAAGCTCGACCTGATGCCCGCCACCCCAGACCTGGCCGGCGCAGAGGTCGAGCTGGTCGGCGTCGAAAGTCGCGAGCACCAGATGCGAAAGGCGATCGCTGAGCTGAGGCCCCAATATGACTTCATCCTCATCGACTGCCCACCATCGCTCGGCCTCATAACCCTCAACATGCTGACGGCGGCGGATGGAGCCTTGATCCCGCTCCAGTGCGAGTACTTCGCCCTCGAGGGGATTTCGCACCTGCTCAAGACCATTGACCTGATCCAGAAGGGGCTCAACCCCCAACTGGTCATCGACGGCGTCCTCCTCACCATGTTCGACGCCAGACTCAACCTCTCTCGCCAGGTCGCAGCCGATACCCGGGCATACTTCGGCGACAAGGTTTTCAAGGCAGTTGTCCCCAGAAACGTGCGCCTCGCAGAGGCTCCGTCGTTCGGCAAGCCTATCATCTCCTACGACATTGCTTCAGTGGGTTCATCGACCTATCTGTCATTGGCAAAGGAGGTTATTAGCAGAACGCAAACGTACGTTTCTCCTGATCGACCGGTCGAACCCCATACTTGACGTTCCACACCAGCTTCCACATCTGCACAACTGGCTTGCCATCACCTTCCCTGAACCATGACCCCCGCTGAGAAGCCGCGACGCCTCGGACGAGGCCTTGAGGCCCTCATTGCTGCCGCCGGACCACCCGCCGCTGCCCCAGCCGCCGCCGCTCCACAGGCCGCGGCCGAGGCCGCGCCGCCGAGTGCGCTGCGCGAGCTGCCCATCGCCGCGATTCAGCCCAATCCGTACCAGCCGCGGCGCTCGTTCAACCCCGAGGAGTTGCAGGAACTCGAGCAGAGCCTCCGCACCTCGGGGCTCCTCCAGCCGATCACGGTCCGCCAGGGGGCCGAAGGTACCTATCAGTTGGTAGCAGGTGAACGGCGCCTGCGCGCGGCCACCCGGCTCGGCTGGAGCGCCATCCCCGCCATCGTCAAGGAGTTCGACGACCGGGACATGCTGGTCCTCGCCATGGTCGAGAACCTCCAACGCGCCGACCTCAACCCGATCGACGAGGCCCTCGGCTACGAACGCCTCACCCGCGACTTCGGCCACACCCAGCAGCAGGTCGCAGATGCTGTCGGCAAGGACCGCTCCACGGTCGCCAACTTCCTCCGCCTCCTCACCCTCCCCGAGGGGATCCGCAAGCTCGTCCGCGAGGGCCAGCTCACCCTCGGCCACGCCCGCGCCCTGCTCGCCCTGCCTAACGAGCGCGCCATGATCGAGGTGGCCAAGCGGACGGTCGACGAGGGACTCAACGTGCGCCAGGTCGAGCGGCTCGCCCACGACACCCGGCCGGCCGCCACCTCCGGCAAGCCGACGACGCCCGCCACACCACGCAGCGCCTCCGCCCACGACGCCGAACTGCGGCGCCTCACCGAACTGCTGCGCCGACGACTCCAGACCGATGTCCGCATCGACTTCCAGCCCGGCTCCAAGGGAGCCGTGATGCTGAGCTTCTATTCGGCCGACGACCTCCACCGCCTCGTCGAGCTGGTCCTCGGAACTCCCCTCGACGACGCCTGAGCCCCTCCATGTCCATCTTCAACAAGCCCAGCAACGAGCGAACCATGACCCGCTCCGAATATCGAATCCAACGGCGTCGTGAAGGTCGAGGGAACCATCGAGGGTGCCGTGCGCGGCGCACGACAGGTCCTACTCGGCAAGTCTGGCGTGATCCTCGGCGACATCCACGCCGCTGACGCCGTCCTCGGCGGCAGGGTGGTCGGTTCCATCGTCGCCACCGAGCGGGTGGAACTTCAGGCCACGGCGTCTATTGAAGGTGACGTGAACACACGCAGCATCGTGGTGTTCGAAGGCGGGCAGATCAACGGCACCGTCCGAATGGGCGAAGCCGCAGCCCGTGCACAGGGCTCCCCGGCCATCCGCCTCGCGGCCGACGCCTGACCTCACGAGGGGTCCGTCTCATGCGCCTGATCCGTTGCACCACCCTCGCCGTCCTTGCCGTCGTGCTCGGCTGCCAGAAGAGCGAGGCCCCGGCCAGTGACGCGTTCCGCGTGGCGTTGCTCACGCCGGGCCCCATTAGCGACAAGTCATGGAACGGGGGCGCCTACGATGGACTCCTGCGCATCCGTGATTCGCTGGGGGCCGGCGTGAGTCACATCCAGACGAAGACCCTGCGGAGTTCGAGGAGAACTTCCGGCAGTACGGCGCGCAAGGATACCGCGTCGTCTTCGGTCATGGGTTCGAGTTCCAGGACGCCGCGATGCGCGTCGCTCCCGAATACCCGAAGACCCTGTTCATCACCACATCGGGAAGCACGACCGGACCCAACCTCGCGGGAATTCGCTTTGCTTTCGAGGAACCCTCGTATGCGGCCGGCGTGCTCGCGGCTCACATGACGAAGACCGGCCGTCTCGCCGCGATCGGTGGCACGGAGCTGCCGCCGGTGAAGTCGTCGTTCGAAGCATTTGCCAACGGCGCACGATCCGTGAAGCCGGACATCCGCGTCTCGATCTCCTACGTCGGCAACTGGGACGATGTCACCGCCGGAAAGGAGCAGGCCCTGGCACAGATCGCCGCCGGAGTCGACGTGATCTTCCAGAACGCCGACGCCGCCGGCCTGGGAGTATTCCAGGCCGCGCGGGAGTCAAAGAAGGCCTGGGTCTTCGGCTCCAACGCCGACCAGAACGGGATAGCTCCCGAGGTGACGTTAGGCAGCGTGTTGATCGACCTGCCGCTGGCCTTCATCGACATCGCGCGCGAAGTGAAGGCAGGGACCTTCGTTCCACGCGTCGTCGCGCTCGGTACGGCGAGTCGCGTCGTGCGATTGGTCTTGAACCCTGCCGTGGAGGGCCAGCTCCCCGCCACGGCCCGCACGGCGGTGGATTCCGTGGTCGCGGCACTCGCCAGCGGTTCGGTGATCATTCCCGTCCCCTCGCGGGACTCGACCAAGTGAGTTTGCCCACGGCCAGCCAGGTCGCGGCGCTCCTGGACGAGCGCCTGGCGTCGTCCGGGTTTCCGGACTATCCGCCAGCACTCAACGGGCTCCAGCTCGATCATCAGGGGCCGGTTCGCAAGGTGGTCGCGGCCGTCGACTTTTCGCGTCGCACCATCGATGCGGCGATCGCCGCGGGGGGCAACCTCCTCGTGCTGCACCACTGGATGTTCTGGGGCGGCAACCAGCGGCTGGTGGGTCATCACTACGAGCGACTCCGCGACCTGCTGTCGCACGACATCGCGGTGTACGCCTCGCACCTGCCCCTCGACGCGCACCTCGAACTGGGGAACTGCGCGCAGCTCGCGCGCCGACTCGGCCTGACGGTCAGCGGCCGGTTCGGTCAGTACCAGGGGGTACCGATCGGGGTGATGGGTGAAGCTGACCTGCCACTCATGGATCTGTTGTCACGGGCGCATGCCTTTTCGGTCGCGCTCGGCGGCAGTGCCCGCGCGTCTCATGAGGTCGCGGGGCAGCACTGTCATCGATGGGCGATCGTCACCGGGGCCGGTGCAGATGCCACCACGTTGCGCGAGGCTCGCGCCTGTGGCATCGACACCTTGATCGTCGGCGAAGGACCGCACCACACCACGGTCGATGCCGCCGAGTTGGGGGTGACGGTGATCTACGCTGGCCACTACGCCACCGAGACGCTCGGTGTGCAGGCCCTGCTCGAGGTGGTGGGCAGGGAGTTCGGCCTCCCGACGGAGTTCCTGTACCTCCCCACGGGATCGTGACCTTCGCGCTCGAGCTGCGCGACATCTCCCGTCGATTCGGTGACGTGGTGGCGCTCGACGGTGCGACGCTGGCGGTGCGCCCGGGCACGGTCCACGCGCTGCTGGGCGAAAACGGCGCCGGGAAATCCACCTTGATGCGCGTGGCGTTCGGGCTGGTGGCACCGGACCAGGGCACGGTGCACGTCGATGGCACCGCGCACACCTGGCGCAACGCGGCCGACGCCCTCGCGGGAGGGATCGGGATGGTGCACCAGCACTTCACCCTGGTGCCGGCGATGACCGTCGCCGAGAATGTGTCGTTAGGCGATGGTGGTCGATGGCGACGCGGTACGGCGGTGGCGCGCGTGCGTGCGCTGGGGGACGAGACCGGCCTGGTGGTGGATCCCGAGCTGCTCGTGCGTGACCTGCCGGTGGGGGCGCAACAACGCGTGGAGATCCTCAAGGCGGTGGCGCGCGACGTGCGCGTCCTCATCCTCGACGAACCGACGGCGGTTCTGGCGCCCCCGGAGGTTGAGGCGTTGCTGGCGTGGATGCGGCGATTCGTCGCCGATGGCCGCCGCGCCATCGTGATGATCACGCACAAACTGCGCGAAGCGCTTTCGGTGGCCGACCAGGTAACCGTCCTGCGCGCGGGTCGCACGGTGTGGGATGCCGCCGCGTCGGCCAGTCCCGAAACCGAGTTGGTGCGCGCCATGCTCGGCGGTGATGTCGGCACGTTCGCCCCGCGACGTGGCGAGCGTCACGCGGGACCGGTGGTCCTCTCCCTCACCAACGCGAGCGTGCTCGCTCCTTCGGGCCAGGTGCTGCTCCACCCGACCACAGGCGAGGTCCACGCCGGCGAGGTGCTGGGGATCGCTGCAGTTGAGGGGGCCGGCCAGGCGGCCCTGTTGCGGCTCCTCGCCGGTCGGCGAGATCCCACATCGGGCGAGGTACGGCGCCCCGGCGACGTGTCGTTCATCCCGGAGGACCGGCACCGCGACGCGGCCGTGCTCGAGTTCACGCTCACCGAAAACCTTGCCCTGCGGGGGCTCTCCACGGCGCGCGCCCTGGACTGGGACGCGGTGGCGAGGCGGGCGGACCAGGTCCGGCAGTCGTTCGACGTCCGGTCGGAAAGCGTGGATGACGTGGTGGGCACCCTCTCGGGCGGCAACCAGCAGAAGCTGGTACTTGGGCGCGAACTCGACCCGCGGCCCGACGCCATCGTTGCGGAGAATCCCACGCGAGGGCTGGATGTGCGCGCCACGGCCGCCGTGCTTGACCAACTACGCGCGGCTGCGGACGCCGGGGTGGCGGTGGTCTGCTACTCGACCGACCTGGATGAGGTGTTGTCGGTCGCCGACCGGGTGTGGGTCGTCCACGCGGGACAGGTGCGGGAGATTGCCGGGGACCGGGAAACGATCGGGCGGGCGATGATCGGGGCGAGCGCACCACGGGTCGCATGAGCACGCGGCACGCCGGGCGGGAAACGGCGATCCTCGTGGTCGCCGTGGTGCTGGGCATGTCGCCATGGTTCAGTGCCACCGTGACGGCGCCGTTGATGGTCCAACAATGGGGAGCAGGTGAGAAGTTGTGGCTTACGCTCGCCGTGCAGCTGGGCTTTGTCGCCGGGAGCATGATCTCCGCGGCCTTCCTGCTCGCAGATCGCTGGCGTCCGCGCCGCCTCGCCGCCGGGAGCGCCTTGGTAGCCGCGCTGGCCACGGCGGCCCTGGTCCTGCCGGGAATCGGGATGACGCATGCGCTGGTTTGTCGCATCGTCGTCGGGATGGCCCTGGCAGGGGTGTATCCGCCGGGGATCAAGATCGCCGCTGGCTGGACCCTGACGCGCCGCGGCCTGGCGATTGGCGTGCTGGTAGCGGGCACCACGTTGGGCTCGGCGGTGCCGCACCTGCTTCGCCTGGCGGTCGCCCCGGACGACTGGCGCCGCTTCCAGCTGCTCGCTGCGGCGTGCGCGGCGGCTGGTGCGGTCGTGTTTGCCTGGCGGGTGACCGAGGGGCCGCACCAGGCGCCATCGGTGCCGTTCGACCCCCGGGCGCTCGGCCGCGTGTGGCGGAACCGCCAGGTGATGCTGGCGACCGGTGGCTATCTCGGACACATGTGGGAGCTCTACGCGATGTGGAGCTCGATCGGCCTGTTCTTTGGAGCCGTTGCCAGTGAGCGCGGTTGGCCGACCGCGAGCGCGGCGGCCCTCTCGTTCCTGACCATTGGCGCCGGTGGGGTGGGATGTGTGTGGGCCGGGCTCGTTGCCGATCGGCTTGGCCGGGCACAAACGAGCATTGTCGCGATGGCCGTGAGCGGAGCATGTGCCCTGGCCATTGGGCCCCTCATGCACGGCCCGGCCGTGGTGTTGGTGGCCGTGGCGGTGGTTTGGGGTATGAGCATCGTTGCGGATTCCGCGCAATTTTCCGCAGCGGTCACTGAATGGTCGGACCGCGCGTACGTCGGCACCAGCGTGACCATCCAGACCGCATTGGGGTTCTTGTTGACGGTTGTCACGATCAGGCTGGTGCCCGGGTGGAGCTCCGCGTGGGGATGGGAGATGGCCTACATGCCGCTCGCCATCGGGCCGGCGCTGGGCATCCTGGCGATGCGCCGATTGGCCCGTGATGAGTCGAGTCGCCGGGCACTGACTGCGACCAGCGACGGTTGAATAGGTTGTGGCGATGGCCCCGACGTAACCCCACCTCCCGCAGGAACCCAGCGGCGCCGCTGGCGTCCGTGGCTCGTGCTGTTCGCCATCGGCGTGGCGTGGAAGGTGGTGGTCTTCACGCTCGGGGCTGCCGTGCCGCGCTGGGTGATCGGGAATGGGATCGCGCACCTGCCCACGTCGGCGCAGGCGCAGGCGTTCAATGCGCAGTCGATCGCGCGCACGTTGTGGAATCACCCGCTGGAGCGCCTCGGGCTGGTCCGCGCCACGCGCGTGATGCGGGTGGACACCCTGCCGCTCGCCGCGCGAGGGGACAGCAGTGGGGCGATTCCCTGCCAGCGTGTGCGCAGCACGGTGCGGGCCTACACGTACTTTGCCATCCCGTATTCGGAAGCGCAGACGGTCTGTGACTCCGGCGTGGTGAACTACCGGGTCTTCCCGCGTAATCGTTAGGCGCGTGGTCACGCCGTCGCGTGTTCCCCGATGGATCGCGCACGCGGGGCCCGCGCTCGGGGCCGCGGCCGGGGTGGTCGCGCTGCTGGCGCTCCTCCTGGTGCTTGGCGGATTCGACGTGGGTGCCGCGCTGAGCGCGATGGTGCGCGGGGCCGTGGCGTCGCCGGGCGTCTTTGCGTCGTCGACCCTGGTGCGGGCGGTGCCGATCATCATCGCCGGGCTTGCCGTGGCCCTCGCCTTTCGCGCCGGGATCCTGAATGTTGGCGCCGACGGACAGCTGCTGGGTGGTGCGGCCGCCGCCACGGCCGTCGCCCTGGCACTTGGTGACACGCTCGGGCCACTTGGCATCGTCCCGGTGCTGGCGGCCGGACTGGTGACGGGGGCCGCCTGCGCGGCGGGTCCCGCCTGGTTGCGGCGGCGGTTCGGGGTGCTCGAGGTGATCACGACGATCATGGTGAACTTCATCGCCTTGAACGTCGTGAGTTGGCTGGTGCGCGGACCGCTCCAGGAGCCTACACGTGTATTGCCGCAGTCGGCAGCCATCCCGCGCGCGCTCGAACTCCCGCTCCTCCTGCCCGGGACGCGGCTGCACGTGGGGTTCGCGCTCGCCGTGGTGCTGGCCATCGTGCTGCACCGGTACTTCACGCAGACTGCCGGGGGATTCCGGATTCGCGTCCTCGGGGCCAATGCATCCGCTGCGGCTGTGGCTGGTCGGGTTGATACCGCCCGGTTGTCCACCCAGGTGTTTCTCTGGAGCGGGGCGTTGGCCGGACTCGCTGGTGCCGTGCAGGTGCTTGGGGTGACGCGCGCGTTGTACGACAACCTCTCCCCAGGCTACGGGTTCACCGCGATTGCGGTCGCGCTGCTGGCCGGGTTGCATCCGATCGGCGTGCTCGTGAGCGGGACATTCCTTGGCGGGCTGGCCGCCGGTGCGGCCTCCATGCAGCGAGACGCCGGCGTGCCTGCGGTGTTGGTCTCGGTGCTCGAGGCGGCGGTCATCCTGTCGGTCGTCGTGTGGCGCGCCAGGCAGCACCGCGTGGTGGCCGCGGCATGATGGACGCCCTCGCTCCCTTCCTCGACGCCAGCGTCCGCACCGCGACCCCGTTGGCGCTGGCGGCGCTTGGGGAGACGCTCTGCGAACGGACCGGGATCATCAATGTCGGGCTCGAAGGCGCAATCATCGCGGGATGCCTGGGCGCCGTGGTTGGGTCGGCCGCGTTTGGTGCCCCCGCCGGGGTGCTGGTCGCCGCCGGCGCCGGGCTGGCCGTGGCCCTGCTCTTTGGGGTGATAGTCCTCGTGGCGCGCGCCGACCAGATCATCACGGGGACAGCGATCACGCTCGGGGCCTACGGGGCCACCGGCGTCCTGTACCCGCTGTTCTTCGGCCCCGGCGGCGCCGCACTGGATATCCCGACCCTCGGGCCCCTGGCCCTTCCCTTCCTGTCTCAGCTTCCGCTCGTTGGTGCTGCCTTGTTTGGCCAGTCGATCCTGACCTACCTGTTGTATGCCGCCGCGGCGGGCTCGTGGTGGTTCCTGTATCGCACCGGGGCCGGACTGGGGTGGCGCGCGGTCGGCGAACACCCTCCCGCCGCCACGGCGGCCGGGATCAACGTGCGACGCGTGCAATGGCGTGGCGTGTTGTGCAGTGGCCTGTTTGGTGGGCTGGGAGGGGCCGCCCTGGTGATGCAGGTGGGCACCTTCTCCGAGCAGATGTCGGCGGGGCGCGGGTTCATCGCCCTGGCCGTCGTCGCGCTCGGGCGGTGGACCCCGCATGGCGCGCGCTGGCGGCGGCCCTGCTCTTTGGCGCGGCCACGGCGCTGCAATACCGCTTCCAGGCGGGCGGGTCCAACCTGCCGTACCAGCTGTTCGTCGCGCTGCCCTACCTCGTCACCCTGGCCGTGCTCGCCGGTGGGCTCGGGCGCGCCCGCGCGCCCGGCGGGTTGGGGCGTGAGGCAGCGTCCGGTCGTTAGGCGTCAGCACCCGACGTAGGGACTGGTCCAGCGGAGCCGCCAGCCGCCGCTGCCCTCGCGCTGCAGCACGGCGTAGATCACGCCATCGCCGAGGTACCGCGCGAACAGGATGATGGGCTCGGAGCGACCGCGGGCGGTCCCGATCACCATCAGCTCCATCGATTCGATCGCCTCTTCGCCGCCCACCATGCGCTCTGACCAGGCCAATTCCCACCTGCTACCAGCCGTTGTGTCCCGCTCGGCTACGAGCAGCAAGTGCTCATGCACGGGACTCGCCTCCTGGTTCAGGGTGCGGTCGATCTCCGCCATGACCACCTGCCGGCCATTGGACAGGGTCGTGCGCCACGCGCGATGCACGACATACGGAAGCCCCCGCATCAACTCTGCAGTGTCCCCCGGTGCGGCGGACGCCACCCGTGCCAGGTCGCGCGTCAGTCCGGCGGAGTCGCGCGGCGCAAGCCCAGCGAGCGAGTCCATGGCTAACGCGGCAAAGCGGCCCGTGGGAAAGGCCACGGTCCACCCGGTGGAATCGCCACGCGTCACGCGCAGCGCCGGCCAGGCCGAGCAGTCGTCCGGCGCATCCATCGCGATGGAATCGCCGGCGCTGGCAGTCCCGATGGACTGTCCCTGGCGAAAGAAGTCGAAGGCGACCCCGCGCCACGGGCCCAGGGGCACCTGCATCGTGTCGAGTGAGGCCGCGGTGTCCACAAAGGGGACGACCATTGCGGCTTGGTCGGCGTGGGCCCCATCACGAGGAAGGCCAGCCCCGCCGCGGTGTCCCAGGCGGCGTCCGTCACAATCGGCGCGACCGCGGGAGGTGGCGGTGGCGGCACCGTCGAGAGCACCGTATCGTTGGCGCGTTCGACGGCGGGGCGTTCGCACGCCCCGATGGCGAGCACGGCGACCAGCCATCGGCGAGGGAAGACACCCATGCCGCAAATCTGGGCGCCCGGACCGTGGCGTCAATCGCCACCCCTCACCATGCCGCCGTGCCTAACACGCCCACCACTGCCTGGCTGACGCGCCTTGGCCTCCATCGCAAGGACCTACGCGCCTGGGCGATGTACGACTGGGCGGTCTCGTCTTTCCAGACCACGATCCAGGTCGCGGTCTTCCAGATCTTCTTTGTCAGCGTGGGGGCCGCGGACATGGCCGAAAGTTCGCGCACGGCGAGCTGGGCCAGTGCTAACGCCATCTCGGCCGTCATCGTGGCCATCCTGTCACCGGTGCTTGGAGCCATCTCCGACGTCGCCGCCGCCAAGAAGCGCATGCTCGCGGGGTTCATGTTGCTCGGCGTGGCCGCGGTGGCCGGCATGTTCTTCCTTGAGCGAGGCGACGTTGCCCTTGCCTCGTGGCTCTACATCACCGCGACCGTCGGGGCGACCGCCACCATCGTCTTCTACGAGGCGCTGCTGCCGCACCTGGCCAAGCCGGAGGAAGTGGACCGGGTCTCGAGTGCGGGCTACGCGTTCGGGTATGTCGGCGGAGGCGTCCTGTTGGCGATCAACATCGCGTGGATCCTCAACCCGGCGCTGTTCGGCCTGCCGAGCGGTGAGGGTCTCACCCCCGCCCAGGCCACGCTCCCCGTGCGGCTCGCGTTCCTCTCGGTGGCCGTGTGGTGGCTGGTATTCAGCTGGCCGATCCTCCGGCACGTGAAGGAACCGCCCCGGGCCACGGAGGCCGACGAGGTGGGGGTACGGTCGCTGCTGGTGACGCCGTTCGTGCGCCTGGGTGAGACGGTGCGGATGCTCCGCACCTTCAAGCATGCGTTCCTCATGCTGCTGGCGTTCCTGGTCTACAACGACGGGATCCAGACGATCATCCGCATGGCCACCGCCTACGGCAAGGAGATCGGGATTCCGGACAGTGCCCTCATCACGGCGATCCTCATCGTCCAGTTTGTCGGGATTCCGTTCGCCTTCCTCTTTGGCATGCTCGCCAACCGGATCGGGGCCAAGACCTCGATCTTCATCGGCCTGCTCGCGTACACCGCCATCTCGATCGTGGGGTACTTCATGAGCAGCGCGCGGGACTTCTACATTCTCGCCGGCCTCGTGGGAATGGTGCAGGGCGGGACGCAGGCGCTGAGCCGGTCGCTGTTCTCCAGCATGGTCCCGGCCCACAAGTCCGGGGAGTTCTTCGGCTTCTACTCCGTCTTCGAGAAGTTTGCCAACATCTTTGGGCCCCTGCTTTTTGCCCTGACGATCTGGGCGACGGGGAGCAGCCGGGCCGCGATTCTCGGGGTGATTGCGTTCTTCGCCGTGGGCGCGTGGCTGCTGTCGCGCGTGGACGTCGAGGCCGGGCGTCGCATGGCGCGCGAGGCGGAGGAGGGCGTCGTCGTCGCCGAGCCGCATTAAGATGCGGATCCCGTGGGGCGTGCAGCAGTGGGTTATGCGGGTCGCCGTGCGCTGGTTCTACCGGCGGGTCGAGGACGAGGGGCTGAACCGCATCCCCTCCCACGGCCCGGTGATCCTGGCCGCGAACCACAACAACGCCCTGGTGGACGCCCTCGTCGTCGGCGCCCTGGTGCCACGGCGCGTGCAGCTCACCGCCAAGGCCACGCTCCTCGACCACCCGATCACCCGGTTCGTCGTGCACGCCGTGGGCATTGTGCCGCTGCGTCGCGCGAAGGACGAAGCCCAACGATCCGGTGCCGCCACCGCGGGCCGCAATGAGGGCGCCTTCGACGCCATCGTCGAGACCCTGCGGGGCGAGGGGATGATCCTCATCTTCCCCGAGGGAATCAGCCACAGCGAACCCGCCCTCGCCCCACTCCGCACCGGCTGTGCGCGCATGGCCCTGCAGGCGCTCGAGAGCGGAGTGCCCGAGGTCACGATCGTCCCGGTCGGCCTCACCTTCGAGGCCAAGGGACGCCCCCGCTCCCGCGTGCTCCTCACCGTCGGCACCCCGATCGCCGCGTCGGAAGTGCATGACGCCACCGACCGGGTGCGGGCGCTCACCGCACGCGTGGACGAAGGGCTCCGTGCCGTGACCCTCAACTTCCCCACATCCGCCGCGGCCCGTCAGGTGCTGGAGGTGTCCCGCACCCTGAGCCGCCTCTTCGGGACGACACCGCCGCTCACCACCCCGGACGTTCCCCTGGGCGACACCGTGCGCGTCGCGCGGCAGGTCGAGGAACTCCGCCGCGTGCTTCCCCACGCCACGCCAAACGATGTCGAGCATGTGGAGGGCTTCCTCGCGCGACTGGAATCGTGGCGACGCCGTGCGGTGCAGCTGGGAGTCTCACCGGCCGAGGTGGACATGAACACCTCGCTGGGGAGTGGAACCGGATTCGTCGCCCGGGAGGGAGTCGCCCTTCTCCTCGCCGCTCCTGTGGCCCTCTGGGGACGCCTCAACCACCTCATTCCACTGCGCCTCGCGCTGTGGATCGGCCGCGCAACGTCGCGGAATCCCGATGAACCGGCGATGCATACGCTCGTGGGTGGGTTCGCCCTGGTCCTCCTGGTCTACCTGGCCCTCGCCCTGGTGGTGGGACGGAGCGCCGGTTGGGGATGGGCGCTGGTGTACCTCGTCTCGCTGCCGGCGGCCGCCTCCCTCGACTTCTGGCTTACCGATCGGTGGCGGGCCTTTGCGCGCCGTGCCCGCGGGTACCTCGCCCTCCGACGGCACCCGGCCGAGGCGCGCGAACTCCTCGAGGAACGTGACGTGCTGCGCAGTGAGGCACGGCAGCTCGAATCCCTGCTGACTTCACGCGCAGGCGCCCCAGCGGACCCAACGGCCTGATCCCGGACTCAGGGGATACGCGGCGACGGAGGCGGCAGGAAGTGGCCGAGGAGGTCCCAATGCCAGGCGTCACGGCGTTCCCCGGTGCGAGGATCCTTGAGCGGCTTGAACTGGAGCCGCTCGGCCGGAAGACCCACGGCGCGACCGTAGGTCAGGAGCAACTCACGATCGACTGAAACGAGGTGCGCCATGGGACGCCCCTTCCAGATGTGGCGATGCAGCCAGAGCCCGCCGTCCATGGCGTGGATCATCCCGTCACGACGCTTCTCGTACTCCCGGAGGGGAAAAGAAAATGGGGACGCCTGTTGCATGCGCCCCCATCATAACCCCTGGACCTGCTCCCCCTACTGGCAGGCGATCAAACCTTCGATCGTCGCAGGGGCGATGGCCGGAGCGCCCCCCATGAACAGCCCACACAGGATGGGATAGGCCTGCGGGTGTGTCACGGTGGCTGACCACCCTCCCGGCGTTGCCACGCCGAAGGTGAAGACCACGCCAGGGGAGGGATCGAAGTTGAGCGCTCCGATGCTGGTCGTGTAGGTCCCGTTCTCGTAGAAGTACGCTTCCTGGGCGGTAGCCATGTTCCGCAGGTCCGACTTGAGGGCGGCCGCATTGGCCTTGCCCTTGGTGTTCTGGAACTTCGGGACCGCAAAAGCGGCCAGGATGCCGATGATCACGACGACGATCAACAGCTCGATCAGAGTGAAGCCCGCCCGGGATTTTCGCATGGGGATCGTCGTTCGCAGGTGACAACCGTGGTGACGCTGTCTGCATAAGCAACTGCGGGGCCGCAATCGGGCCCAGCCGTCCAAAGTCAGTAACGGCAACCACTTGACGACATCAGCGTGACGCGCGTCACAACGGGTCCATGCGTCGAATCGCGCCGGATAGTGCAGGTTGCAACCCGGAACTCAGTGCTTGGCGTCCACCCAATTGGGGCCGACGCCGAGGTCGACCTCGAGCGGAACCGACAGGGTGGCCGCCCCTTCCATCTCGGTCTTGACCATCGGGAGGAGGACGGCGACCTCGGCTGTGGGCGCTTCAAATACGAGTTCGTCGTGTACCTGCAGGAGCATCCGGGATTGCAGTCCCTCCGCACGCAGCCGGGCGTGGATCCGGATCATCGCGACCTTGATCAGGTCGGCAGCGGAACCCTGGATGGGCGCGTTGGTGGCCACCCGCTCCCCGAAGGCGCGCATGTTGAAGTTCTTCTCCTTCAACTCGGGGATGTAGCGTCGTCGATGGAAGATGGTCTCCACATACCCGTTCGCCTTGGCGAAGGTGACCATCCCGTCGAGGTATTCCCGGACGCCCTTGAAGCGCTCGAAGTAGGTGGTGATGAACGCCTTGGCCTCGGCGTTGCTGATCTTGAGCTGCCGGGAGAGGGCGTGGGCCCCTTGTCCGTAGATCGTCGCGAAGTTGATGGTCTTGGCCCGAGCGCGCATCTCCGAGGTGACGTCCTCGGGGGCCACGCCAAAGATGATGCTCGCGGTTTGCCGGTGGATGTCCACGCCCCGCGTGAAGGCATCGACAAAGGCGGGGTCATGGGAGAGGTGGGCGAGGAGCCGCAGCTCAACCTGCGAGTAGTCGGCCGCAATGAGCTGGTACCCCGCCGCCGGAACGAACCCCCGCCGGATGTCGCGGCCCAGCTCCCGGCGCACCGGGATGTTCTGCAGGTTGGGATCGCTCGATGACAAACGCCCCGTAGCTGCCACGGTCTGGTTGAAGGCCGTGTGGAGGCGACCGTCGCGCGGCAGGACGAGATCCGGCAGCGTGTCGAGGTAGGTCGACTCCAGCTTGGCCACTTCGCGGTACTCCATCAGCAGCGCGGGCAGGGCGTGCCCTTCGTCGGCAAGCTCCTGGAGCACCGAGGCGTCGGTGCTGGGGCCGGTGGCGGTCTTCTTCTTGACGGGCAGTTGCAGCTTGTCAAAGAGGATGGTGCGCAGCTGCGGATTGGAGTTGACGTTGAAGACCTCGCCCGCCGCCGTATGGATCTCCCGTTCCACGCGCTCCCGCTCCGCCTGGAAGCGCGTCTTCAGCGAGCGCAGCCAGGCCACGTCGATCGCGATCCCCGTCCACTCCATCTCGGCCAACACCTCGACCAGTGGCAGCTCCATGTCCTGCAGGAGCGGGCCGGCGTTGCCGCGAGCCAGTTCCGGGGCGAGATGTTCGGCCACGTCATGGGCAGCACGCGCCCACGCGCCGGCGAACGTGGCGGCCGTCTCCACGGGCACGTATTCGTAGCCCAGCTCGCCCTTCCCCTTGCCGCGCAACTCGTCCACGGCAGGCAACGGACGATCGAGAAACTCCAGGGCCAGGACATCGAGCGTATGCGCGCGCCGCCCGGGATCCAGGACGTAGCTGGCGAGCATGGTGTCCAAGTGCTGGCCGCGCAGCGTGAGGCCGTCCTGCCGGAGCAGCAGGATCGCCGCCTTGAGGTTGTGGCCGGACTTGCGCACGGTGGGCGCCTCCAGCAGGGCGCGCACCCGCGCCATCGCCGCATCGCCTAACGATGGCAGGTTGGCCACCTCGGGGACGCCGTTGGCGAGCGCGCGCGCGGCGAGGTGGTTCCCCACCGGGCCCGCCGAGCCACCCGACGCACCGCCTAACAAGTCCCCTTGCGGCGGGTGCCAGGGCCGGTGGCGCAACGGCAGGTAGGCCACATCGCCATCCGGATGCACCAGGGTCAGCCCGCACGGCACCTGCCACAACACCGCGTTCGCCATCTCGGGCGCACGACCCATCCCCTCGACGTGCAGCGTGCACGCGCCAGCCGCCTCGAGTCGCGCGACGTACGCGTCGACCTCGGCCACGGTCGTGAGCACGCGCACCGCCACCGGCACCGCCACGGGAGTTGCTTGCGCCATGGGCGTTGCTGGTCCCTGCCCGCCGCTCGCTCCCTCCAGCGCGCGGAGCAACGTGTTGAACTCCAGCTCAACAAACAGCTGCCGCAGGCGTGTGGTATCCTGGGTGCGTCGCTTGAGGCCGGGAGGGTCGAGGAGAATCGGCACATCCTCGCGAATCGTGACCAGCTCCCGCGACAGCTTGGCCTGGTCCCCAAACGCCAGCAGCGCCTCCCGCGGCCGCTTCTTCTGCACCTCCGCCGCGTGGGCCAGGATGCTGTCGAGGTTGCCGTAGGCGGTGACGAGTTCCTGCGCGGTCTTCTCCCCGACGCCCGGCACGCCGGGGACGTTGTCCGAGGCGTCCCCCAGCAAGGCGAGGTAGTCGGTGACAAACTGCGGCGGCACTCCCAGACGATCACTGGCGTTCTCCACCCCGACCCACGATTCCTCCACGCTCGCCGGCCCTCCGCGTCCCGGGTTCAGCAGCCACACCCCGGGGCGTACCAGTTGCTGGAAGTCCTTGTCCCCCGAGACGATGACGACGTTGATGCCCTGCGCGGTGGCCTGGCGCGCGAGGGTGCCAATGACGTCATCGGCCTCGAACCCCTCCTGGGCGATCACCGGCACCCCAAATGCCTGCAGCAATTCCCGGATGCGCGCCAATCCCTGGTCGAAGTCTGCCTGCAACTCGTCCGTCAGCTTCTCACGCGTGGCCTTGTACGCCGGGTACACCTCCTTGCGAAACGACGACCCCGCATCGTGGATCCACGCGACGTAGTCCGGATGGTGCTGTCCCAACAGGCGCTGCAGGAAGTTGACGACACCCCATGCCGCCGAAGTGTTCTCCCCGCGGGCCGTGCGCAGTGGGCGCGAGAGGAGCGCGAAGAACGCGCGGTAGATCAGGGCATACCCGTCCACCAGGAACAACGTGGGGGACGAGGGGAGCGTGGGAGTGGGCGACGGCACGATCGAAAACGGAGGGTGGACGAACCTTCAACTCTACTGCGCGCCGAGGACGGCGGGAACCAAAAACCGCCGGAGCATGAGCCCCGGCGGTGTGGGTGTGCAGCCCCGCGACCGCTACTGCACCATCAGGCGTCGCGCCGTCGTCTCGAACTCGGTCTCGGAGGACAGGGTCATGCGCCAGCGGCCAAATCCGGTCTGGTCCACAAAGACAATCGCAAGGCGATGCTGACGGTACTCCCAGATCTGGGTGCGACCACGCTGGTTGAGGTCGTTGATGTTGGGTTCCAGGATCTGGTCGGGCGTCCCCAGCGACACAAAGGCGCGTCCCCGATCGGTGAGCCATCCGGGACCCCCTTCTTCCCGGAACCGCAGGTTCGCCTGGCCCATCCGACCGAAGTAGTCGCGCAGCCCCTCGTGGGCCGACGTCTCCGGGATGGGGTCGGAATCGCGAATGAACTCTGCCCACAATCGCGCCCGGGCTTCGGGGCCGGCATCACGCATCGCGGAGAGGCGCGGGGCGCTGACGTAGTAGCGCAGGTAATCGAGCATCTCGGTGTACGTCGCGACGGGCAGGTCATCGCCGAAGGCCACGAAGATCGGCGCCCGGAGCGTGTCGGATCCGCCGGCACGATTGACGTACGCCACCATCACCCCGACGCCAAGCTTCTGCAGTGGGACCTGGATCACGCCGCTGAACAGGTTGCCTTGCCGAGTGAGCGAGACGGAGTCGCTCCACAGCACGCTGCCGGTGCCCTCCGGGCGGACCTGCACGCGGACGGGAAAGGTGGGGCCAGTGCCGTACCCTTCGACGTACAGCGGCAGGAGCGTGTCGCGCCCAAACACGACCGTGCTGCGTGGGGTCGCCAGGATGCGCGGGAGCGAATCGCGCGTCGTCCGCGGGGTCGCCTCAAAGAAGGCCACGGGCGAGCTTAACGCCCCGTCGGCCAGGCGCGGCACCCCGATCGTGGCCTCGATCGCGCTGCCGTTGTTCACCGAGTCGCCCTTGACGATCAGTCGGAGGTCGTAGGTGCCTGGCGGCAGGGGAATGACCCGTCGGAAGAGGACCGCCTCGTCGGTGCGCTGCGTCTCGCGAAAGGCAAGGACGCGCACGGTCTCGTCACTGGAAAGATTGGCGACCACGTCGGTGCCGCGCTTCACCTCCACGCCCACGCGGTACCCGCTGCGATACCGATCCCCTTCCCGCGAGAAGCGCAGGGCTCGGTTCGCCAGCGAGATGGTCAGCACCATCAGGGTCGAGTCGGTCGAACGCCCGGCGAAGAACGTGAGGTTGCCCACGAACGGCGTCTCGCCTCCCTCGGCCAGCAGCCCCAGGCGCCGATAGAGCGTGACCGCGTCCGTCTGGACCGGGACGCGCCGCTGTCCCGTAGGCTGGGCGGATGCTGCGGCCGGCTCCGGGCCGCGTCCTGGGGGGGCACCGCGTCCGCGTCCGCCACATGCCGTGGTCAGGAGGGTGAGCAGTGTGCATCCCGCGATGAGGCGAGGTGAGGTCAGACGCATGGGCAGGGCATCAAGAGGACCGGTGGAGCCGGCTGGCCTGATATATACCCGCGCGCCGGCTGGTTCCCTACCATCGGGAGCAGACACCGATGGGCTCTCACCTTCCGTTTGCTTGCTGCCACTGACGCCCGGGATTAGGTTCGCCCGCGTGTCGGAGAACTTCGAGGGCCGTGACATTGCCGGCTATGCGCTGAGACAGCTGGTGGGCGAGGGGGGCACTGCGGTGGTGTATCGCGCGGAGCACCCGGCCCATGGGACCGTGGCGTTCAAGCTGCTCAAGCCCAAGCTCCGCCAGGAGCGGACCGCCGTCGCGCGCTTCACGCGCGAGGCGGACTTCGGGAAGCGCGTCGTGCACCCCAACGTCATTCGCACCATCGAGATCGGGCAGGCGGATGGCCTGCACTATCTCGTGATGGAGTGGGCCCTGGGCGAGTTGCTGGAGAAGTACGCCAAGCGGAAGGCACCACTGCCCGTGACCGAAGTGGCGCAGATCATGGAACAGCTGGGTGCCGCGGTAAAGTCCGTCCACGACGCGGGGCTGGTACATCGCGACCTCAAGCCGGACAACGCGATGTACGACCCCGACACGGGCGTCCTCAAGCTGCTCGACTTCGGCATTGCCGCGGCCACGGATACCACGCAGGACGAGCGCCTCACGCGTGCCGGCTACTTTGTCGGCACCTTGATGTACGTCGCCCCGGAAGCCCTCTCGGGGGAGCTGGTCACTCCAGCCGCCGACCAGTATTCCCTCGCCACGATTGCCTACCTGTTGCTGACCGGGGTGCTGCCGTACCTGGCGAAGAATCCACGGGAGATGTTCACGCAGCTCCTGTCGCAGCCCCCGATTGCGCTCAACAAGGCAAAAGCGGGCCTGGTGTTTCCCGACGCCGTGGATCGGGCAGTGATGCGCGGACTCGCCCGCCAACCTGCGGAGCGCTTTGCCGACGTCGTGGCGTTCACGGCGGCCCTCGCGGACGCCGCCCGGGCTCCCGTGGACGCCGCGCCGGCGGCGGACGATGCCGCAGGCGAGAGCGGGCTGTTCTCCCGTGTGCGCGGCCTGTTCCGGCGTTAGGCACCCGCCCTCCCGACCATGTCCCAACCGTCTGAGCCGACCTTGGCGGCCCTGCTCGCCGAACGCAGCGCGCGCCGCGGGGACTTTGTTCTGGCGAGCGGACGCCGCAGCACCCTGTACATCGACGCCCGCCTGACGACGATGAGTCCCGACGGCCTCGCGCTGATCGGGGCCCTGGGGCTGGCCGCGGTTCGCGCGCACTTCCCCGACGCGGATGCCGTTGGCGGCCTCACGCTGGGAGCCGATCCGGTCTCGTATGCGATCGCCCGCGAGAGTGCCGGCACCACGCGGCCCCTGCGCGCCTTTACGGTGCGCAAGGAAGCCAAGGCGCACGGCACGGGACGGCTCATCGAGGGGCCGTTTCGCGAGCGGGATCGCGTAGTCATCATCGAAGACGTGATCACCACCGGCGGCTCGGCACTCAAGGCCATCGAGGCCCTTCGCGCGGCCGGGGCACAGGTCCTCGGTGTCCTGGCCGTGGTCGACCGTGAGGAGGGTGGGCACGAGGCCATCGCGGCCGCCGGATGTCCCGTGGTCAGCCTGGCGCGTGCGGCTGAGGTGGTCGCGCACCTTCCCCCGGCCTGACGCACGGACTGCGACGTCGGTTCACCAACGGGTCGAAGCTCGCCCAGGCGTGTCGGTAGGGCACCACGAGGTCGTCGCTCAGGCGCTGCAACATGCCGCGCGCGTCGTAGCGATCGCGGAACTGTTGCGCCGTGAGCCCCAGGGCGTGGCGCAGGTGGCGCCCGAAGCTCTGGGCGGAGGAATAATCCATTTGCGAGGCGACGCGTGAGATGGAGAGCCCCGGGTTTTCGAACCAGTGGGCCGCGAAGACCAGGCGGGCGTAGGTGAGCAGGCGCCGCGGGGGCGGGAGCGCCGCGCGGAAGAAGCGGCTCATCATGGTACTGGGCAGCACCTGCAGGGCATCGGCGAGGTCACTCACCCCCCCGGGGCGCGCGGCCCGCTCGAAGAGCACTTCGGCAAACCGTCGCATGCCGGGACGGGCCGCCGGCATCTCGCCGAGGAGGTGCGCCACGGCGAGATGCTGCAGGTCGGTGGACCGCTCGCGGGCGAGCAGGCTGCGGAGCTCGCGCCAACCGGTGGGCTCCCGCACGTCGACCAACGTGCGAATGCCGCACTGGCCCAGCGTGAGGACCGCCCGCGCCGTGCCGCGATCCACCTGCGAGAGCAGCGCCACCGTGGGCACCTGCGGAAACTCCCGCACCACGCGGGCCACCCGGGAAATATCCGGCACCTCGCGACAGAAGGCTGTCGACACCACGACCGCTCGCGCCCGGCAGAGCCGCAAGTCACGCAGGACATCGTCCACGGACGAGCGATGGGTCGTGGCAAACACGCCGCTGCCGGCCGCATCCACCCGCATCTGCTCGTCCGGGGTCAACATCGTCGTGATCGCTGCCAGCGGCTGGGCTCTCCTCCACTCGGTCATCGCGCGGCTCTCCGGGTGACGCGTCGACCGCATCATGCGCGGCAGCGTCAGGCCGCCGTCATGGTGCACACCCGTCACCCCCCGCATCCGGTGACCAACAACACACCCGGGGCTACCCACCGTCCCGCTATATTCCCCGGTGTCAGGCGGGTAGTGGCTGGACGGTCGCGGGGGTAACACCTCGAGGAAAGTCCGGGCTCCATTGGGCAGGTCGCCAGGTAACACCTGGACGCGTCACGTAAGTGGCGCGATGGAAAGTGCCACAGAAAACAGACCGCCCGTTGCGCTGCAAGGCGTGCGGGTAAGGGTGAAACGGCGGGGTAAGAGCCCACCGCAATCCTGGCAACAGGGTTGGCACGGCAAACCCCGGCCGGAGCAAGGCCAAGTAGGCGGCGAGAGCGCCCAACTCGACAAAGACGCCGCGGGTAGGCTGCTGGAGGGCGTGAGCGATCACGCTCCAAGAGAAATGACCGTTACGGTTTCCCGCGAGGGATTCCGACAGAACCCGGCTTATAGGCCAGTGCCCGTCCTGACACCCCCGTTCCACCGCAGCTGGTCGCATCGCCGTTGGCTCGGCAGGATGGCCATCACCCTGGCGCTCGCGTGCCGGCCTGCGCCCGTACCCGCGCCAGTCGTGCCAGAATCGGCTCCACTGCCCCCAGTCGAGGTTCCGAGGGTCCCTGCACCCTTCGTGGTCCCGGAGCCCTCCACGGCCCCCCTGCAGCTCGAAGTGCGCACCCTGGTGATCTCCTCGGACAGTGTCCGGCGCGATAGCACGAACACCGTGGCGACCACCCTGCTCACGCACGACGCGCGCGGTCTCGGAGTCCGCGTGGCGCGCAACGACTCCCTCGGACGCCTCGATTCCCTGCCCCCCATCGCGGTCGATCGTTCCGGCCGGTGGAACCCTGCTCGCCTCACCCTGCCATGTCGCGACCTTGGGCTGCTGCCGTCGCCGCTCGTCGTCCGACTCCTGCAACCACGCAGTGCCAGCACCTGGCCCCAGCGGGATTCCCTGCAGTTACTCGCTGTGCACTCGCGGATCGCCCCGCACGGTGACTTCCGTGATCTCCTGGCAGTCGCCGGTGCCCGGCGCGGATCGGTCCACCTACGAGCAGGTCGTTGAGCTCACGGCCCACATCCAGGGCGACTCCACCCGCGCATTTCCCATGCGCACGTCCGGCGACCTGCGGGGCGAGGCTCGCCTGCAGGTCACCGGAAACGACGGGCAGCTCGTGGAGTCGCGCGGGTCCTTCACGATCAACCTCATGGCCTCCGCCAACACCATGTCGCAGCGCGTGGCGCAGGTCGTGTCGTTCGTGGCGACCCGCCTGCCCTAGTCGACCAACCGCAGCGGCATCACGAGACAGAGGTACTTGGCCGATTCCTTCCAGCCCTCCGGCTCCATCGTGGTCGCGCGCTCCGGATGCTTGAACGTGAGGCGAATCTCCTCCGTCGGCATGTACCGCAGCACTTCCAGCAGGTAGAGGCCGTTGAACCCGATGTCCATCGGGTCGCCCGTGTACTTCACCGGAATCTCGTCCTGCCCTTCCCCCAGGTCCGGCGTCTGGACGGAGAATTTCAGCAGCGCGGTGTTGAACGACAGCTTCACGCGATGCGTCTGATCCGACGCGACCACCGACATACGCTTGAGCGCCGAGATCAACTCGGCCTTCTCGATGATCGCGACCCGGTCGTTGTCCTTGGGGATGACCGACTCGTACGGCGGATACGGTCCCTCGATGAGGCGTGTGTAGACCGAGACAAAGGGCGAGCGGAACGCGATGTGGTTTTCCCCACGACCGACTTCCACCTCCTCGTCCGTCGGGAACAGCTTGCGGACCTGCTCCAGGGCCTTCGGCGGGATGATGAACTCTGCCTTGCTTCCCCCTTCGTAGGCGAGCTCCATCTTGGCCAGGCGATGTCCGTTGGTCGCGACCATCCGGAGCGTGTCTTCGCGCACTTCCCACAACACGCCGTTGAGGATCGGTCGGCTCTCCTCGGTGGAAACCGCGAAGGCCGTGTGGGAAATCAACTGCTGGAGTTCACCGGATCGCAGTCGCCACGCTGACTTGAAGTCCACCGTTGGAAATGCCGGGAAGTCGTCCTTGGGCAATCCGAGCAGCTTGAACTTGGACTTTCCGCATTCGACGACGATCCGCTGCTCACCCACGGCAGCGAGCTTCACCGGGCTGGGCGGGAGTTCGCGAACGATCTCACTCAGCTTTCGCGCCGGCACCGTAATCCCACCCGGAGCCTCCACATCCGCGGCAACCTCCATCGACACGCTGATGTCGAGGTCGGTACCGGAGATCCGGAGCCCACGGTCGGTGGTCTCAAGGAGGAGGTTGCCGAGGACCGGAAGCGTGGTCTTCGCCGGCACGGCGGCCGAAACGGCCACCAGGGCTTCCTGGAGCTTCTCCCGGCTGATGGTCAGGCGCATGTCTGAAAGGGTGGTGAGAGGGCGGTCCTGCGAGAAGTCCCCCTGGTCCAGCGTTCTACTCTGTTCTTAGAAGAGATAAGAAACAGGGTATTAGTGATAGGGGCTGTGGAAATGTGGAAGTGACCTCACCTAAGACGTGAGGGCACGCTTCGCAGACTCCAAGCGCTGCAAGAAGATAGCATCGGTCGCAATCTGCTCGGCGGCGCGTTCGAGACTGTGGATGACTGTGGAATGATCCCGGTTTCCGAACACGACCCCGATCTCCACCAGGTGCATGGCCAGTAGTTCTCGACAGAGGTGCATGGCGGCTTGTCGAGGAATCGTGAGGGTCTTGGTCCGAGATTTGGAGCGCAGGGCCTCCGCAGTGACTCCCCATTCGCGGGCTACGGCGCCCTGGATGCGCTCCGCGGTAATCGCCGGCACCTCCTCGAGGCCACCGGCAATGGAGCGGCGCAACTTGTCGCGCAAGGCTTCCTGGGCGAGGGCGAGGGTGATGTCCCGGCGCTTGAGGGAGGCATAGGCCAGCAAGCGGATGACGGCGCTCTCCAGTTCACGCACGCTGGACCGGATGTGCTCGGCGAGAAAGCGAATGACATCGTCGGAAATCTGCCGCTGCAACTGGTCCAGCTCGGCCTTCTTGCGCAGGATGGCAATGCGCAGCTCGAGGTCCGGAAACTCGATGTCGGCGACCATTCCCCACTGAAAACGGGAGACGAGCCGTGCTTCGACATTGCCGAGGTCATCCGGGGAGCGATCTGAAGTGAGGATGATCTGTCGACCAGCCTCGTAGATGGCGTTGAATGTGTGGAAAAACTCCTCCTGCGTTGCCTCCTTTCCTTTGAGGCTGTGCACGTCATCGACGAGGAGGAGATCGGTCTCGCGAAATCGTCGACGGAAGTCCGGCATGGAGTTGGAGCGCAGGGCTTGGACGTACTCGTTGGTGAACTGCTCGGCGCTCAGGTAAACGATGCGGAGGTCGGGGGTGCGCTTGAGGATTTCCTGCGCCACAGCCTGCATGAGGTGGGTTTTTCCCACACCCGTCGCCCCATAGAGGAAGAGCGGGTTGAACATCTGCCCTGGCGCATTGGCTACAGCGAGAGCGGCGGCGGCTGCCACCTCGTTGCTCTTGCCGACGACGAAGTGATCGAAGGTGTAGCGAGTACTGAGGAGTGGCCTCGGGACGGGCTGCGCCGGAATGGAGGCGGGCCCCTTAGGCTGTGAGAAGAGATCGATTTGGCCGGTGCGGGCCTGTCGTTCTTCGTCGGCGCGGAAAACGATTTGGCACGGTTCGCCGAGGGCGATGGGTGCGAACCCGTTGAGGAGTGCGGCGTGCTTTTTTTCGTTCCAGTCGACGGCGAATTGGTCGGCCACCTTTACGACCAGCTTGCCATCGCTAAAGCGTTCTGGCACGGCTGGTTCCAGCCATGTTCGGAACGTCTGTTCCGTCAGTTTATCCTTCGCGACGCGCAGGAGGCGATCCCATGCTTCGGAAGGAGTGAGGGGCATGCAGCGGTCTGTGGAAAATTGGGGGAGGCAACGTAGACCCGAGGTGTTGACAAGTCAATTCTCGCGAATGCGAGCAAGAGCTAAGTGGTTGACAGTCAAGGGTTAAGGGCCTATTGTACGCCTTCTTTTGCCGGATCGCAGGTCGATCGTTCTGGAGAGGTTTTGAATGGGCAAGCCAACTTATCGCCCGCGCAACAAGCGCCGGGTTCGCACCCACGGTTTTCGGGCCCGCATGGCCACCCGTTGGGGGCGCGCGGTCTTGAGCCGCCGTCGCAAGAAGGGGCGCAAGAGTCTCACAGTGAAGTTGCCGTCCAAGTACGCGGCGGCGTGATCCTTGATGTATCCGAGAGCGGCGCGGATCACGCGTCGCCAGGACATTGATCGGATTCGGAAAGAGGGAAGAACTCTGAAGACGAGCAGCCTCGTCCTTCGCGTGAGTTCTTCCCCTTTTGCTTTCCTGCGGGTGGGTCTCGTGGTGCCGAAGTACGGACAGACGGCGGTCCGACGCAACCTCCTCAAGCGGCGGTTGCGTGAGGTGGTCCGCCGGGAGTGGTTGTCCGGGCCAGGCAATCGCGATGTAGTGATCTGGGCCCTCCCGCCCGCATATCGCATGACCCTGGAGGACCTCACCACGACACTTCGCCGACTGGCGGGGCGTATGGGTGAGCGAGGAGCTGCAACCTGAATGCGCACCGTGTTCATGGCCGTGGTACGGGGCTACCAGCTGTTCCTGGGTCCGCTCCTGCCCGCGTCGTGTCGGTACTTCCCGTCGTGCTCCAACTACGCCCTCGAGGCGCTGGAAAAGCACGGACCGTGGCGTGGCGGGTGGTTGGCCCTCAAACGTATCGGCCGGTGCCATCCGTTTCGGCCCGGCGGATTCGATCCGGTTCCTTGACCCCTCGTGGCTGGCATGGATAGACGTACCGTACTCGCAATCCTCCTCATCATCGGCGTGGTGTTCGCGACGCCGGTGTTGTTCCCTGGCAAGCCACGGGTAGCCCCGCCGCCGGCCGTTGTCTCCACTGACCAGGCTGCGGCGACACCAAGCGGCCAGGCGGCGACACCGGGACCGTCTCCATCGACCACGCCGGCCATCGCGCGAGCCGTGGAGGATTCGACGGCGACGGTGGCGATGGCCGCGCCGCCGCGTGACGTCACCGTCTCGGATTCGCTCTCCCAGACCGTCTTGACCACGGCCGGTGGCGCGCTGCGTTCGGTGACGCTCCGGACGTACGAGGCGCTCGACAAGTCGGACCGCAAGGTCACGCTCACCACCGGCAGTTCACCACTCCTGTCCTACCGCTGGTTTTCGGGCCAGGATACGGTGCGCCTCGGCGACCATGTGCTCGCGGTCGCCGAAGCCGGTGGCCAAACGACCTTCAGCGGGACCCTGGGCGCGACGGGTCCGACGGTGGAGATCCGGTACACGCCGGTGCGCGACTCGCTGCGGGTGCGCGTGGAAGGGTCCGTCCTTGGTGCCGGTGGCGCGAGTGCCGGCGGCTTCCTCCTGATCGACCTGCCCTCGACGTTCCAATCCTTCGAGGCGGACTCCAATAGCGATCACACGGCGCTGGCCTATGCCGTCAAGTCGGGCTCGCGCAATGCCGAGGGGGTGCCGTTCGGCTCGCTGGATCCGGGTGAGCGCAAGATCATCGAGGGGCCGGTAACCTGGGCCGTCGCCAAGAACAAGTATTTCATGCTGGGCCTGCTGGCCGATTCTGGCAACACGCAGTTTGGCGAGGCCCAGATCACGGGAGGGGCCCGTATCTCCCGAACAGCCACCGTCGCCCACGGCACGGTCATCGCCCAGCTGGGGACCACGGGCCGCTTCGCCTTCGAGCTCTACACGGGCCCGCAGCAATACCAGCGGCTCCTCAGTCTCGGTCGGGACTTCGAGAACTCCAACCCGTACGGCGGCTTCATGCAGGGCGTCGTGCAGCCGTTCGCGACGATCGTCATGCGCGTCCTGCTGTGGATGAAGGCGACCCTCGGCTGGGGATACGGCTGGTTGCTCGTGCTGTTCGGCGTGATGGTTCGCCTCTTGATGTGGCCGCTCAACCAGGGTGCGATGCGCACGACCATCAAGATGCAGCGCATCCAGCCGGAGCTGAACGCGCTGCAGCAGAAGTACAAGGGGGACCCGGCCAAGCTCCAGACCGAGATGATGCGGATCTACAAGGAGCACGACATGAGCCCCTTCAGCGCGTTTGCGGGGTGCCTGCCGATCCTGCTCCCGATGCCGATCCTGTTCGCCCTGTTCTTCGTCTTCCAGAACACGATCGAGTTCCGTGGGGTCCCGTTCCTGTGGCTGACCGATATCTCGCTCAAGGACCCCTTCTACATCGTTCCCCTGCTCATGGGCGTGTCGATGTTCGTCTTGTCGTGGATCGGCCTGCGTAACTCGCCGCCCAACCCGCAGGCCAAGATGATGGCCTACGTGATGCCGGTGATGATGACGGTGCTCTTTGCCAACTGGGCGTCCGGGCTCAACCTCTATTACGCGGTGCAGAACATCGCCGCCCTTCCGCAGCAATGGCTGATTGCCAACGAGCGAGGGAAGGCCGCGAAGGCCAAGGGGTAGCGACGGGGCGGGGCAGGGAGCGAACCGGGTGAGATTGTGAGTTGGTAAAGGAGCGCACCACCGTGCTGCAGATCCGCGACGATACCATTGCCGCTATCAGCACGGCCCCGGGTCGCGCCGCGGTGGCTGTGGTGCGGATCAGTGGGTCGGCGGCGCACGAGATCGCGCGCCGCTGCTGCTCACGATGGCCGGAGCGGCCGCGCGAAACGATCCTCGTCCGGATCGCGCATCCCGTTGATGGTGCCCCGATCGACGATGCCCTGGTGACGCGGTTCGATGCGCCGCGCTCCTATACGGGCGAGTCGATGGTGGAGATCACCTGCCACGGGGGGTCCATCGCGCCGCGCGCGGTGCTCGAGCTGCTGATGGCCGGGGGGGCTCGATGCGCCGAACCGGGAGAGTTCACCCGTCGCGCTGTCCTCAACGGCAAGATGGATCTGGTTCAGGCCGAGGCGGTGCAGGAGCTCGTCGACGCGCGCACGACGACGCATCAGGCACTGTCGCTCGCCCAGGTGCATGGCGGGCTGTCGCGTCACCTGGCAGAGTTGCGCCGCGCGCTCGTGCATCTCGACGCGCTGCTGGCGTACGATGTGGACTTTCCCGAGGAAGACGACGGGCCGATCGATCGGGAGCGCATCGGTACCGCGGCGCAGGAGCTGGAGCAGCGCCTCGCCGCGCTGGCCGCGACGGCGCCGCTGGCCGAGGTGGCCCGGGATGGCGCGTTGGTGGTCATTGCCGGCGCCCCAAACGCCGGGAAGTCGTCGCTCTTCAACGCCCTGCTGGGCGAGGAGCGCGCCATCGTCACCGAGATTCCAGGCACGACACGCGATGCTGTTGAGGTGAGGATCGACCGCACCCCCTGGCCGATCCGCCTCGTGGATACGGCCGGGCTGCGCGCGACCGGGGACCGGCTGGAACAACTCGGGATCGAGGTCAGCGAGCGGCACATCCGAGCGGCGCATCTCGTCCTGGCCTGTGGGGACACCCCGGCCGCTCTTGCGGCCACGTGCGAGGCGGTGGCCACGCTCACCCGCGCGCCGGTTGTTGCGGTCCACACTAAAGGTGACTTGCAACCGACGCCAACCCCAGGCGCCATCGTCGTCGCGGCGACGGAGCGCCTCGGCCTCGACGGGTTGATGACGGCCATCGACGCGGTGTTGCGGCGCGAGGTGGGCGAGCTCCCCGTGGATGGCGTGGTCCTGACGCGATCACGACAGCGCCTGGCCATCAACGAGGCACGAGAGGAGGTCGCAGCCTTTCGGGACGCCTGGGAACACGGGCAGCTCCCGGCGACGATCGCGGCGGTACACCTGCGGGCGGCCGCGCAGCACCTGGATGAGTTGGTCGGGCGCGTCGACGTGGAGGACGTGCTCGACGAGTTGTTTCGGAGCTTTTGCGTGGGGAAGTAACGAACCGGCGCGCGTCTTCAGGCGGTCGCGGCGGCCGCTCCGGCGGCCAGGATTTCCTCTGCACTGGCGCGGATGCACCAGGCCATGCCGTGACGCTCCACGGCCGCCTCGATCATGCGCGTCCCGAGGAAGTAGCCTGCGCGTTCCGGGATCACGAGCCGATCGATGGTCCGCGTTTCCTCGGAGGTACCTCCCAGGAGGTAGCGGAGCCGAAGGCCGAGGGCGCGCGAATCGAGCGCCGGGTTGATGGCGCGCATGATCGCCGACTCGAGCTCACGCACCCGCGCGTATTGGCGGCGACCGTATCCGTAATACTCCCAGGCCGCATGTCCCGGGCTGACGAGGCGCGAGGTGGTGACGGCGAGCCCTTCGTTGACCAGGAGCTCACGGAGGGAGGCGCGTCGCCCGGTTTCCCAGTAGGAGTAGTAGCCGTCGAAGTCGTCGACGAGGCCGCGCATTTCGCTGCGGCTGCCTGGCGACGTGTACCGCAGGACGTGGGCGATCTCGTGGGCGAGCCAGAGGGGAATCAGCTCGGGGTCGAGACCGAGGCCCTGTGTTTCCGGGTTGGCGACGCCGGTGAAGTGCTCGAGGCAGATGAAAGCGGTCCCGCGACCGGCGACGACGAGTTCACCGGCATTGGCGCCCCCGACGCCCACCATGAGCACGACGTCGAACTCCACGTCGTTCCCTAACAGTTCGTCACATCTCGCCACGGCCTGCTGGGCGAGGGCAACGACGTCGGTGCGCTCGAGCATGGCGCGCAGGTCCGAGCGATCGGCGTGCGTGGTCATGCGCACGACGTCGAGGAAGTGCTCGCTGTCGGGATCGAAGACGTAGTTGTTCCAGTAGGCCGAGAGGCGCGCGCGGTGGGCCTCGAAGTACTGCTGGTACGCGGCGACACGATCAGCACTGTTCAGGACGGCGAAGAAGTCCGGAATCAGGTTGATCAGCATTCGTGAGGGCGTCGGCGTCGCGTGGGCAGTCAGGAACGGGGCGGAATGTACAGCCCCACGTGAGAGCGAACAAGACGCGCATTCCATCGCGATGTGCGCGCGTGCAGAGCAAGCAAGGTGGAGGGCGGCACGCGGCGCGGCAAGCGCGACGTGCCCGTGCGACGGTTGTTCAGCGCGTGCCGAAGAGTCGGTCGCCGGCGTCGCCGAGCCCGGGGAGGATGTATCCGTTCTCGTTCAGCTCGCGGTCGAGTGCGGCGCAGAAGATGGGCACGTCGGGATGTGCGGCGCTGACGCGACGGACCCCCTCAGGTGCCGCAACAAGACACAGCAGGCGGATGCGCGACGCCCCAACGCGCTTGAGGGAGGCGATCGCTGAGACCGCGCTTCCGCCGGTGGCGAGCATCGGGTCGAGCACAAAGAAGTCGCGCTCCGTCGCATCGGCGGGGACCTTGAAGTAGTAGTCGACGGGCTCGAGCGTATCGTGGTCGCGGTAGAGCCCGATGTGCCCGACGCGGGCGGAGGGGACGAGGCGCAGGATTCCCTCGACCATCCCCAACCCAGCGCGCAGGATCGGCACGAGGGTGAGCTTCTTGCCAGCGACCTGCCATCCGTGAGCGCGCTCCAGTGGCGTCTCCACCACACACGGGGACAGCGGGAGATCCGCGGTGGCTTCGTAGGCCATGAGCATCGCGATCTCGTCGACCAGTTCCTTGAAGGCCTTGGTCGAGGTGCCGCGATCACGCAACATCGTGATCTTGTGCTTGACGAGCGGATGCTGCACGACGGTAAGTCCCGGCAGCGCAGGCACGCCCTGGTCGTCGCGCGGATGGGTGGTGTCCATGCTTGCGAAGGTACTATCTTCGCGGCGATCAGCAACCAAGGAGCCGAACGCCGTGGAGATCACATTTGCCGGCGCTGCGCGTGAAGTGACGGGATCCTGTCACCTGGTGCACACCGGTGGGCGAACGATCGCATTGGATATGGGCCTCTTCCAGGGGAAGCGCTCCGAGGCGAACGAGAAGAACCGGGAGTTGCCGATCGATCCGGATGCGCTCGACGCGATCGTGCTGTCCCACGCGCACATCGATCACGCCGGCCGGCTTCCATATATGGTGGCCAAGGGGTACCGGAAGAACATCTGGTGTACACCGGCCACGGCGGACCTCAGCGCGCACATGCTGACGGACTCGGCGCACATCCAGGAAAAGGATGCAGCGTTCCTCGAGCGCCGCGGCAAGCCGCATGCGGAACCGCTGTACACCATCCGGGACGCGTCGCGCACCCTGGAACACATGATTGGCCTTCCCATCGGGACGTCGATGGAGATCCTGCCCGGGGTTCGGCTGACGTTTCACGAGGCGGGGCACATCCTCGGCAGTGCCTCGGTGGTGCTCGAGTGCGAGGAAGGGAGTCGCACGACACGTTTGGTGTTCTCGGGCGATGTGGGGCGGGCCGGACTCCCCATCATCCGGGATCCCGCGCCGCCGCGTGGCGGCGCCGATGTGCTGATCATGGAGAGCACCTACGGCAACCGGGACCATCCCACGGTTGAGGACGCCAAGTCGCAACTTGCCCAGATCGTGACGGACACCGCGGGGCGCGGCGGGAAGGTGTTGATCCCTGCGTTCGCGGTCGGACGCACGCAGGAGATCCTGTACGAGCTGCATGAGCTGGCGCGTGCGGGGCGGATTCCCGAGATCCCCATCTTCATCGATTCGCCGCTGGCGATCAGCGCGACCTCGGTATTCGAGCAGCATCCGGACCTGTTCGACCGGGCGGAAGACCTGGTCCGCCACACGGATACGCTGTTTCGGTTTGACCTCGTGCGCTACACGCGCGAAGCGTCGGAATCCAAGGCGTTGAACGCCACCCGTGGGCCGATGATCGTGATTGCTGCCTCGGGGATGGCGGAGTCCGGGCGGATCCTGCACCACCTGATGCATGGCGCCAGTGATCCTCGCAACACGATCCTGATCGTCGGGTTCCAGGGGGAGCACACCCTGGGGCGTCGGATCGTGGAGCGGCAGCCGGTGCTGAAGATCTTTGGTGAGGAGGTGCCGCTGCATGCCACGGTGGCCGTGGTGAACGGGTACAGCGCGCATGGGGACCGGACTGAGCTGCGGGCGTGGGCACATGCCGTGCGGGGAGACGGGCCGGCCCCGCGCCAAACGTTCCTGGTGCACGGTGAACGGGAGGCGCAGGACGCCTTTGCCACGACCCTGCGCGGTGATGGTTTTGCGGTGACGGTGCCCTCGCGAGGAGATCGGGCGGCGGTGTAGGGAGGCAACGCGTGGCGTCCATGTGGGACACCCGGGCATATTTGGCGAGTGAAGAGAATGCTCTGGCGCCTCATCTCCCGACTGCTGTTCGTGGTGGTCGTGGTCTGGCTGGGGAGCGTGACGTGTGTCGTGTTGTGGGGGCGGCGCGATTCGGCCGGGGCGGCCGACGCCATCGTCGTGCTTGGTGCGGCGCAATACGTCGGCCGGCCATCCCCGGTGCTGCGCTCCCGCCTCGATCACGCCCATGACCTGTGGCGGCGCGACCAGGGGCGGCGTGTCATCCTCACCGGGGGACGAGGTGACGGTGACACCACCAGCGAGGCCGAAGTGGGGCGGGTCTACCTGCGGCGCAAGGGCATTCCGGCCGACCAGATGTTGCTCGAGACGACGGGGCGGAGCACGGAGGAGTCGCTCGACGCCGTGGCGGTGTTGATGCGGGATGAAGGGCTGTCGCGGGTCATTCTCGTGAGTGATCCCTTTCACATGTTCCGCTTGCAGGTATTGAGCTGGCGCCGTGACCTGGACGTGCAATGTTCCCCCACGCGCACGAGCCCGATTGCCCGAAGCCGCACCGAGACGGCCATCCACGTGCTGAGTGAGTCGGTGAAGGTCATCGGTTCCCTGGTGCCGGTTCGCTGGCGCCTGTGGCCCGGCTGATGGGTCGTTCGCTTGTGGCGTGGTGCGTCCTCGTGTTGGCCGGCCTCGCCAGTGCCGCCGCAGGCGCGCAGGAGCGTGCCGGTCCGGTGGTGTTCCTGCAGCCCGGGATGCTGACCGGCGACTTTCTCTCGGCGCCCGCCACGGAGCCGTCGACGACCGGCTTCAACATGCGGGCGATGGCGACCATTCCCAGCCGCACGCGGTGGTTGACGCTGTACCTGGGGGCGAGCGTGACTCCCTATGGCACGACGGGCGCGTCACGGCGCAACACCAACACACCGATGCTGTTCATCGGCAACCTGTTCCCTGTCGTGGGAACGAACCGCACCGCGGGCTGGTTGACCGTGGACGTGCCGGTCGTGCTCACCTACACCTTTGGCGGCGGCGGGGACCGCAACGGGCGCGTGTATGGCAAGGATGTCGCGGTGGAGGTATTGAGCACGATTCCGGTGGGCCCGAAGCTGCTTTCCGGATTTGGAGGTCCCCTTGCGCGCCTGCGGGTGTACGGTGTCTTCCACCAGTCCCTCACCCCGAACCTCGCCCTCGACGGCACGCGAGATCGGTTCAATCCCCTGGCCTTCTACGGCCTGTCCCTTCCGTTCGGGACGGGTGGCGATTCCCCCTGATACCTCCCGTGACCCCTGCACCCCACACGCACACGCTCGCCAACGGCTTGCGTGTCACCCTCGTCGAGGACAACACGACCCCGGTGGTGGCCGTGAATCTCTGGTATCACGTCGGGAGCGCCAACGAGCGACCGGGTCGCACCGGGTTTGCGCACCTGTTCGAGCATATGCTCTTCCAGGGGTCGGAACATGTGGCGGCCAACGAGCACTTTGAGCTTGTGCAACGTTCTGGCGGCACGCTCAATGGGTCGACCTGGCTGGAGCGCACGAACTACTACGAGACCGTGCCCGCGCACCAGCTGGCGCTGGCCCTGTGGCTGGAAGCCGATCGGATGGGACGCCTCCTGCCAGGGCTCACGCAGGAGAAGCTGGATACGCAGCGTGAGGTGGTGAAGAACGAACGCCGCTGGTCGGTGGACAACCAACCCTACGGGACCTGGTGGGAGAAGCTGCCCGCGCTGGCCTTTCCGGGTGAACATCCGTTCCATCACTCGTTGATCGGGTCGTTCGAGGACCTGGATGCAGCGTCCTTGGACGATGTGCGCGAGTTCTTTGCGACCTGGTACGCGCCCGACAACGCCGTCCTCACCATCGTCGGCGATGTGGAGCCGGAGGCGGCCCTCGCCCTGGTGGAGACCTACTTCGGTGGGATCCCGCGTGGCCGGGCGCGCCCCGCGCTGGGCGACCTTTCGGTGCCGGAGCGGTTTGAGGGGTGGCGACGCCAGGTCGTACCCGATGAGGTCATGGCCTCACGGCTGTTCCTCGCGTTCCGCTCTCCGCCGTTTGGGGCCGTCGACGCCGACGTCGCCACGATCGTGGCCGCCGTCCTCGGGAATGGCAAGGGGAGCCGACTCCAACAGCAGCTCGTCCGGGGTCGCCAGGTGGCGACCAGCGCCGCCGCCTTCACCTTTGACTTGAGTCGCGGGCGCGACCTCCTGGTCCTGGATGTGACGGCGCGACCCGAAACGTCGGCCGACATCCTGGAGGCGGAGGTAGCCAGTGTGGTGGACGACTTCCGACGCACCGGGGCGACCCCCGCCGAGGTGGAACGGGCGATCGCGTTGAGCACCACCGAGTTCGTCACCTCCATGCAGTCGGCGCAGTCGCGCGCCGACCGGATCTCCCAATACATGACCTATCGTGGGAATGCAGCGGAATTGGCTGCGTGGTCCGATCGGCTCGCCGCGGTCACCACCGAGCAGGTCAACCGTTGGGCTGCGGCGTGGCTTGGCGAGGACAATCGTGCCTCACTACTCTACGTGCCGAAGGCCACCGTGGAGGACCACACATGAGGGCGCCGCCACGTCCCGGACCGGGGGCGCCACGCCCGTATCACTTTCCGGCCACGGAGTCGCACCTGCTGGCCAACGGGCTGCGCGTGCTGGTCGCGCCCCTGCATCGCCTGCCCGCTGCCACGGTGTTGCTCCTCACGCCTGCTGGTGGCGAGGTCGAAGGGGCCGATGCAGCGGGTCTCGCCGCGCTCACCGCGCCGGCGCTGCTGGAGGGGACCAGCCAGCGGGATACCAATGCCCAGGCGGCGGCCTTTGAGCAGCTGGGGGGCGAGGTGTTCAGTGCGGTGGCATGGACGCACGCCGACTGTGGCACCACGGTGATGTCGTCCCGGCTGGATGCCACGCTCGGGCTGCTGGCCGAGACGGTGATGGAACCCGCGTTGCCGAGTGCTGGCGTGGCCCGCCTCCGGGACGAGCGGCAGGCGGAACTGCTGCAGCAGCAAGCCGAGCCGCGCGGGCTTGCCGATGACCTCCTGCTGGCCTCGTGTTTTGATGCTGGAGATCGGTTGTCTCGCCCGCTGGGAGGGGACATGGCGCGGGTGGCGGCTTGTACCGACGCGATGGTGCGCGACTTCCACCGGAGCCGGTATGTGCCGCGCGGCAGTGTGCTGATCGTGGCGGGGGACGTGAAGGCCGACGCGGTGGTGCGGCGTGCGGAGGCCACGTTTGGGACCTGGGAGGATCGCACGTTGCCGCCGCACGAGGGGCGGTCGCGGGCCGCGCTGCCGGCGCGGGTGCGGGTGCTGCACCGGCCGGACGCTCCGCAGAGCGAGTTGCGCGTGGGGCATGCGAGCGTGGCGCGCACGCACCCGGACTTTCACGCGTTGGCCGTCATGAACGCGATCCTCGGCGGGTTGTTCAACTCGCGCATCAACCTTAACCTGCGGGAGCGCCATGCCTACACCTATGGCGCCTTCAGCAGTTTTGACTGGCGACGGGATGCGAGCATCTTCTCGGCCTCGACGGCCGTCCAGAGCGAGGTGACCGGTCCGGCCCTGCGCGAGATGCTCCACGAAATCACGCGGATCCGCGAGGCACCAGTCGCTGCCGATGAGTTGTCCCTGGCCGTCGACTACCTCACGGGGGTCTTTCCCCTGCGGTTCGAAACGACCGCAGCCATCGCCGATGCCCTCGCCATGCGCATCGGCTTCGGGTTGGAACCGTCGTACTACGACACCTATCGCGAGCGCGTGCGGGCCGTGGATGCCGCTGCGGTGCTCCGGGTGGCGCAGGAGCACCTGCATCCAGACCGCCTGCAGGTGGTCGTGGTCGGTGATGCCGGTGTCGTGGAGCCAGCTCTCGGTGAGTTGTCACTCGGGGCCATCGAGCGCGTGAGCGCGGGAGGGTAGGGATGTCCGCACGGATCGACACCCGCCGCGCCTATTCCGGGCGCATCATCAATGTGGACCTGGATCGCGTGCGTTTTCCCGATGGGAGCGAAGGCGAACTGGAGATGGTGCGCCACCCTGGGGCGTCGGCCGTCGTCCCGTTTGTCTCCGACCCGACGGGCTCCGATCCCCAGGTGCTCCTCATCAAGCAGTACAGATACGCGTCGGAACAGTTCATGTACGAGATCCCGGCCGGCCGGCTGGATCCGGGTGAGGACCCGGCCACCTGCGCCAAGCGGGAGTTGCGCGAGGAAACCGGGTGCCACGCCGAGCATGTTGAGCTGCTCACGACCATCTACACGACCCCGGGATTCACCGACGAACGGATTCACCTGTTCATGGCCACCGGCCTCACCCACGGCGATACCGACCGTGAGCTGGACGAGTTCATTGAAGTGGAGACGCTGCCCATCTCCCGATGTCTGGCCATGATCCAGTCGGGGGAGATTTCCGACGGCAAGACCATCATTGCCCTCATGTACGCCGCGGGTTTTCGACTCGGCCAGGCGGGCTGAGCGGCAACAGAGCCACCCGACGAGTGTAGAGTGGGCGGGCCAAGCTCCGGTCGATGTGCGCAGGTCACAGCGGGGTGGGGGAGTTTGCCGTACACGTGTCCACTTTTTGGGGCCCGCCGAGACCGGAGTGTCCGCAATTCCGGACATGGCGCCGTGGTTGGAGCCAGATGGCGGAACCCGTAAGTCGATCTGAGCAAACCGTTTACGGCCATATGGCGTACCAAGGGTTGGGGAGGCATGGCACCTGCCTTTCCATGTTCCCGAGGACGGCGCCACTCCTGAACTCAGTGGATCGGATGCCGAACCGTAGCCCAGGACCGGAGAGAGATCCCATGACGAACCTTGCCCACAAGACCGCTGCGGTACCGGTGGCCGGTGGCCTGACGGTCAGGGAACAGTTGCGCCGCGAGGACGACGCGGGGGTGGTGACCGCCTTCCTGAACGGCGAGGAGCGCGCGTTCGAAGAGCTGGTGGATCGCTACCAAACGCGGCTGCTCAACTTCATTTACCGCACGATCGGCGACCGCGAGCGTGGAGAAGACCTCGTGCAGGAAGTGTTCATCCGGGTCTACCGCCACCTGCACCGGTTTGACCGGTCCAAGAAGTTCTCCACCTGGATCTACACGATCGCGTCGAACCTGGCCAAGAACGAGCTGCGCAATCGGTCGCGTAATCCGCTTGTGCTCTTCCAGACGATCCGGAAGACCTGGCAGGACGACGATCGCCCGCTGCAGTTCGAGGACCCGAACGGCCGTCCGGACGACTTGTTCCGGAAGCGCCACCTGCGGGAGCTGGTGGAGGCGTCGGTGGAGCGGCTCCCGGAGCACCACCGGGAAGTGTTCATCCTGCGCGAGCTGGAAGGGAAGTCGTACGAGGAGATCGCCGAGATCACGGACTGCAATCTCGGGACAGTGAAGTCCCGGCTGAATCGGGCGCGAAACGCCTTCGCCTCGATCATCGGGCCGGCGCTGGGATAGGCCCTCGGCGGGGCACCAGTTCGGGAGGGGGGTGAGAGTTGCGACTCTCGCCCCCCTTGCCATTTTGCCCGGTTGGGACGTTCTGTTCCGCGCGCTCCCTTCGTCCCACGGAACCTCAGCGGTCTCCGTGGGTTACGAGACGGCGAGCCTTCCCCGAGCAACGCCCGCCGATGGACTGCCGGACCTTCCGCAAGAAGCACCTCGCCTTTGTCGACGACACCCTGCCCGGGGTCGACGTGGTTGGTATGCAACTGCATTTGGCCGAGTGTACGGAGTGCGAAGTGTGGGATCAGCGCATCCGGCGTAGCCTGCTTGTCGTGCGAAACCACCTGGGTGCCATCGAGCCTTCGGCGAACTTCCGCACCAGGCTCGACGCGCGGCTCGCTCGGGAGAAGGCCGCCCTTTCTGCCCCGCCGGCCCTGTTCGGGTCGCGTCGGCACGTGCCGGTGTGGTCACTGGCGATCGGCGTGATGGTGATTGGTGCGACGGCGGTGGCACTGGACCGCGCGCCCGCGCCTCCGCGCGACCTGGTGCGGATTCCCGAGGCCGTTGTCGTTGGGCCCCAGGGAGCGACGATGTCGCAGCTCCCCGTCGCAACCGATGCGCAGCCCGCGTTCATTGCGACGATGTCGTCGGGAATGGCGATCCTCCCGGCGTTGATGCTGCTCGACGAAGCGCCCGCCCTTCGGGCGGCGGCTGACGAGTTCGCTGCGACCAGCGCTCGCACGGCATCGTTTTCGCCGCCGGAGCGCTGACGCCGGGTGATCCGGCGCTCGCCTGTCGGCGCGGTGCACGTGGGCAGGGCTATATTGCCCGCTCCCTATGGAAGCCAAGGCAGTACGAGCCCTTCGCACGGCGATCGAGCAGCGGACGTTTGAGCCGGTGTACTACATCTCCGGCGAGGACGAATTCCGGAAGGATGCGCTGGTGCGTTCGCTGGTGGACGCGCTGGTGGATGCGCCCATGCGCGACTTCAACCTCGACATCTTTCGCGGGGGGGACGTGGAGCCGGAGCGCGTCGAGTCGTTGCTCAATACGCCGCCCATGATGGCGGATCGGCGCGCCGTGGTGATCCGGGACACCGGGTCGCTCAAGAAGGACGCGCGGGCAACGATCGATCGGTACCTCAAGCGGCCCTCGCCGGATGCGGTCCTGGTGCTTGTCTCGCTGGCGGGAGGCAAGGAAGACAAGGGGTTTGCGGCCGCGACGCAGGTGCCGGTGGAGCCGCTGGGCGCCGATGCACTGCCCGAGTGGCTCGTGGCCCACGCGGCGTCTGCGCATGGCGCCACCCTCGAGCTGGCGGCGGCGCAGCAGCTGCTGCAGGTCGTTGGTGCGGACACCGCCCAGCTTGTGGGCGAGGTCGACAAGCTCGTCAGTTTTGCGCACGGACGTGCCATCACCGCGCCCGACGTGCTGGAGGTGGTGGGCCAGCGGGAGGGTGAGGACTCGACGGCGCTCCTCGACCTGGTTGCCGCCCGTGATGTGGCCGGGGCGCTGGCCCTCGTGGGACCGGTGCTGTCGCAACCGCGGGTGACTGCGGTCAGCCTGATCATGGCGCTCACGGTGCAAACCTTGGCGCTGCGCTGGGGTCGTGCGGCGCGGGAGCGCGGGATGCCGGCGCACCAACTCGAGCGCGAGTACTTCACGTTGCTCAAGGAAACCGGGGCCTTTCCCATGCGCCCGTGGGGCGACGCGGTCAAGTGTTGGTCCAAACACCTGGGCCGGTGGCCGGCGCGGGACCTGGAGCAGGCGGTCCGCGCATTGCAGCATGCGGACCACGCCGCCAAGGACAGCCGCGTGTCGTCGGACGAACAACTTCTCTCCACCTTGATCTGTGCCATGTGTGTCTCCGAGGCTCATGCTGCGGCTTAACGTCAATCGCGAGCGTGCCCTGGTGAAGGCCGGGGCCGTGGGCCGTGTCCTGCTCGTTGCGCTGGCGCTTGTGCTTAGCCCTGCGCGGTCGTCGGCCCAGGACACACGCGACTCCCTGGTGACACGCGTGCAACAACTCGTGAATGCCGGGAACCGGGACGGCGCCAGGGCGCTGGCGGATTCCGCGCTGGTGATCCGCACGCCCGGGACCAACGCGCATGCCGAGGCGTTGTTTGCCCGTGCGCTCGCGACCAGCGATGCGGCGGCGGCCGAGCGGGACTATGCGCGGCTGGCGATCGAATACCCGTTTTCGGCACGCGCGGAGGACGCCACCCTGATGGTGGCGCAATTCCGGCAGTCCCGCGGGGATCGCGCGGGGGCGCGCGTGCAATACGAGCGTCTCGCGATGGATTTTCCCGGTAGCACCATGTCGGCGCGCCACAACTACTGGGCGGGACGCCTGGCGCTCGACGATGGCGACCTGGCGAAGGGATGCCGCTACCTCGGTGTGGCGGTGGACCGGGTGCCCAAGGACGACGTGGAGCTGCGCAACCAGGTGAACTACCTGCGGGTGCGCTGTGAAACAGCGGGCGGCGAGGCGCCCCCGTCGCCCCCGCCAGCGGACACGGCACGCGTGGCCCCCCCACCGGCACCCGAGCCGGCGCCGGAAGTGGCTCCGAAGAGCCAAACGGAATACAGCGTGCAGGTCGCCGCGTACGGGCGCAAGCGGGACGCCGATGCGGCGGCGGCGCGGCTCAAGGCCCGCGGCTTCCAGGTGCGGGTAGTTGGGACGAAGGCGCCATATCGCGTGCGCGTCGGGCGGTATGCCACCCGGGCGGATGCGGTCGCGGCGCAGGGGCGCATGAAGCGCCAATCGCGCGTCAACGGGATCGTGGTGGAAGCCGAACCGCGATGAGTCGTGAGGGCACCCCCCTGATGCAGCAGTACCGGGACATCAAGGCGCGTCACCAGGACGCGATCCTGTTGTTCCGGATGGGGGACTTCTACGAGATGTTCCACGATGACGCCGAGGTGGCGTCGCGCGTGCTGGGCCTCACGCTCACGAGCCGGAACAACGGCGGGGCGAGTGACGTCCCGCTGGCGGGTGTCCCCGTGAAGGCGGTGAACGATTACCTGCGTCGCCTCGTGCAACACGGGTATCGCGTGGCGATCTGCGAGCAGGTGGAAGACCCGAAACTCGCGAAGGGGATCGTGCGCCGCGAGGTGGTGGAGACGATCACCCCGGGCGCCGCCTTCAACGATGACCTGCTGGACGGCGGGCGCAACAACTTCCTGTGCGCGTTGCATCAGGCGGGCGACCAGTTCGGTATTGCCGCGGCGGACCTGTCGACGGGAGCGTTTCACCTGGTGTTGTCGAGCGCCGGGGACGCGGACGCTGCGGTGGCGCGCTTTGCCCCGCGGGAGGTGCTCGTGCCCCGAGGGGCGTCCCCGCTGGGGCCGGGAAGCCCGGTGCGCACCGCGGCGACGGCCCTGATCACCGAACGCGATGCCTGGGAGTTCGATGGCGGGCTCTCCCGCGAGGAGTTGACGCGGCATTTCGCCTTGCATGGCCTCGATGGTCTCGGGATCGGGGCCGATGCCGAGGTGGCCGTGGGCGCCGGGGGCGCCCTGCTGCGCTACCTGCGTGAGCTGCAGCCGGCTGGCATTCCGCAGTTGGCTCGCCCGGTGCTCGAGCGTCCCGGTGGGGTGCTGCCGCTAGACGAGATGACGCGGCGCAACCTGGAGTTGGTCGAGTCGTTGCGTGGTGAGCCGGACCAGCCCAACGGGCGCGGGGCCGCCGAACGGTCGGGCACGCTGTTCGGCGTGCTCGATCGCACGCGCACGGCGATGGGCGCGCGGTTGCTGCGCCACTGGCTGCTCGCTCCGCTGACTGACCGGTCCGCCATCCTCGAGCGGCTCGACGCCGTGGAGGCGCTGGTCACGCGGCCAGTGGAGCGGACCCAGCTGCGCGAGGCGATGGACGGGGTCCGGGACATCGAGCGCCTCGCGGGGAAGGTGGCGGCGGCGCGGGCGACCCCACGCGAGCTGGGCGCCCTGGGAGACTCGTTAGGCCGATTGCCCGAGGTGGTCGAGGCCGTGCGCGCCGTGGGCGCTGGGGGCTGGTTGGCGGACGTCGTGGCCACGTGGGACGCCGCCGTGGACGTCGCCGGGCCGATCCAGCGCACCCTGGCCGAGCGACCACCGGCCGCCATTGGTGAGGGCGAGACGATCGCGGCCGGCGTGGACGCCGCGCTGGACGAGTTGCGCACGATCCGTGACGGCGGGAAGGACGCGATCGCACAGATCCAGTCCTTCGAGCGCGACCGCACGGGGATCGCGAGCCTCAAGGTGGGATACAACCGCGTCTTCGGGTATTTCATTGAGATCAGCAACGCCAACAAGCACCTCGTCCCCGAGGATTACCAGCGTCGGCAGACCCTGACCGGCGGGGAACGGTACGTGACGCCGGCCCTCAAGGAATACGAGGAGAAGGTGCTCACCGCGAGCGAGCGGATCGAGAGCCGTGAGCGTGAGTTGTTCGAGGCGTTGCGGGCGACCACGGGGCGGGAGATTCGACGATTGCAGGCCATCGCCGATCGGCTGGCGCGGCTCGACGTGCTGTCCACCTTTGGGGAGGTGGCGGCCACCGAGCGGTACGTGCGTCCCGAGGTGACCGAGGGCTTCGACCTCGAGATCGTCGGCGGGCGCCATCCCGTGGTGGAGCGGATGATGCCGCGGGATCGCTTCATCCCCAACGACGTCACCCTCACAGACGAGGCGCGGCTCATTGTCCTGACCGGCCCGAACATGGCGGGCAAGTCCACCATCCTGCGGCAGATCGGGCTGGTCCAGCTGATGGCGCAGGTCGGGTGTTTTGTGCCCGCGACGCGCGCACGGCTGGGGATCGTCGATCGGCTGTTCACCCGAGTTGGTGCGAGCGACAACCTGGTCCGCGGCCAATCCACGTTCATGGTGGAGATGGCCGAGACGAGCGCGATCCTGCATACCGCCACGCGACGGTCGCTCGTGCTGTTGGACGAGATCGGGCGCGGCACCTCGACGTACGACGGCGTCTCGATTGCGTGGGCGGTGAGCGAGCACCTGCATGACCAGGTGGGGTGCAAGACGGTGTTTGCCACGCACTATCACGAGTTGACGCAGCTGGCCGACGAGTTGTCCGCGCTGCGCAACTGGAACGTCGCGGTGCGCGAGGTGGGGGACCAGGTGTTGTTCCTCCATCGGCTGCAGCCCGGGGGAGCGGACCGGTCCTACGGGATCGAGGTAGGGCGCCTCGCGGGGCTTCCGCCGGCCGTGATCGCGCGCGCGCGCGAGGTCCTCAAGTCCCTCGAGGGAGAACAGTTGGCCGCCGCGCTGGAAGTGGGTGGGGCGAGGCATCGAGCGGTGCATCGCGCTCCGCCGCCGTCGCAACTGACCCTGTTTACGGTCGAGCCGCACCCCGTGGTGCTGCGCCTGCGGGCCCTCGATCCCAACGGCATCACCCCCCTGGAGGCCCTCCGCCTTCTGGACGAGCTGGCCCGGCACGCCCACGAGACCTGACGCCTTACATTCCCGCCATGTTCGCCTCCCGGTTTTCCCTCACCATCCTGTGCACCCTGGTGCTCGGGATCAGCGCCTGCGACCAGGTCTCCGAGACGGTCGCGCGACTGCGCGGCCCCGACACCAGTCCCCCGGATTCCCTTCCCGAGCTGCTGAACGACTCGCTGCCGTTCGACTATCCCGTTGGGCTCTACCTCCAGCTCATCGACGACAGTGTCACGCTGCGCCTCCATGTGGATGAGTTCGGGGCTCCAGTGCCCGAGAGCACCGTGGTGGAACTGGGCGCCAAGTACGCGCAGTTCGACTCTGCGGCGTTGATCGGGTCCCGCGAGCTGCGTTTTCGGCCCGCGCGTCGCAAGGGGAAGGCGATTCCGTACACCGTGCTGTTTCCCATCCAGTTCCGCGTGCCCACCCTGCCGGTGGCGCCCGTCGCGGTCGACACCACCAAACGTTAGGCGCGATGCGGATCACGGTGCTCCTGGGCGGGACCTCGGCGGAACGGGATGTGTCGCTGGCGTCCGGGCTGCGTATTGCGGCGGCGCTGCGCGAGCGCGGCCACACGGTGACAGCGATTGACACCGCGCACGGGCCGCTGTTGCCCACCGAGGAGCAGGCGATATTGGCCGGTGGGGTGATGAAAACCGTCCCGCCGGACGTGCAGGCGCTCGTGCGGCTGGAACGGGCGCTGCCGGCCTCCATGGCCAAACTTCCGGAAGCTGACGTGATCTTCCTGGCCCTGCACGGGGGGAGAGGCGAGGACGGGACCCTCCAGGCGCTGCTCGACCTGGGCGGCATTCCCTATACCGGCAGTGGGCACCTCGCGAGTGCGCTGGCGATGGACAAGGACCTGACCAAGCGGATCTTGCGCGAGGCGGGAGTGCCCACCCCCACCTGGCGGATGGCGCCGGTGGAGAAGGGCGACGTGATGATGACCCTGGGGTATCCCTGCATCGTGAAGCCGTCCAAGCAGGGGTCCACGGTCGGGCTGTCCCTGGTTCGGTCGTCCGAGGAGCTGCAGCCGGCCATCGACCTGGCGGCGCAGTTCGATGACGAGGTGATGGTGGAGCAGTTCATCGCCGGCCGGGAGTTGACGGTGGCGATTTTGGGCGACCAGGCGCTTCCGGTTGGCGAGATCATCCCCAAGCACGAGCTGTACGACTACGAGTGCAAGTACACGCCGGGGATGGCGCGCGAGGTGTTTCCGGCCGACCTGACGCTGGTCGAGGCACAGACCGTGCAGGATCTTGCCTTGCGTGCTTTCCGGGCCCTCAAGCTCCGCGGGTGCGCGCGCATCGATTTTCGCATGGATGCGGCGGGGAGGTTCTGGTGCCTGGAGGCCAATACGCTGCCCGGGATGACCCAGCTCAGCCTCGTGCCGCAAGCGGCGGCAGCGGCCGGGATCTCGTTTCCGGAGCTGTGCGAACGTATTGTTGCGCTGGCCCTGCCATCTGGAGTGTAGACGTCCCATGGGAACGACACCGTTGTTGACTGCCGCACTGGCCGGGGTGCCCATGGGGATCCAGCGGCAGGGGGTCTGGTCCGGCCGACGCCAGCTGTTTGTGCGGTTTGCCGGGCCGGCGGAGACGGCGACGATGTACAGCGCCGACGCCCTGGCCCGCGAGCTCAACCGTGGGGTAGAGCGGACGACCTTTCACTCGATCTGCATTGCGGGCCGGGACGCACTGGCCAACGAGGAATATCTGGCAGCGGCGTTCCGACAGGTGACGGCGAAAGTGCCGGTGATGGTCGATACTGATGGCCAGCGCCCGGACGCGATTGCGGCGCTGCACGGCTTTCTCCAGATGGTGCAGGTGACCATCGAGACGCCGGGTCCGGGGGCGGCGACGGACCGGGTGTGGGAGACGGTACAGGCGGCGGCGCGACTGGGCTGTGCCCATGCCGTGGTGGTCGTTGGGGGGGATGACACGAGTGACGCCGATTATTTGCAGATCGTCGAGGGCGCGAGGGCCGCGAGTGCGGAGACGTCGGTGGTGCTGCACCCCGGGCCGGCCGCGGAAAGGGGGATGCTCGACCGCCGCTGGAGCGTTTTGCTCGAGCATGCGATGGCGCGTCACCCCGATGTGCGCGTGGCGTACCGGCTCTCCGGCCCGGCCACGATCCGGTGACGGATGAGCGAGGACGGAACAACGGTGAGGTCCTCGCGATAGATATCAGGCAGGTGTGGTGGGCAGGCTCCCGCGATTCCGGTGGTTATGGCCGTCTCCTTCAACGATGCGCACGACGCCCCGCGGCTGACGCGCGCGGTGCAGTGGTTGATCGCGATCAACGTCGCGGTCTACTTCGTGCAGCTCACGGTGGTCGGGGATGCCAACATGCTCCCGGCCCTTGGCTTCCAGGCGCATCGGCTCTCGGATGCGTGGTGGACCATCGTGACCTACATGTTCGTGCACGCGGGGTTCTGGCACCTCGTGATGAACATGTTCATGCTCTACTCGTTTGGCCCACGCCTGGAGCATCGCTGGTCGGCGGCGGAGTTCAGCAAGTTCTACCTCATTTGCGGCCTGGGTGGCTGGTTGTTCCACCTGGTCTTCGCGCGCGACACCCTGGTCGTTGGCGCGTCGGCCGCCGTGTTTGGCGTGATGGTCGCGTATGCGACCCACTGGCCCGATGACGAGGTGCTGGTGTTCGGCGTGTTGCCGCTGCGGGTGAAGACGCTGGTGGCGCTCCTCGTCGGGGTAAACCTGATCAGCGGGATGGCCACCAGCAGCCGCGGGAGCGGTGTGGCGTACCTTGCGCACCTTGGCGGAATGGCGGCGGCCTGGGTGTACCTGCGCTGGGGGTCGACCGCCGCCCGCATCGAGCGCGTGCGGCAACATGTGAACGTTGAGCCGGACCACCCCGACGAAGCGGGACGCATGGTGCCGCGCCAGATGCCACGTTCGCGTGAGCAGCGCGGCGGGGTCGATGACATCGTCGCGCGCAGCAATGCAGCGGTCCGGCGACGCGAAGCGCCGATGCCGGCACCACCGCGGCGCGTGGCGACCGTGGATGCTGCGCGGGAGAGCGACCTTGATGCCGTGCTCGACAAGATCTCCCGCGAAGGGATGGAGAGCCTGACGACCGGTGAGCGCCGGCTCCTCGAGGACCGCTCGCGCGAGCTGCGCGACAAGCGCTAGGACTTCCCGCGCACGGCTGTCGTTAGGTCCATCCCCGCGTCAGGCGCTGCCTGATATGGCGGCGCTCGCGCATCTCAACACCCACAAAAAAGAGCCCCCCGGGGTTCAACCCGGGGGGCGATGCCGCCACGCCGTTCTCGCGGCGGCGACAGGTCGATGCACAAGGGCAACGACCGTATTTGAGAAGGTACGGCGCGGGTCCGCAGGTTGTCCAGAAGCCCGCACCCGAGACCTGCACCCGCGTCGAATCAGACCAGCCGGCAAGTCCCGGACCAAGGCCTCGTTGATCGCCGGGCTCCGTGCCACCACATTCCCCGGACCATGCCCAAGCCAGAACTCCTCGAGACCTTCGCAAACCCTTATCCGGGAAGGGACTACGAGATCCACATGACCTGCCCGGAGTTCACCTCGCTCTGCCCCCTGGGCGGGGTCGAGTCCGATGCCGCCGAGCTCGAGCTGCTCAAGGGCGGGGCCCCGGACTTTGCCACGATCGAGGTGACCTACGTGCCGGACGAGCTCTGCGTGGAGCTCAAGAGCCTCAAGCTCTATTTCTGGAGCTTCCGCAACGACGGGATCTTCTATGAGCGGGTGGTCAACCGGATCCTGGACGACCTGTCGGAGCGGGTGAAGCCGCGCTGGATGCGGGTGACGGGGGACTTCAACATCCGGGGCGGGATCAAGTCGGTGATCAGGGCGGAGACGGGGAAGCGGTAGGAGGGCCAGTGGGCGGAGGGAAGCACGCGCAACCCGCGAGGTTCGTCAACTGATGCAGCACGGGCAGCACGAGGCTGGAGCAGCACGAGAATAGCGATCCCTCCCCCCCGCGTGCTGCAGCTGCCCCGTGCTGCGCTCTGGTACTGAGAGGGAAATCCTCGCTGCGACGTTCCCGCGAAGGGTGGGCGCGCGTCTTCCCCACGACCCCATCGAAAGGGAATCCCGTGAGCACCGTCCTGTGGGCCAACGTCCTCCGTGGCACCGATGTGACGTCCGACGAGACTGACCGGTACGCCCTCTACAAGCACGCCGACAAGTTGGATGCGATGACGCGCAGGCTCGGGCTCCACGCCTTCAACGAGTTCTGCGACACCACCGACCTCCGGTACAACACGGACGAGGAGGCGGAGCTGCCCGACGGGATGAGCTCCACCAACGAGTTGATGGCTCGCGAGGGGGTCTGGCTCGAGGGGGGCAAGGCCGTCGAGACGCTGGAGCAGCTCCTCAACCACATTCGCGAGCACCAGGTCCGGTTCGGGCTGTTGTCGAATCAGCACGACGAGGTGGTCTCGGAGCTCGAGGAGGTGATCGCCTTCCTGCGCGCCGAGCCGGGATCCGGTACGAAGTTCAACTTCAGCGTCGTGATGTAGCGCTGGACGAACGAACCCGCCGGGGTCGGCGTTGTGTTGGTCGATGACGCGGGGCGGGAACGCGGCGACTTGGCTGCCCGTCCGATACGGCCTAAGTTGTTGTCTGACAATTACCTGACTCGTATGCGGGCCTCGTTCGGGCAGTGCGCCTGAGGCGCAACCGCACGGTACGTGGAGCCCCGTTCATGCGTGTGTTTCGGCTGATGGTGATCCTCGGGCAGCTGGTCGGCCCGCTGCTTTCTGCGCAAGAGCGTGTCCGCCCCGGGGTCGACACCGGGCGCGTCGAGCTCGCTGCTGACGCCCTGACGTTCAGCGGGCGCGACGGCAAGACGGTGGTATCGCTTCCCCGCTTCGAGGCGCCAGTGGCCATCGACGGCGCGCTCTCCGAACCCCAGTGGCAGGGAGCGGCTCGGCTGACGGGATTTTCACAGTTCAATCCCTCGGACGGCGTGCCGGCGCTGGACTCGACCGTCGCGTATGTCTGGTACGCTCCCGATGCCATCTACTTTGGCGCGCGGGCCTACGCGCCCGCCGGGACCGTGCGTGGCACTCTCGCCGATCGCGACCGCATCCAGAACGACGACCACATCCAGTTCATCCTCGACACGTTCAACGACCGGCGGCAGGCGTTCGTCTTTGCCGTCAACCCGTTAGGCGTGCAGAGCGACGGCATTCGCACGGAGGGTGGCGGCGGTGGTGGTGGTCGCGGGGACGAGGCGGTGGTCCTGGTGGCGGCGGGGGCGGTGGTTTTTCCCGCGCCGGACTTGGGAACGCCGACCTCAACCAGGACATGATCTGGCAGTCCAAGGGGCGGATCACCGAGTTTGGCTACGAGGTTGAGCTGCGCATTCCCTTCAAGTCGATCCGCTATCGGGTGGGCTCCGTGCTCAACTGGGGGCTGCAGGTCGTGCGCAACACGCAGCGGAACAACTACCAGGACACCTGGACCGTGACGAGCCGCGGCAATGCGTCGCTGTTGATGCAATCCGGCCGATTGACGGGGATCCATGATCTGCGACGCGGACTCGTTTTGGATGTGACCCCGGTGGTCACCACCGCGTTCAATGGCTCCGACAGTAGCTCGGGGTCGTGGCAGTACGGGGCGAAGCCGCAATTTGGGGGTGATGTGCGCTGGGGCCTCACGCCGAACCTGACGCTGAACGGGACGATCAATCCCGACTTCTCCCAGGTCGAGGCGGATGCCGGGCAGATCCCCGGCGACGTACGCTTTGCCCTGTTCTTCCCCGAGCTGCGTCCCTTCTTTGTGGAGGGGAACGAGCAGATCGACACGCCGAACCAGCTGGTCTACACGCGCCGCATCGTGCAGCCGGTGGTGGCAACGAAGCTGACGGGCAAGATCTCGCGCTTCGACCTTGGCATTCTCTCCGCCGTGGACAACGAGAAATACTCGGCGAGTGGGACGGAGAACCCGCTGTTCAACGTGGTGCGCCTGCGTCGCGACATCAGCACGCAAAGCAACATCGGTTTCACCGTCACCGACCGGCGCGAAGGCAACGACTACAACCAGGTCTTCAATGGTGACGGTCGTTTCCTCATGCGCAACATCTACGCGCTGCAGTACCAATACGCGGCGAGCCGCACCTCGGTGGATGACGTCGGGTCGAACGGCTCGATCTGGGAAGCGAGCTTTGACCGCACCGGCCGCAACTACGGCTTTCGCAACTCCATTGAAGGGGTGAGCCCGAACTTCGCCACGCGCACCGGATTTGTGGCGCGTACCGACTACGTACAACCCCAGGTGAACCAACGCTACACCTGGTTTGGTACACGGGGGTCGCTGGTCGAGCAGATGATGACCTTCCTGAGCCTGCAGGGTACCTGGACCTACGACGACTTCTTCAATGGCGAGGTCCCGCTTGAGACGCGCGCCTCGCTCTCGACGAGCTTCCAGTTCCTGCGTGGATGGGGGATGGGGCTCACGCCGTCCGTGGAGAGCTTCGCCTTCCAGCCGTCGCGGTATGCGGACTACTACGTGGAGCGGAACCGCGGGTCCCTGCGGGACACGGTGAAGTTCAACGTCGGGCACCGCGTGCCGGCGCGGCAGTTGCAGTTTCGCATCACGACCCCGCAGTTCCAGAGGTTTGGCGCGTCGTTCAACACGACGTTTGGGCGTGACGCCGAGTTCTTCGAGACGGCGCAGGCGAAGCGCAGGGACGTGAACGTGACGATTGACCTGCGTCCAACGCCCCAGCTGCGGACCAGCCTGGTCATGTTGCACCAGGAGTTCCGTCGCGTGCGCGACAATACGACGATCCTGCGGACGAACATCCCGCGGCTGCGCATGGAGTATCAGCTGAACCGGGCGATCTTCTTCCGGTTTATCGGGCAGTATGAGTCACGGCTACGGGATGCGTATCGTGACCCGGATGGCGAGCATCCCATCCTGTTCCGGGACGAGGATGATGGCACGTTCACGCGCTCCGAACGATCTCGCACCAACGGACTGCGTGCCGACTGGCTCTTCTCCTACTTCCCGAGCCCCGGGAAGGTGCTCTACCTGGGCTACGGGGCGAGCCTGACCGATACGCAAGCGTTCCGCTTTCAGGAGTTGGACCGCACCAGCGATGGCTTCTTCGTCAAGCTGAGCTGGTTGTACCGAGTGCCGTAGGGGCGAGGTCGGGTCCTCGGGTTTCAGGTGTGAGCTCCCGCGATCGTACGGGGTCGCCACAACAACAAGGCGCGTTGGGGAAACGGTTCAGGCCGCCAGCTCAACGAAACTCCCTATTGACAAAGTGTCGGGGGGGGGTACCGTAGCGCAGGGGTCGCTTTGGAATTTGCACCCTATCCGGCTGATGGCGAGGTGAAGCATGGAGCAGACAAGAAGTAACGAAGAGGTCTCCGCAGGCCGGATGCACTTCGCGCGGGCGACCTCGGGGGTCGTCACGCCACGCGGAACGCGATCACCGCTGGCGACGAGAGTGATCCGAGCATGGCCAGCTGAAAGCTTCGGCGCACCTTCCCCTCGGTATCGTCCAGCTCAGGCTGTGTCGTGGTCACTTCACCGCAGCTGAAGATGCTCGCTCGTCGTTACCTGGTGCCGCTGCTCCTGGGCGCAGTGAGGCTATCGCGCTCGTACACGCTGATGCTTTCCGCCACGTCGGCGATAAGCACTGCGCAGCCGCCCGCGTGCGGCAAGTGCAGCATCGTCCTGACTCCAGTGCGGCAGATCAAGTCTGACCTCATGAGAGTACCACCCTCGGACATCGTTCTCCTTGAGTCCGGGATCGCCGTTCTTGCGTTCGCCGACGGCAAGACGCCCTTGCTGAGTTCACAGGCAGGCGGAGCGGTGCGTGTGTTGAGGCGGCGAGGCGCCGGCCCGAGTGAGTATGGAGACGTTACGGCCCTTCGGGCTATCTCCGGCGAACGGTGGCTGGCAGCAGACAGAGGCAACAGGAGAGTCGCGACTGATGGCATGAAAGGCGAGGGCCTCTGGCGATCCTTCCCCACACCCTTCTCCGTGCTCGACATGGACGTTGGCCCCGGGAATGCGATCGTCCTCAATGCCATTGAGCCCAGTCGTGACCTCGCTGGCTTCCCATTGCGCTGGGTCGACTCAACGGGGCGAACGCTGGTGGCGTTTGGTGAAGAGCAGACAGAGGTGATTCGCATGGACACGCGAGCGCGGATCCACTATCGACGAGTGCTGACGACTGGCAACGGGGTCTGGGCCGCTCGGACCTCGTTTCGATATGAGTTGACGCGATGGGACATTCGGGGAACCAGAGTTTCTCAGGCTCCCAGAACAGCGGATTGGTTCCCTCCGCAGAGCGATCGCGTCGAGGCGCCACGAGCTGAACCTACGCCACCCCAGCCAGGCATCGCGGCGCTAGGCGTGATAAACGACACTCTTGGGGTCGTCCTTGGAAGCGCCCTGCGATCGGACTGGAAGCGTGGGATGAAGCTCGTGGCGCCTCGCGAGGCCTCCCAAGCCGCTTCTCACGTCACACCCAACGTGGCGCGCTGGGAGGTGGATGACCCCACGAAGGTGTTCGACTCGGTCCTTGATGTCTTTGACTTGCGGAGCGGCAGGCCGCTTGTGACGCGTCGACTGTCAGGTACGATACCGTATGTGCCGAGTGCAGGAACACTAGCCGCGCTAAGCTTCGATGATGACGGGGAAGTCGTCATCACCTTGCTTCGCATTGCGGTTGCACCTGAGACGTAGGGCCCCCGGCTGGGGGTGTTGGATGCACACATCTCATTCAGGAGGAACACCAATGCGAGGCCTAGTTGTCTTGGCGGCAATCGCCGCAATCTCACTTGCCGCAGCGCGTTCCGAGAGTCCTTCGAAGGTGGCACGGGTGGACTCGGCCTGTCCAACATGCGTCGACTGCTCTTGTGGATTTCCTTGGTGCAGTGACCGCCATTCAACGGAAGAGAGTGGGGGGGAGAAGATCGGCCCTGGGCACGGATGCGATACTGACGCCTGCAACTCACACGTCGACTGCGGGGTGTCGTTTGTGCCCTCCTTCTTGGAGCGGGATCCCGACGACCGGCTGAAGGCGCTGGAGCGATTCAACGCGGACTTCGACAAATTTGGCAAACTTGGCCTGGCTGAGGTCGCGCGTTTCGTAGAGCAGCACCCAGGGCGGGCGGCGATCAACGCGGAACGCGGCCTACTTCAATTGATGAGCTGCGACAGCGTGACGGTACTTGCCCAAGTGCCCCTATCTCGCGCGGCACAGGTGGCCCTCGGAAACTGATTGTTGCCCGAGCCCCCTGATCGGCTCGGGCAAGCCATCACGGACCCGGCCGAGCGAACAAGAACTGCCAATTCGCGCGCAAATGGCGCCGTCTCGGATTTGGGACGGCGCCAGCGGTTGCATCGGCAAGCCCAGATGCTATCGCCGAGATACAATTGCGCTCGTTCAGTTGTCGCTCGCGGAGGGGAGCTGAGGCCCTCCTGACGCGGTCCATGCGACGGCTTCGGCCCGACGCTGGTACGATGACCAGGCAGGGGTGACCTCCTGAAGGTTCACCAGCGATCAGGGCAGGCGTCTCCTGCGGACCAATGCGTTCCTGTAACGTGCAGTCTTGGTCGGATGGAATAGCTAGACCTCGCTGGCAACGTCCCGCCGTCAGCGAGCGCAAAATGCATCCACGGGACGGAGCAGATCGCCTATCGGCGCATTCGGGTCAAATCCGACTCCGACGCCATGAACGCAAAGCCCGGCCACCCTCCGGACGCGACGGCCCGCGTGAACTGGGCGCGGGCAGCGGTCGTGTCGCCGCGGACCAGGTGCCAGTTGCCAAGGCCAAACGACAACGTCGCCACCTGGACGTCAATTGTGTCCGCGGGCGTAAATAGGGCGCCGGGTGGCAGCTCGCCCTTGTAGAGGCGCAGCCGTTGCGCGTAGGCGTTGGCAATGCGCGTGACGGAATCCGGCATGCTCGCCAGCAAGGCGCGCGCCTCGTCGCGTCGTCCCGCGCGCACCAACGACATCCATCCCCAGTCGTAGCTGCCGGCGAGTTCACCGGGATCTGGTGCGATGACGCGCCCGCGCGCAAACGCCGTGGCGGCCGCTGCAAACTCGCCCTTGAGGAAACGAATCACCCCCAGGTGGTACCATATGCCATAGACGGCGGAGTCCAGCGCCATCCCACGGGCAAAGTCGGCCAACGCCTTGTCGTGCTCGCGGACCGAGAGATAGCGATGTCCGCGCCAGCGATAGAGCAGGGCATTGTTCGGCGCGACGGCGATGCCGCGTGTATATGTCTCGATCGCCTCGCGAAACTGGCGTGCCCCGGACTGGGCGGCACCAAGCGCCAGGATGGCATCCACGCTGCGCGGGTTGGCCGCGACGGCCTGCTGAGCACGAGCGATGGGGCCCGTATCTGCCTGCGACCGGTACGTCACGCCGGCCGGTGTGCGATACTGCACCGACTGGGCGATGGACTGGCGGGGCGCTGCGGTGGCGACCATGGCCGCCACCAGCAACGTGTGTGTGGTCACGCCGACGTGGCGTCGGGCGCGGACGGCGAAGGGGCGAGTTGGCATGTCCCCAAGCTGCACGCCGCCAGAGGACGTCCGCCAGTCCGCCGTGCCTGTTACCGCACCACGGACTTCACGTCCCACACCACGGTCGTCCCTAGCTTCAGTGCATCGATCCCGGCGCGCACCTTCGCCAGGTCACCAACCACCACGATGGTCGCACGGTCCGGGGTGAGGTACCGACGGGCCACGCGCTGCACCTCGGCGGCCGTGACGCGTCGTACCGCGGCGGCAAAGCGAGGCAGCTCGCCTAACGACAAACCAAACGACTGGAGCTCCGCCACCTGGCCCGCGACCTGGGTCGTCCCCTCCAGGTCACCGGGGAGTTGCAGCTCCAGGTAGTTCTTCGCGCGGTCGAGTTCGTCCGCGCTGACCGGCGTCTCGCGGATGGCGCGCAGTTCGGCGAAGAACTCGACCAGCGACGAGTCCGTCACGTTGGTGCGCACCGACGCGGAGGCGTTGAAGGGGCCCGGCACCTTGCGGAAGACAAAGCCGGACCCCGCCCCGTACGAGTACCCCTTGGTTTCGCGCAGCTTCATGTTGAGGCGCGAGGTAAACGACCCGCCGAGGATGGTGTTCATGACCATCAGGGGCGCGTAGTCGGGCGAGGTACGTGACACCCCAGGCCATCCGACCTGGATCACCGACTGGGCGGCGTCTGGCTTGTCGATGAGGTACACCTGCGATGCACGACGCACTGTGGGTGAGACCGTGATGGCGGGAGTCACGAGGCCCATGCCACTTGCGCGCCAATCTCCAAAGCGCGCCGCGATCGCTGCCCGTGCCTGGGCGAGCGAGATGTCCCCGACGACGATGAAGGTCAGTCGCTCCGGTCGCACGACGGACTGGTAGAACGCGCGGACCTTGGCCGAGTCCAGGCTGGCCGTGGTTGCGGAGTCGCCGTTGGTCGCGCGATGGTAGGGATGGCCTTCGGGGAAGACCGCCTTGCTGAACGCCAACCCGGCCACGGCCTCGGGGCGGTCGCGCGTCTGCAGGTATCCGGCGAGCCGGAGGTCGCGCTGCCGCCGAACTTCAGCGCTGCTGAACGTTGGCCGCCGAATGACGTCGGCGAGCAGGTCCATCGCGGGGTCGAGCGACCGGAGGGCCACCTTCAGCGAGACCGAGTACCCATCCCACGAAGCCGTGCTCGAGAGATTCGCGCCGAGGAAGGCGATCTCCGACTGGAGTGTCGCGGCATCGCGAGTGCCGGCACCGTCGTCCAGCAGCCCCGCCATGAAGGTGGAGATGCCTGGGGTCTTGCCGTCGAGTCGCACACCGCCGTCAATGGAGGCGATGACCTGGACGAGCGGCAACTCTCGCTGCTCGACCACCTTGAGACGGATCCCGTTGGGCAGGGAGGTGGTGAGGACGGGGGGGACGACCAGGCGCGCAGGTGGGGCGAGCGTGGGGGCGCGGGTTCGGTCGAACGCGGGCTGTGCCTGGAGCGACGTTGCGACGGCAGCCGCCACGAGAAGCAGCATCGTCGGTCGCCAGATGAGACGCTGGGCCCCGGATCTGCGCTCGCTGTCGCTCGCTTGTCCGGGGAACATCGCGGCAACGCGTCCCGTCGACCCCCCGTGCGTTGCTCCCCCCACGCGTCCCGGCGAAAGCCGGGACCCAGCGTCGTTTGCGGATCTCATTGGACCGTCCTCCGCGTTGCGGCAAGTTCCTTCTTGCCTTGCGGTACGACGCTCAGGGTGACCCGCGGGCCCTTGAGGTAGGTGTTCACAACGCGCTTGATGTCGTCGGCGGACACGGCCGCGTAGCGATCCAGGTCAGCCTGGAATCCGTCGGCCGTGCCCGTGAGGTAGTAGTAGTTGTTGAGCTGGTCAGCCTTGGCGTTCACTGATTCCAGCCGGTTGAGGAACGAGGCCTCGATGGCGTTCCGTGCCTGTTGCAACTCGCGGGCGGATGGGCCTTCGGTCGCGAGGCGGGCGAGGTGTTCGTCGATGGCGGCGGTGAGTTCGTTGAGTTTCTTGCCCGGGCGCGCCGTCGCCACGACGGCAAAGTCGCCATCCAGCTTCTTGCTGCCGTTGAAGGCATTGACGCTGGTCGCCAGCTCCCGCTCGTAGACCATCGCGTTGGTCAGGCGTGCGTTGCGCGCGCCCGTGAGGAGGTAGCTCACAAGGTCGAGGGCCGCATCGTCGGCGTGAAAGCTCTTCACCGCGTGCCAGGACAGGTAGACGCGCGGAAGCTGCACGCGATCCTCCGCCACGATCACGGTGTCGCGGACCGTGAAAGCCGGCGGCGTCGGACGCGTGATCGCGGGGCCACGCGGAATGTCACCGAACATCTGGCGCACGGCGCGTCGCACCGAGTCCGTCCTGACGGCACCGGCCACGACGATGACCGCGTTGTTCGGGGCGTAGTACGTGCGAAAGAAGTCCTTCACGTCGTCGAGCGAGGCCGCGGACAGGTCGGCCATGCTGCCGATGACATTCCAGCTGTAGGGGTGGCCCGCCGGGTAGAGCGCGGCCGGCAGGATGTCGCCGGAGAGTCCATAGGGCTGGTTCTCGTAGCTCTGCCGCCGCTCGTTCTTCACGATGTCGCGCTGGGCGTCGAGCTTGGGGAGGTCCATGGTCGGCAGGAGCCAGCCCATCCGGTCGGCTTCCAGCCAGAGCATGAGCGGCAACGCGTTGCTGGGTCCCGATTCGAAGTACGCCGTGCGGTCTTCGTTAGTGGTGCCGTTGTTCGAGGAGCCCGACGCCTCCAGCCGCGTGTCGAACTCGGGGTAAGGGGCATGCTGCGACCCCATGAACATCACGTGCTCAAAGAGGTGGGCGAAGCCGGTGCGCCCGACCTTTTCGTCGCCAGAGCCGACCAGGTACCAGACGTTGGTCGCGACCGTGGGGACCGAATGATCCTCATGGACGATGAGGGTCAGGCCGTTGGGGAGTGTGTCGACGGTGGCGGGCACCTTGAGGCGCGGCGCCTGGGCCGACAATGCCGCGGGGAGCGCGGCGAGGAGGAGGAGGGTTCGCATGTTGGGGGCGAGCGGGTCCGTAAGTTCGACCACCACCGGCGCTGGAGCGTTGGCTACCGGGTTGGGCCGCGTGGCATCGTACGCACGACGAGCCCCGAAGTGCCAGGCGGGTGGCCTTACCGGGCCCACCCTCCCTGCGACAGCTTACCCCCATGGAACTCCCCTTCTCCCCCCTCGAATTCGCCCGCCGAGCTCGGCGACTTTATCCCGAGCGACTGGCCGTGGTCGACGGCGACCGGCGCTTCACCTACCGCGAGTTCCTCGACCGTTGCGACCGCTGGTCCGCCGCCCTGGAGGGGATGGGGGTGGGGCCCGGTGATCGCGTCGCGTACATCGCCCCCAACACGCACGCGCACCTGGAGGGGTACTACGCCGTCCCGGCCACGGGTGCGGCGATTGTCCCCATCAACTATCGCCTCACGCCGGACGACTTCACCTACCTGATCAGCCACAGCGGATCAAAGGTGGTCTGCGCCCATGCCGACCATCTCGACGCCATTGATACGATCCGTGAGCAGCTTCCAAACGTGGAGCATTTCGTCGCGCTCGAAGGCGGTGATGGGCGGCCGGGGTGGCTCGATTACGAGTCGACCCTGGGCGCGACGACGGCCGCGCCCCTTCGGCCAGCGATTGCCGAAACGGAGCTGATCAGCATCAACTACACGTCCGGGACAACCTCGCGGCAGAAAGGGGTGATGATCACCCACCGCAATGCGTGGACGAATGCGGTCGGCACGCTGGTGCATCACCACATGACGTGCGACGAGCGGTACGTGTGGACCTTGCCGATGTTCCATGCCAACGGCTGGACCTTCGTCTGGATCGTGACCGCGGTCGGCGGGGCACACATCTGCGTGCGCAAGGTGGAACCGGCGCGCGTGTTCGAGGTGATCCGCGCCGAGCGAGGGACGATGTTGTGCGCGGCGCCCACCGTGTTGATCGGGATCTCGAATGCCCCGGAGGACCAGCGACGTGGGGTGCCGCGTGGGGTGCGGGTCTTCACGGCCGGCGCTCCCCCAGCGGCAGCGACCATCGAGCGCGTCGAGGTCGACCTCGGCTGGGAACTCACCCATGTCTACGGGCTGACCGAAACGGCGCCGCTCATCACCATTTGCGAACCCCGTCCCGAACATGCGGCGCTGCCCCCGCACGAGCGTGCGGTGGTGAAGGCGCGCCAGGGGGTGGAGCTGATCACGAGTGGTGAGCTGCGCGTGGTCGATGAGTCCGGGCACGAGGTGCCGGCCGATGGTGCCACGTTAGGCGAGATCACCGTCCAGGGGAACGTGGTCATGAAGGGGTACTTCAACGACCCCGACGCCACCAACGCCGCCATTCGGGATGGCTGGTTCCATTCCGGCGATGCGGCGGTGGTTCACCCCGACGGCTACGTGGAGATTCGCGACCGGATCAAGGACGTGATCATCTCCGGTGGGGAGAACATCTCGTCGGTTGAAGTCGAAGGGTGCCTGCTGCGGCACCCGGCGGTGCAGGAGGTGGCAATCGTCGGGATGGCTGACGAGAAGTGGGGCGAGGCGCCGCATGCATTCGTTGTGTTGCGTGCGGGGGCCACGGCGACGGGCGACGAGTTGCGCGCCTTCACGCGGGAGCGGCTGGCCCACTTCAAGTGCCCCAAGGAGGTGCACTTCGTGAGCGAGCTGCCCAAGACGGCCACCGGGAAGATCCAGAAGTACGTGCTGCGCGGGGGAAGGTCGGCGATCGCGAAACAGTAGGTCGCCTCTTGGCCCTGCGGGCCTCACGGAGTCACACCGAAGCGGGGAGGTGGTGCCATGGCTGCGACGTTCAGGCGTTGGCTGGGGGGCACGATGCGCACCCTGAAACAGGTGGTCGGGTTGTGGCACGTGCGGCCGGCTCGGGCCGTGGCGAGTCGCGAGCAGTTCGATGCGCTGAGCGGCGCCCACGGGTCCTTCCTCGTCGTCGCCGCACTGGGCGGCATTGCCTTGGTGCTCGGCGGGTTCGTCGAACGGGCCGTGGCGTCGTGCGGTCCCGGAAACCTGTCGTTCCTCCAGCTGGAGCTCACGTTCGACGCGCGCGAGTTCGCGGAGATGCTGAACCCGCTGAAGGACGCCTGCAAGCGCGGGGTGTTGTGGAGCCTGGTTGTCGACGGTGCCTTTGCGCTGGGCTATGGGTTGGCGCTCTCGGCGCTGTACCTCTGGGCTGAGCGATACCTGAGGTTCGGGCCGCGGGAGAAGCCATGTCCGCCGGCCGACCTACCGCCCCTGTCAGCCGTTGTGGTCGTCCTGCCGTTCATTGCGGCCACGCTCGACCTGGTGTTCGAAAACCTCGCGCTACTGGTGGCCGCGTGGCCACTGTGGCGCCCGGACGGCGCGATCATGACCAGCGGGCTCACATCGGCCCTGGTGATGATCGGGTCGATTGGCGCCGCCCTCAAGTGGACGGCGCTGGCCGCCTACGGGCTCGGATTGTTGTGCACGCTCTTCATTGGCGAGCGTGGTACGGTCCTGTGGCAGGCACGCTTTAGTGTCCTGGCGGCACTGCTCGGGAGTGTCCCGCTGCTCGTGGTCCCTCAGGGCCAGGACATCGCGCGTCGCCTCACGGAAGGACCGTTTGCCGCGTGGCGGGCCGTGGTTGGTGTGGCGGCCCTCGTGATATGTGCGATCGGGGTTTGGTACAGCGCACGGATCCTCGGGTTGCTGCGCCAGCGGATCGAGCGGGAGAAGGCGGAGGCAGAGGCGAAGGCCGCGTCCCCTGCGACGCGCACCGAGGATGATCCGGAGGATTCATGGTTGCTGTTCTTCGAGGAGCACATCCCGCGCATGCTGGCGGTCGGGCTCCTGGTCATCGCCGGCCTCGCGTTCGCGCGCGTCGCCGATGCGGAGGAGTGGTTCCTGGGTGTGGCCGTGGGGACCTACCTCGTGTCGATGGTGCTCGCGCGACCGAAGCGCGGGAAACTGCTCGAGGCGTGGGGCGCGTTTGTCCTGCCGCGCACCCTGGCGGAGCACGGACGGCTCGACGCGTTCCGGCAACGCATTGGTCGCGTGATGATCGGGCTGGTTGGGGCGGCACTGCTGCTGGCCTGGCGACCGGCACCCTGGCCGCAGCGGCTGGCGTCAGCGTTGCTCGTTGCATCCGCGTGGTTGCTGTATCTCTACATCTACTCGAGGCGCGAGCTGACGGCGCGCGACAGCGACAGCGACACCACGAAACGGACCCTCAGGACGGGAATCACCGACACCCAGCGCACGCGCGTGCGGAGCCAGTTGATCGCCTTTGGTCTCGTGAGCGCGGGACTCCTCCTCGCGTTCACCTTCCAGAGCGTCACCGTGGGGCGCGCCCTCGGCGGGCTGCCGATCCTCGCGCTGATGGCGACGCATGCCGTGGTCGTCGGGGGGATGTTGGTTCACCTTGGCCGTCGCACGGGGCTTCCCATGGTGGGATTGCTCGTCGGGATGGCGGTGGCATTCAGCTGGTGGAATGACAACCACGACATCCGGCCCCTGCCGGACGCCGATGCGACGCGACATGAGGTGCGCTCGTTGCAGGCCCACTTCAATGGATGGCTTGCGCGTCGCGCGGCGGAGCACGAAGGACCGGTGCCCGTGGTCTTCGTGGCCGCCTCGGGCGGCGGGTTGCGCGCCGCGTACTGGAGTGCGCTGGCACTGGCCGAGCTCCAGGATCGCGACTCTACGTTTGCCCGCCATGTCTACGCGATGTCTGGCGTCTCGGGCGGAAGCCTGGGCACCGGGTTGTTCGCGGCCATGGTGCGGGACCGGGCGGGGCAGGCGAATGCACCGTGCGCGCCGATGACCGCGTGCGTCCGGGACTTCATGGACGACGACTTTCTCTCTCCCGTGCTGGGGAAGATGGTCGCGCCGGACATGCTGCAGTGGTTCCTGCCGTTCCCGATTGGCGCGTTCGACCGGGCAACGGCGCTCGAGGAAAGCTGGGAGCGCTCCTACCGGGATGTGTTCGGAACGACGACGCTCGAGGAGCCGTTCCTGCAGCTCTATGCGGACAGTGCGCGGTCGCGCGATGTCCCCGTCCTGCTGCTGAACACCACGCATGTGCAGACGGGGAAGCGGTACATCAGTTCACCGGTCGACGATCCAGGCGTGTTCCTGGACGCCCGAAGCGTGCGGGAGGCGATGGGGCGCGACCTGCGTCTGTCGACGGCGATCCACAACAGTGCACGCTTCACCCTGGTGAGCCCCGCGGGTCGCATTGATCGGGGGGACGGGCAGTCCTACGGATCCTTGGTCGATGGCGGCTACTTCGAGAACTCAGGGTTGACGGCGATCGCGGACCTGCACGCGATGCTGCGCGCGCGCGCGGTGCAGGGGAGTCTTCCGCCGCTCGATGTGAGCGTCCTGTACCTCTGCAATGACCCGGTGTCGTGTGCGGCGGACATGGCGACGGAGCGGCCGCTCACGAGCAAGCGCGGCGCCGTGGGGGAGCTGTTGTCCCCGCCGACGGCGCTGATGGCGACCCGTGATGCGCGCGGGAGTTATGCGCGCGAGCGCGTGACGCACCAGGTGAACGATGTCAGCTTGCCCCTGCACTACTTTCAGCTCAACGTGTGCGATGGACTGGGGGTCACGCAGTCCGACGAGGCCGACCAGCACCTGCGGGACCGCCTCGTGGACCCCCCGCTGGGGTGGCTCCTGTCGACCGGGGCGATGGCGTGGATGGACAACTCGCTGGTCCGGCCGCGCGCGGCCGGCGGTGGGGGGCGAGCTGTCGGCAGGCGAACGCCGACGTGTTGGATCAATTGCTCGCGCGGGTGTCGGCGGGTCGGCGTTAGGTGTGCGCCCGCTCGAAGCGTCGATCGGGCACGAACCAGATGACCGCGACGAGGGCGTAGATGCCGAGGGCCAACCAAGGGAAGCGGAGTGCGAGGAGCAGCCCGACGACGTAGAGGACGAGCGAGACGTTGCCCTTGCGGTCGCTGCCTAACGCGCGTGTGAAGGCGGAGTCGGCCCCATGCAGCTGCACGAGGGTGCGGGCGAGGATCGTGTAGGCGATGGCGGGCATGAGGAGTGAGACGCCATACAGGGCCACCGGGAGCGGGGCGAAGTGGTTCTCGCCCATCCAGGCGGTGGCGAACGGGACGAGCGAGAGCCAGAAGAGCAGGTGCTGGTTGGCCCAGAGGACCGAGCCGTTCACATGCTGGACGGCGTGCAGCATGTGGTGGTGGTTGTTCCAGTAGATGCCGATGTAGACGAAGGACAACGCATAACTCAGGAACACCGGCCACAAGGCGCGGAGTGCGGCCCAGGACGGATCGTGCGGCACGTTGAGCTCCAGCACCATGATGGTGATAACGATCGCGAGGACGCCGTCGGAGAACGCTTCGAGCCGGTTGCGGGTCATGGGAAGTGCGGTGAGGTTGTTCGCTGAACGGAAATACAACCTGGAGGAGTGGAATGGCCAGCAGCAGCGCGGTCACGGTTGCCGCCTACCTGAAGGAGCTGCCTGCGGATCGCCGCGCGGTGCTCGCCAAGGTGCGCGGGATAGTCCGCAAGCACCTGCCGAAGGGGTACGTGGAAGGGATGAACTACGGGATGATCACCTGGTACGTCCCGCTCTCGACCTTTCCGGACACCTACAACAAGCAGCCGCTGATGTACGCGGGGCTCGCGGCGCAGAAGAACAACTACGCCGTCTACCTGATGGCGGTGTACGGCGATCCCACGTTGGAGAAGTGGTGGACGGCGGCGTACAAGGCGACGGGGAAGAAGCTCGACATGGGGAAGTCGTGCGTGCGGTTCAAGTCACTCGATCAGCTGCCGCTCGACGTCCTGGGGGAGTGCATCGCGAAGGTGCCGTTGGCGACCTACCTGGCCCGGTACGCGGCGGTGAAGGGGAGTGCGCGGAAGGCACGCAAATCGGGGTAGGGCGTATGGGGTAGGGCGGCCACGGGGAGACGCACCCGGGGGGGCCGCACGCGCTGCGGACGGCGCCAGCGACGTCTCTTTGCGAAAGCGGGGACCGGGTGTCGGGAGGTCGCGTCCCACCCAAGTGTCGGTACGGCAAGGGGATGGCTTGCTCGCCCCCACAGGTGTTGTGGGGGAGCGGGGCTCCCGTTTGGACTGCCGGACGGGTTATGTTTGCTCTCCCCTGCGGTTCGGGGACTGGCTAGGTAGCTCAGTTGGTAGAGCAGCGGACTGAAAATCCGCGTGTCGGCGGTTCGATTCCGTCCCTAGCCACTGATGGATCCAAAGCGGGCGCCCAGAGGTCACTCGGGGCGCCCGTTTTCCATTCGGGCATCGCCGGCACAGCCAGGCTGCCGCGCCAAGCAGGACGAGGTTTGGCAAATCGTCCTCGGCGCCTGCATCGTTCCCGGGATCGCTCCCCAGGTTCACGAGACGCATGACCGCTCGCACGTTCGCCGCCGCGTTGATCGCCCTCCTGGCGGTCGGCCGCCCCGTTGTGGCTCAGTCGACTCCGGTCCCGCTCCCACCAGCACCACCCACCCACGCGGTCACTGTCGAGCACGAGGTCTTCATCCCCATGCGCGACGGGACGCGACTCGGCGCGACCATCGTTCGCCCCGCTGCTCCCGGGCGCTACCCCGTTGTGGTTCGCTATTGGCCCTACGGCCGCACGCTCGACACGTACTTCGCGGAGCGGGGTTACGTGACCGTGCTTGCGGAGGGGCGCGGCACGGGCAGCTCCACCGGCATCATGGCCGATTACTTCGACGCCATCTCGTTCCGTGACGGCTATGACGTCGTGGAGTGGGCCGCCGCCCAGCCGTGGTCCACGGGCAAGGTCGGGATGTGGGGGATTTCCTACGGGGCCATCAATGCCACGCGGGTCGCGGCGCTCAAGCCGCCGCACCTCGCGGCGATCGCGGTCAACAGCTCGTACGCCAACTTCTATGGCGACCACTGGTATCCTGGTGGGGTGCGCTCCAACCACCCCTACGTCTGGCATGGTGCGTCGAACGTCCTCTCCACCATGCTGCGCGGACCCGTGTATCCCGGGGCTGACGGCGAGCCCACGCTCGACCTCGATCGGTGGCAGGCGAAGGTGCGTGACAACGGCTGGGAAGGGTTCTTTGCGCCGCAGTGGGCACATGACCGCTACGACGCGTACTGGCAGGAGAAGGACCTGCGCAGCAAGTACGCCGACTACGCGGTGCCAACACTACAGGTCGGCAACTACTTCGATCACGCGCGCAACCACGACGAGGCCTACCTCACCTGGCAGGTGCTGAAGGCGAAGCGGATCCCGCAGAAGCTCATTGTCGGACCCTGGACCCATGGGGGCTTCGGACCCGCACATCCCATCGACTTTTCGCGCACCGTCCTTGCCTGGTTCGATCACTTCCTCAAGGGGATCGACACCGGGATCACGCGCGAGCCACCGGTGACCCTGTTCGTCATGCGCGAGAACGCGTGGCGGTCCGAAGACAGCTGGCCCATCGCCCGAACGGTGCCCACGACCTATTTCCTCGACGGCAACGGCACCCTGTCTGTGACTGCGCCACGCGACACCACCGCGCGAACGTTCAGCTACCGTCCGTGGGTGGGGAGCGCCTCCGGGCCCTACGGCACCTGGTTCGATGCGCGGTACGAGGACTACCTCGTCCTTCCCGACCAGCGGATCGATGAGGGAGAATCGCTCACCTACACGACCGGGCCGCTGGGGGGTGACGTCGAGTCGACGGGAATGCCCGAGATCACCTTCGTCGCCACGTCGACCGCGGCCAACACCGACTTCACCATCAAGCTCAGCGACGTGTCGCCGGACGGGCGATCCGACCTGGTGACGCGTGGGTGGCTCAACTCCTCATACCGCGAGTCCGACGTGAATCCCCGGACGCCGGCCGAGTGGAAGGTGGTCCCGACGAGTGAGATCACACCGGGTGTTGCGTATCGGTACCGGGCCACGCTGCAGAACGTGTCCTACCTCTTCCGAAAGGGGCATCGCATCCGCGTCACCATCGCCTCCAGCGATTGGCCCTCCAACTGGCCCAACCCGCTCCCGGCGGAGAACACGGTGCACGTGGCGCACGATGGCGTCGCGGGGGTGTCGCGGCTCGTCCTTCCCGTGGTCCCCGCGGCGGCTGCCCCGCGTCCGGCGCCGCGGCTGGCGTTGCTGCCACCGGCGCCCATTCCCGTACGCGACCCCAACGGTCCGCGCTATTCGGTGGAGCACGACCTCACGGCGAACACCGTTACCTACCGTTCCGCAGCGACTGCCCAACAGCCCGTACCTGGCGGCACCATGGAGCAGGTGGTCGACTGGCGCATCGACCTGACGAAGGCGCCACCGTATCGGCAGGTGATCGAGTATGTCACCACGCGCACGATCCGGCGCTCCGGCCACCGGGACCTTCGTGTGATTTATCGGGTGCGCACCGATTCGGCGGGGCCGCGCGCGACCGTGGAGTGGCAGGAGCTGCCCATACCCTGAACAGGTGGCGCGCGTGCATCATTGGCCCAGGTGCCCGGCACGGTGTACCTCCCTTCTCCGGCGAAACCATGCGATCCCTGGCGGTACTCCTTCTTTCCCTTCTCAGCATGTCCGCCCCCGCGCAGTCGGCTCCTGATGACCTCGAACGCCGGGTCGCCCACGGTTACGCCGTCTCCACCGGCGGAGTCCGCATCCACTACGCCGCGCTCGGCGACGCGCAAAAGCCATTGGTCATCATGATCCATGGCTTTCCCGACTTCTGGTATACGTGGCGCCACCAGATGACGGCGCTCTCGGACGACTACTACGTGGTGGCCATGGACCAGCGTGGCTACAACCTGAGCGACAAGCCAAAAGGTGTGGAGCAGTACGACATGGCGCTCCTGGTGGACGATGTCGCCGCGGTGATGCGCGCGCTGGGCCGTGAACGGGGCATCGTCGTGGGGCACGACTGGGGCGGGGCGGTGGCCTGGGCGGTGGCGATGATGCGCCCCGCACTCGTCGAGAAGCTCATCATCCTCAACCTGCCGCACATGCGTGGCCTGCGGCGAGAACTGGCCACCAATGCGGAGCAGGCGCGCAACAGCCAATACGCGCGCAATTTCCAGATGCCTGATGCGGCCAGCGCGCTCACGCCGGAAGGGCTGGCGTCGTGGGTCACGGATGCGGCCGCCCGGCCGAAGTACGTGGAGGCCTTTCGGCGGTCGGACGCCGAGGGGATGCTCGCCTACTACAGGCAGAACTATCCGCGTGAGCCCTACATGGTGGATTCATCACCGGTGACCAAGGTGCAGGCCCCGGTGTTGATGATTCATGGGCTGGGAGATCGGTACTTGCTCCCGGGGGCGCTCAACGACACCTGGCAGTGGGTGGGACAGGACCTCACCATCACGACGATTCCTGGGGCGGGTCACTTTGTGCAGCACGATGCCACCGCGATGGTGAACCGGACGATCCGCATGTGGCTGGCGCGGTGAAGGATCCGTCGGGGTCGTGAGGCCAGCAGGCGGTGCATGGTGGCGTTGCTTTGGACGACCGCAGCTGTCGCGACTACTTCATCCACATCGCGTCTGCGCCATACAGCGTCTCGAGGTCCCACAGGTAGACCTCAGGGCGCTCCTGCTGAATCGCCAATGCGAATTCGGGTTCGAAGCCGCCGGCCGCCACCCACAGCAGTGGTGACTCCGGCTTGGCGGCCGCATGTGCCCACGCCACACCAGACCTGGTCAGTCGGTGCAGTCCCTCCATATGATGTCGATGCCACTTGGCTGAGACTGGTGTCGAGTTCCACTTGACGCCGCCGGTCATCACCCGGCCGTCGACGAGGGGGGCGACGATATCGATCTCACGCGATTGTCGCTCACTGTCCTGCCCCTCCCAACGCCCCCAATCGCTAACAAGCGGAAGGTCGCGTCGCACCCGCAACCGCTGATACCCCTGTTCGGCGACGCGCTCGAAGACATGCCCGATGTAACCATCGAAGATCCCCGAGACGTGCTGGCTCCAGATGGACATCGCGTCGTTCCGCGCCAAGGCTGCCTCAAAGCGTGTGACGAAGGCATAGTAGAACGCAAAGGCCGGATCGTCGATGCGATAGCGAAACGCGGCAGTGGCCTTGGCCCCCATGTTGCGCTCACTACGCACGTATCCCAGGTGCATCAGCTTCTCCAGCATACGGCGTACGACCGTATCGGCGTCCCCCTGCAAGCCTGCACGAATCTTGATCTCGGCAAACTCAGTACTGCCTACACCGATGGCGCGCAGGATCGCCTGGTACTTGGCGACCTCGCGAAGGCCGCGTTCCTGTACAAGCGCCGTCTCGATGAGCGAACGAACCTCTCCACGCGGATCGAGGAGGAGGCGCGAGATGTTCTCGTCGAGTGTCTGATCGAGATCGAGTGCCGCGAGATAGCGTGGCGTGCCGCCGAACGCCGCGTAGCAGCGCACCCTGTCCCGAAGTGATGCGAACGGCACCATCTCCCCGACATGGCCGTAGTCGAACGGCTCGAGCTTGGCTTTCCAGGTGAAACGGCCGTAGAGCGGCGCTCCACCTTCGTCGAGGGCCTCGAGCGTCTTGACTGCCGAACCAGATAGAATCAGCAAGAAGGGGCGATTCGGACGCTGCTGCTCCCACACCGCATTGAGCTCCGACGCAATGCTCCCCAACTCCTCTGGCGTCGTCCCCAAGTACTGGAACTCGTCGAGCACGACGACGAGGGGCTCTGGATTCCGTACCTCAAGGAGGAGTCGAAAGACCTGCCGCCATGTCGGGTAGTCTTCTGCGTGAAGCGTGTCCCCGGACCAGTCGGCCAGGTCCTGGACCAGCGTTGCTCGGTTCTGCGCCTCGGTCGTCTCCGCGCCGGTGAAGTAGAAGACCTGCTTTCCGGACCAGATGTGATTGAGGAGATAGGTCTTCCCGATTCGTCGTCGTCCGTAGAGGAGCGCGAGTTGCTGGGTTCCCCGATCAAGGAGCGCGCGCAGTTCCTGCTGTTCCGTGTCACGGTCGACAATTCCAGGCATCTATACTCACAGAGAAGTACACTTCCATATGAGTAATGCCGCCAGCCCCTACATGCAATGGTATACTCTCGTATGAGTATACTTGCGCGTAAGTAATGATACTCCGTTGGCGCGGACTTCCGCCGGGTCGAAGCGCCTCCCTACGATGCCGTCGCCGCGACCGGCTTGCCCCCTGTGCGCAGGAACTCCACAAAATCCTCCGGCAACCCCGCCGCGCGCACCGCAGATGTCGCGGCCTCGATGTCATACGATACCCGCACGAACTCCACGCGCGCCTCTCCCGCGCCAAGCTCCAGGCGCACGTAGCCGGCGCGCGCATCGCCGTCCTTCGGCCGGCCGACACTTCCCGTGTTGATGAAGTGGATGCCGTCCACCGTGCGGTGCCACGGCTTGTGCGTGTGGCCACAGGCGATCGCATCACCAGCCTTGAGCCCGACCACGCTCGCCATCTTGAGGCAGAACTCGTCGGAACGATCCTCGGTCCAGTAGAGCGTGTTGAGCGTGGGCGTGCCATGCACCAGGACGAGGCGTGGCCCGGACGCGTGCCCGCCGAGTGGGTGCAGGTCGAGCGAGAAGGGAAGTCCTGCCAGCCACTGCTTGTTCGCGCCGCTCACCGTGGCGCGCGTGAACTCGTAGCTGATGTGCGCGAGTTCTTCCTGCCGCGGCGTCTCCGACTTGCACCCACAATGCTTGTAGTCGGTCGCGACGGTGGAGTCGTAGTTGCCGGCGATCCCGCCAATCCCGCGCTCGCGCAGCCGCGCGATAACCTCGTTGGGAAAGGCGGAGTACCCGACGAGGTCGCCGAGGTGGTAGATGGCGTCGATATCTCCCCGATGATCGATGTCGTGCAGCACGGCATCGAGCGCATGGAGGTTGGCGTGGATATCGGAGATCAGCGCGTAGCGCATGTGGTGGCTCCTGTGGCGCTGGAATCTACCGCTGTCCGCGCGACGGTTCGATTCCCGCGAATGTCACGGAACGCCGATCGCACGGACGCCAGGAGTCGTCAGCACTTTCGGGCCCGATGATCCTGCGGGCGGCAGGCAAAGCCGTCCACATGCCACAACCCGCGCCGTTCCCGCTCCGCCGCACGCTCGGCGGCCTCGAACTTCGCCGCGTATCGAGAGGTGGCCGGGAACGGCAGCGCCGCGGCCCATCCCTGGCGGACCATCTGCCAGTTCACCATCTCGCCGTTGTGCCAGACGTAGGCCAACACTCGATCGTACTGGTCTCGCGCGGTGTTGTCGGACTCGAGTCGCACGGTATCGCCAACGACAAGCAGTGAGGCGAGCGCGGCCGTGGCCGCCGAGCCGTGAGGCTCCTGCGTACGCTCCGGGGCGTCCATCCCAATCGGACGAATCGTGCCAACCCCGGCACAATCGAACGTGTCACCGTCTATGATCCTGGAAACCGTGCAGGAGACGGAGAGGCTGGCTGGCATCGTTGGAGGTGCGAGGTCCGCCGCGCGCGATTCGCCAGGAAACCCGGCGAATTCCTGCGCCGGTGTCGCAGCTGAACACCTCCGCCCACCGTTGGATCGATGTCCCCGCGCGACCGCCTGCGCCTCTGACAGGTACTCGCCTCGTGTCGTGCTGCCATAGAACTCGGTGCCCCGACAGTGGTAGACGCCGGAGCGTGTGTTCACCCAGACACTGTCGGTGCCCTGTGCAGACAGTGGCGCCGACAGGCTCACGAAGGCGAAGAACGCGGCGAGGCACGGTGTGCGCATGAGAACGTTACGAGTCAGTGATTTGACGGCGGTGGCGGTTCCGTGCACCTTGCTGCCCCCTTCAACGTCGAGCCACGGAAATGACCACGCAGGAGATCGGCACGCAACTCATCGCCTTGTGCCGTGAGGGCAAGAACATCGAGGCGATCAACACGTTCTACGCCGATGACGTGGTGAGCGTCGAGGCCGGTGGGCCGCCCGGGATGGACCGCACGACGCATGGAAAGGCTGGTGTGATCGGCAAGAACCAGTGGTGGGTCGAGAACCATGAGATTCATGGCGCGTCGAGCGAGGGGCCGTTCCCGCATGACGATCGCTTTGCCGTCCGGTGGACCTATGACGTGACCCACAAGCCCAACGGGCAGCGGTTCACGATGAACGAGGTCGCGCTCTACACCGTGAAGGACGGCAAGATCGTGCGGGAGGAGTTCTTCTACGCGATGTAGCCTCGCCCGTTCGGGGGCAACAGAAAGGGGACGGCCGCGGTGGCCGTCCCCTTCGTGTTTGACTGCTACCCGCGTGATTACTTGCGCTTGGCCGAGTAGGGGAACTCGCCCATTCCTTCGGCGACGATCTTCCCTTGCAGGTTGTCCTTGTCCTTAAGGGCGCCGATGCCCGTGAGGTTGATCATCTGGCCACCGGCGTCGATGGCGAAGGCGAGGAAGAGCGAGTCGCCCTTGGCGAAGCCCGCGACCTGCGCGCTGCCGACCTCGGACTCGAACGTCCCGCTGATGCTGTCCGCCTTCTGCTCGAGGGTGAGGGTGGACGCCATGGCGCCCCTGGGGCCCATCGACGACCACATCCCAGGCGCCGGTGAAGTTGGCGAATGCGGTGGCGGCCATGGTGCTGGCGGCGACGGCCACGGTGAGAACGATCGCAGAGATTCGACGCATGGTGGGATCAGAAGGGGTGAATACGGCTGGGCTGGCCGGGAACCGACCCGGTGAATAGTGGCACGGCCGGCCCCGGGACGGGAGTCGCCTGACGGCGCCCGGCCCCCGGAGCGCCACTTTGTAACCGGGGAGGGCCGAAAGTGCCGCCCCGGGAGGTACGCGGATTCATGCCCCATCGTTTCGCCCTGATCGCGGTCAAGCTGGTCCATACCCTGGCCTGGGCCGTGTTTGCCGGCTGTATCCTGGCGATCCCGGTCTACGCATGGCGGCGGGAGCTGGGGGTGGCGGCCTGGCTGATCGGGATCGTGATGGTGGAGGTGGTGGTGTTGGCGGCGAACGGGATGCGCTGTCCGCTGACGGCCGTGGCGGCGCGGTACACCCCGGAGCGGCAGGACAACTTCGACATCTACCTGCCGTTGTGGCTGGCGCGGTACAACAAGGAGGTGTTCGGGTCGCTCTTTGCTGGTGGGTTGGTGTTCACGCTGGTGCGGTGGTGGTGGTGAGGCGGGGTCGCCGCTGCCGGTGCCACATCTCGCCACTGGACGGCGGCGGTCCCGCGGACTTTGTTGTGCGGAGCAGGCCACCTTTGGCCATTTGTCCCACGAGGTTGTGACCGCACCATCCCTCACCAAGCGCGACATCCTTGCCGGGCTCCAGTGTCATCGCCTCCTCTGGTGGCAACGGCACGAGCCCGACGCCAAAGAGTTGCAGCCGGATCGCGTCCTGCAAGATCTCTTCGACCAGGGCCGCCAGGTCGGTGAGCTCGCGCGCGCGGCATTTCCCGGAGGCGTGTTGATTGCCCCGGGTTCCCGCGAGGAGCGCACCCAGCGCACGGCGGAAGCGATCGCCGACGGTGCCGCGGTGATCTTCGAGGGAGCGTTCATCGCGGACGGCCTGTTTGTCGCCTGCGACGTGTTGGTGCGCGACGGCGATGCGTGGCACCTCATCGAGGTGAAGTCGTCCACGTCGCAGAAGGATGAGCACATCACGGATGTCGCGGTGCAGGCGCATGTCCTCGGCCGCAACGGCATCCAGCTCGGTCGCATGGACGTGATGCACCTCAGCAAGGAGTTCCGGCATCCTGCTACGGGCGATTTGTTCGCGCGCACCGACACCACGGGCGAAGCGAGCGAGCAACGGGAGCGAATCCCGGATGCGTTGCGGCGCCACCTGCAAGTGCTCGAGGGATCGTTGCCCGATGTCCCGATCGGGCTGCACTGCGCCGAGCCGCGGGAGTGTCCGTTCTACGATCGGTGCTGGCCGGACGATGAGTGGCACATCGCCAACCTCTACAACGTCGGGCCGAAGAAGGCCGCCACGTTCATGAGCGCGGGGGTGCACTCCATTCGCGACCTGTCCGAGAAGGACAGGAAGAATTTCACGGTCCGCCGGCAGGTGCGCGCCATGGACGAAGGGCGGTGCCTGGTCGAGCCAACGTTAGGCGCCGCCCTTGCCGTGCTCGACGTAGAGCCGCTCGGCTTTCTCGACTTCGAGACGATCTCGCGGGCCGTCCCGGTGTGGGATGGCATGGCCCCGTGGGGGATGGCGGCGGCCCAGTTCTCCTACCACGAGACAAAGCCCGGCGGCGGCTATCGGCATGCGCAGCACCTGGCCGAAGGGCCGCAGGACGCTCGCCCGCTCATCGCCGAGCGTTTGGTGGAGGCGACGCAGCATGCGGTGAAGGTCGTGACGTATTCGGCGTTCGAGAAAACCCGCATCCGGGAGCTGGCACGGGTGGTGCCGGCGCTGGCGCCGGAGCTCGAGGCGCTGGAGGCCAAGCTGGTTGACCTGCTGCCCATCGTCAGGGACAATGTGTACGAGCCGCGGTTCCGGGGGTCGTTCTCGCTCAAGTACGTGTTGCCGGCGTTGGTGCCGGAGTTGACGTACGAGGACCTCGTGATCGTGAACGGGATGGTGGCGAGCGTGGAGATCGCGCGGTTGCTGTTCGTGGCGGATCGGGTGCCGGCGGAGGAGAAGGAGCGGGTGCGGAAGGACCTGCTGGCGTATTGCGAGCGGGATACGTGGGGATGGTGCGGCTGGTGGAGGTGTTGAGGGGGATGGCTGCGTGAGCCACGGGAGCGCCCCGACCATTGAACACCTGCCACTTGTTCCTGGTCAGCCGGCGGGTGGATACTGTGTGAAGCGTGTTTGATCGGTACGCTCGGCGTCGATCCGCATTCTCACGATACGGTGGAGTGGGAGATTCATGGAGATGACGCGAGAAGGGCGGCCGACGTTCGAGGAGCTTCGGCGCGAGAACCAGCATGGGGCGGAGTACTGGAGCGCCCGGGAGCTGCAGCCTCTGCTGGGTTATTCGCAGTGGCGCCGGTTTGAACAGGCCATCCAGCGCGCGCGGAGTCGTGTGCGCAGTCTGGAACGAGCCAGACAACCATTTTGCCGGCGCCGGCAAAATGGTCCCGCTGGCTCAGGAAGCGTTCGGGATGTGGACGATGTCCACCTGTCCCGGTTCGCCTGTTACCTGATCGCCCAGAACGGTGACCCACGAAAGCCACAGATCGCGCTGGCCCAGAAGTACTTCGCGATCCAGACGCGGCGCCAGGAGCTTTCGGACCAACTGAGGGCTGACCATGAGCGTCTGGAATTGCGCCGAGAGGTCGCGGAGGAGTTCAAGGCGCTCTCCGGTGCGGCCCAGGATGCCGGTGTCCAGAGCCGCATGTTTGGCGTATTCCACGATGCGGGCTACAAGGGCCTCTACGGCGGGCTCGGCCGCGAAGCGATCAAGCGCCACAAGGGGATAACGGAGAAAGAGCACCTGATGGATCGCATGAACGCCACTGAGCTCGCGGCCAATCAGTTCCGGATGACCCAGACCCGGGACAAGCTGGCGCGGGATCGGGTGAAGGACCAACAGGCCGCCATCCGCACGCACGAAGACGTGGGCAAGGAGGTGCGTGCCGCCATTGGCCGCATTGGCGGCACCATGCCGGAGTCGATCGCGCCTGATGAGCCCATCGCGCAAGTAGAGCGGCGTGTGAAGTCGACGACTCCCAAACTCGAACTGGACGGGCGGGATGCGGTGGGTTTACGCGGCGGCGCGCCCGTCAAGGCCGACGACGCCTGACGGTTCGGCTCCATCCCCATTAGCGGAACACCGGCCGCCACCAAATCGGCTGCGGCTGGTTCACAGGACGTCGGGGACGCCGAAGGCGCCGAGGATGGGCAAGCTCATAGGCGTAGTAGTCCCCCGAAGGGATGTAACGACACCCGGTCACCTCCACCGAGCCGACGATGCAGCCGGCGGGTAGGTCGCCCGGGCTGAACTTTGACTTCTTCCATGACGCGGGGTCATCGGCCGGCGTCGCACTCGCGTAGATGTAGACTCGCCCGCGAACCTGGGTGGCAATGGAACGATACTCCGCCACCTTCTTGCCCTGCAGGATGAGCTCCGCGTATGGCTGGCGGATGCTGATTGCTCGGAGAATGCGAGGGGGCATGAAAGTGGGGTCGATTCGGCGGGATTCTATGTCGGGCTCGGCCCCGCCGACAGTGCGTCATACACCCGGAAACACGGGTGGCGAACCTAATGACGGCGGGCCACCTTAGGGACGCGAGACCAACGGTAACCGAATGCGACTCCTACCCAATGCGGGCAACCAGCGTGTCGTTGATGAGCTGAGCGTCCACCTGGACTCCGCCGCATCTCTCGACCTCGTGGCGGGCGCCTGCTCGCTCTTTGCGTTCCAGGCGCTCGCCAACGAGCTGGCGAGACTCTCCGGGGCGCGCTTCGTATTGCCAGCCGACGAACAACGCCTTGAACTCCTCGGTAGCGCCGAGGACCGCGGAGCTCGCAACCAGCTCCGCAATCAGTCCATCGCCCGAGCCCTTGCCGAATGGCTGAAGAGCCGGTCACAGGTGCGGATCACCTCACGGTTGCTCGGACAGGCGATGCTCGCCACCCGCGACGCGTCTCTGCAGCCGACGGCCGTTCTTTCAGGCACGTGCGACTTTACAACCGCAGGGTTAGGGCTCACCCCCCAGGACCAGCTTGGCTTCGTGCAGGTGGCAGACTCCAGCGCTGAGCGCGTCGCGCTCGGTGCCTGGTTCGACAACCTCTGGGCTCGGCTTCCCAGCACCGGAGGCCTTGAACACCTGCTTCGGCAGGTTGAGCGTGTGGCCACGGACGAACCGCCGGCACTGATCTACCTGGCGATCCTCTATCGCCTCTTCCATCAGCAGGGAGAGGGGCTCGACGAGGACCGGGTGGTGCGCGCGGCAACCGGTATCCGGGACACGGTGGTGTGGAAGAAGCTCTACCGGTTCCAACGGGATGGCGTCGTGGGTGCCATCGACAAGCTCGAACGCTACGGGGGGTGCATCATCGCCGACTCGGTGGGCCTCGGGAAGACCTTCGAGGCGCTCGCCATCATCAAGTACCACGAACTGCGCAACGATCGCGTGCTGGTTCTTTGCCCCAAACGGCTGCGCGACAACTGGACCATCTACACGGCCAATGACCGGCGCAACATCCTGGCGACCGACCGTTTCAACTACGATGTCCTCAACCACACCGATCTGTCACGTGATCAGGGAATGTCCGGCGACATCGACCTGACGCATGTCAATTGGGGCAACTACGACCTCGTAGTCATCGATGAGTCCCACAACTTCCGCAACAAGAAGACGCCGCGCGCTGGCGGCGATACGCGCTACGACCGGCTCATGCGCCGGATCATCAGGGAGGGGGTCAAGACGCGAGTCCTGATGTTGTCGGCCACGCCGGTCAACAATCGACTGGCTGACCTGCGCAACCAGCTGGCCTTCGCCACCGAGGGGAACGACACGGCCCTCGCCGAAGCAGGCATTCCGAGCATCGACGCCACTACGCGTCTCGCCCAGAAGCAATTCAATAGATGGTTGGACCTCGACGAGGCCGAGCGAACACCGGGTCGTCTCATCGAGATGCTGGGCTTCGACTACTTCACCCTCCTGGATCTGCTCACGATCGCTCGCTCACGCAAGCACATCGAGCGCTACTATGGGACCAGCGAGACAGGCAAGTTTCCAGAACGTCTCCGGCCCATCAATTGCAAGGTCGAGGTCGATCGTGCCGGCCAATTCCGTTCCATCAAGGAAATCAACCTTGAGATCAGACGGCTGACGCTCGCGGCGTACGCTCCGCTCCGGTACGTCCTTCCCCACAAGCGAGCCGCGTACGACGCGCGCTACAGCACCGAACTGCGCGAAGGGAAGGGCACCTTTCGGCAGGCGGACCGCGAGGAGAGCCTCGTCCACCTCCTCCGCGTCAATGTGCTCAAGCGAATGGAGAGTTCCGTCTCATCGTTTGCCCTCACACTGGAGCGGCAGCGTCGAGATGTAGACGCCATTCTGGATCGCATCGAGCAGCAATCCGCGGAAGTCGAGGAGCTGAACATCGACGACGTCGACTTCGACGATCCCAATATCGAATCGCTCCTCGTCGGCCGCGAAGTGAAGGTGCTCCTTGCAGACGTCGACGTCGTGCGCTGGAAGCAGGATCTCCTCGAGGACCGAAACCGGCTTGACGCCCTGCTGAGTACCGCGCGTGTCGTCGATCACGTTCGCGACGCCAAGCTGGAAGCCCTTCGCTCGATGATCAGCGAGAAGTGCGCGGCGCCGATCAATGCGGGCAATCGCAAGGTCATCGTCTTCACGGCCTTCGCTGACACCGCGAAGTACCTCTACGAGCACCTTGCACCCCTGGGCCCGTGAGACTCTGGGGCTGGAGAGTGCCCTGGTTACCGGGGCCGGTCGCAACCAGACGACCCTGCCCGGTCTTCGTCGTGACCTTGCATCGATTCTGAGCGCCTTCTCGCCGCGCTCGCGTGAGCGCCCGATGAACTCGCCGAGGAAGGGGACCTGGACCTGCTGATCGCCACCGATTGCATTTCCGAGGGACAGAATCTCCAGGACTGTGACTGGCTGATCAACTACGACATTCACTGGAACCCGGTACGCATCATCCAGCGTTTCGGGCGCATCGACCGCATCGGGTCACCCAACGAGCGCATCCAGCTGGTGAACTTCTGGCCCAACATGGAGTTGGAGGAGTACATCAACCTGGAGCAGCGGGTGAGCGGTAGAATGGTCCTGCTCGACATCTCGGCGACCGGAGAAGAGAACGTTATTCGCTCGGAGTCTGGCAACCAGATGAACGACCTGGAGTACCGCCGCAAGCAGCTTCTGCGGTTGCAGGATGCAGTGATTGACATGGACGACCTCTCGGCGGGTGTATCGATCACGGACCTTACGCTCACCGACCTTCGCATCGACCTGGCGACGTGCCTGCGAGAACGCCCAGGGGTTCTCGAAGGCATTCCGCTCGGCGCGATGGGGGTGGTGCGCACGTTGGACGTGGACGTGCCCCCAGGGATCATCTTCTGTCTGCGAGGAGAGACCGAAGCGACCAACGCACGGATCGAGTCGTCGTATCCGCTCGCTCCTCACTACCTGGTACACGTGGGGACTGATGGTGCCGTCCTTCTGGGGTACACGCAGGCGCGGCTGATTCTGGAGCGGCTGAAGCGTCTGTGTCTGGGGCGCGACCTGGGGGATGCGGCAGCGCTGGAGGAGTGGGAGTCGAGTACGCGTCGTGGGACAGATATGCGTCGAGCGCAGGAACTGCTCGCCGCGGCGGTGGGATCCATCGTCGGGCGTGGCGAAGAGCGAGCGCTTACCTCGCTCTTTACGCCGGGAGGGACGCACACGCGTCGCGGCGAGTTCGCCGGCATCAACGACTTTGAGGTGGTGACGTGGCTGGTGGTGCTGGAGAGCCAGTGATCTCGGTGGAGGCGTTGGTCGCGGCGTTCGGCCTTCCGGCAGCGGCACAGGTCGACAGGCGAGTGCCAAAGACCATGTTGATGCAGCACGCTGGCTTCACGGCTGCGGACCGGCGCGCGATCGCTGACGGGGTGGAGGAGGTGCGCTGGATTGCCAGCCTCAAGGCGGGGAACTGTGGGGTGCCACCGTATCGCGACGCCGAACGGGAGTACCTGGAGATCGCTGTGGCTGCCCTGGGGCTTCGAGAGGGTGCAAGCGAGACTCGATTGACCGAACTGTTGCACCGGGCGATTCCCTATCCACTGCTGCTTGTCGCGCACTCGTCTGCGGCGGTTGTCTGGTCTGTCGCTCACAAGCGATGGTCGTTGGCTGCCGAAGGGCGGGTGGTGCTCGACGCGGCCCCCGAGAGCGCCGACGTTCGCGAAGTGCCGCCGTCCATGGCGGATGAGATGCTTGCGACGTGTGCGATGGCGCGGCAGCCCGGCAGCGACATGAAGGCGCTCTATGAGGGGTGGTGCGACGTGGTGACGGCGGTGCGAACGGCAGCTGTCACGGGTAGATTCACCCTCCCCCGCGAGGCGGGCTCCGTGCGACGGCAGGCCTTGGAGGAGTTGCGGGAGATTGATGAGCAGGTCGCGCGCGTGGAAAAGGCCGCGCAGCGGGAACGACAGACCGCCAGGTTGGTGGAGCTGAACCTCGAACTCAAGCGGCTGCGTGAGCGACGTGCGGCCGCGCTGAATTGCCTATGACAGCCAAACCGACCGTCACTCCCATCACCGCCAACGATCCAGAGGCGCAAAGCGCCGACGTTGTCGGTGGAAACATCGAGCGACTGAAGGAGCTCTTTCCCGACGCGTTTGTGGAAGGGAAGGTCGACTTCGAGGTGCTCAAGCAGCTCTTGGGCGGTGCAGTCGATGAGCGACCGGAAAAGTATGGGCTCAACTGGCACGGCAAGCGACAGGCCCGGCAGCTGGCGCTGACCCCATCGATGGGAACGTTACGCCCGTGTCCGGAGGAGAGCGTGGATTGGGATACCACGCAGAACCTGATGATCGAGGGGGACAACCTGGAGGTACTGAAACTTCTCCAGAAGAGTTATGCCGGGAAGGTGAAGTTGATCTACATCGACCCGCCGTACAACACGGGAAAGGACTTTGTGTACCCGGACAACTTTCGGGACTCCATCCAGAACTACCTGGAGATCACGGGGCAGGTGGAGGGTGGGGCGAAGGTCTCGTCGAATGCGGAGACGTCTGGGCGGTACCACACCGACTGGCTCAACATGATGTACCCGCGGCTCAAGCTGGCGCGCGACCTGCTGCAGGACGACGGCGTGATCTTCATCTCTATCGATGATCATGAAGTGCAGCACCTAAGGGGGCTATGCGATGAAGTGTTTGGACCGGAGAACTTCGTTGCAACGATAATCTGGCAGAAAGTATTTAGCCCAAAGAATTCTGCCAAGCACCTATCGGTAGACCACGACTACGTAGTCGTATACGCGCACAACGGAGAGGCTTGGAGGCCGGTTCTACTGCAGAGAACTGCGGAGATGGAGGCTAGATACTCGAATCCTGACCAAGATCCACGCGGGCCATGGACATCCGGTGACGTCTCTGCGCGCAACTACTACGGGCTCGGCACATACGCCGTCAAGACGCCCTCCGGTCGTGTTATCGATGGCCCGCCCGCGGGCCGCTATTGGGCAATTTCCCGTGAGAAGTTTGAAGAACTCGACCGTGACGGCCGCGTTTGGTGGGGCGCTCAGGGCAACAACATGCCGAGGCTCAAGCGGTTCTTGTCCGAGGTGCAGGACGGAAAGGTGCCCCAGACTCTATGGCTCCACACAGAGGCCGGGAACACGCAGGAGGCAAAGAAGGAGCTACTGGGCCTCGTGCCGATCGTAAACGCGGACGCTGTATTCGATACCCCCAAGCCGCGGCGCCTCGTTCAGCGCATGCTTGAGATCAGTACTTCGGCGGAGGCACGTGACCTCGTGGTCGACTTCTTCGGCGGCAGCGGCACCACCGCCGATGCAGTGCTTCACGCAAACGCTAAGGATGGCGGCAATCGTCGATTCATTTGCGTTCAGCTTCCCAGCAGGCTGGAGGTCGCAGCACAATTGAGCGACGGGCGTGCTATCGAGACCCTGAGCGGAATCACGAAGGAGCGTCTCGCGCGTGCCGGCGACAAAGTGCGGGCGGACCAGCCGATGTTTGCCGGCGACCTCGGCTTCAGAGTCTACAAGATGGACTCCAGCAGCATCGCCGAATGGGATGCGTCCTCCGGGGACGTGGAGTCCACACTCCTGAGCGCCGTCGAGAACATCAAGCCCGGCCGCACCGAGCGGGACGTCCTCGTTGAATTGCTTCTCAAGCTTGGTCTCGACCTCTGCGTGCCCATCGAGGAGCGGCTGATCGGCGGCAAGAAGGTTCACGCTATCGGTGGTGGCACCCTCGTCGCCTGCCTCGACACCGCCCTTTCGGCCACAGACGCCGAGGCGGTGGCGCTGGGCATTGTGGAGTGGCTCAAGGAGCTCAAGCCAACCGGCGACGTCCAGTGTGTCTTTCGCGACAGCGCGTTCGCGGACGACGTCGCCAAGACCAACTTGGCCGCCATCCTCGCGCAGAACGGCGTCACCAACGTTCGCAGCCTGTGAGCGGCAGCCAGGAACAGCCTCCCTCAGGTCAGATCGTCCTCTACCGCGGGGACGGGGGCACGGATATCCAGGTCAGACTGGATGGCGACAGCGTCTGGCTGACGCAGGCGCAACTCGCTGCCCTGTATGAGGTTACGCCGCAGAACATCTCACACCACCTGGTCGAGATCTACGAGTCTGGGGAACTCGTAGGGGGCAACTTGCAAATACTATTTGCAAGTTCGAAAGGAGGGGGCGCGAGGTCACAAGGGAACTCGCCCACTATCACCTGGACGCCACTATTGCGGTCGGCTACCGCGTTCGCTCAGCACGGGGTGCCCTCTTCCGCCAATGGGCCACCGAACGGCTCCGCGAGTACCTGGTCAAGGGCTTCACCATGGACGACCAGCGCCTCAAGGATGCTGGTGGAGGGAGCTACTTCGATGAGCTTCTTGCACGGATCCGCGACATCCGCTCATCAGAGCGGCTCTTCTGGCGCAAAGTCCTCGACATCTACGCCACGAGCGTGGATTACGACCCCTCGGCGGAAGCATCACAGCGCTTCTTCCAGACCGTCCAGAACAAGATGCATTGGGCGGCTCACGGGCAGACCGCGGCCGAGGTGATCTACCGCCGGGCTGACGCGAGCAAGCCGAACATGGGGCTTACGGTGCCACCCCAGGGTCGTCGAATCCGTCGTCAGGATGTGACGGTGGCCAAGAACTTCCTGAACAGCGACGAGCTGAACGCGCTCAACCTGATCGTGTCGGCCTATCTCGACTTCGCCGAGTTACAGGCAATGTCGCGGCGCTTGATGCACATGGGCGACTGGATCGCCAAGCTTGACGACTTCTTGCAACTCTCGGAGCGAGAGATCCTGTCGCATGCCGGGACCATCTCTCACGAGAATGCGGAACTGAAGGCGTCGGCCGAGCTGGACACGTGGCGGAAGCAACAGGACGCGCTACCGCAACCTGTCGATCAGCATTTCGAAGCCGCGCTCAAGAGATTGCCCAAGGGACCAAAGGGCTCGCGCAAGGAGTCGAAGCAATGAAGCTCCACTTCGAGCCCGACCTCGACTACCAACTGGAAGCGATCGCCGCGGTCCGCGACCTCTTCAAGGGCCAGGAACATGGACGCACCGAGTTCACGGTGTCGCGGCCGCGGGCGCAGCAGACAGAGCAGTTCAGCGATCTGGGTGTCGGCAACCGCCTCCTGCTGCTGGAGGAAGAGATCCTGGCCAACCTCAAGGCCATTCAGTTGCGGCAGGGGCTCCGGCCTGACGACGCGATTGCCTCCATGAACTTCAGCGTGGAGATGGAGACTGGTACCGGGAAAACCTATGTGTATCTGCGCACGATCCTCGAGCTGCACAAGTCATACGGCTTCTCGAAGTTCGTGATCGTGGTGCCATCGGTGGCCATCAAGGAAGGTGTCCGCAAGTCGATCGAGATCACGGCGGACCACTTGCGGGGTCTCTACGACGGTGTGCCCGTCGGCCACTTCGTGTACGACTCAGCCCGATTGGGTGAGGTGCGCAACTTCGCCACCAGTGCGCACATCCAGATCATGGTGGTCACCGTCCAGGCGCTCACGCGCAGAGACCACGCGGTGGTCTATCAGGAACGTGATCAGCTGAGTGGTGAGAAGCCGATCGACCTGATCCGTGCGACCTCGCCGATCGTGATCATCGATGAACCTCAGTCGGTTGAAGGCGGCGATGAGGGGCAGGGAGCGAAGGCGATTCGCGAGATGAACCCGCTCTGCGTGCTGCGATACTCGGCGACGCACAAGAATCCGCACCATATGGTGTACCAGCTGGACGCCGTCAGCGCTTATCAGCGCAAGCTGGTGAAGCAGATCGAGGTGGCCGCCGGCACCGTGGACGCCGGGTTCAACAAGCCGTTTGTGCGCCTGGTCAAGGTCTCAGCGAAGAAGGGAGTGGTGACGGCGCAGGTGGAACTGGATGTCGCGGGTGCGTCGAGTGTTTCCCGCAAGGTGACCACGGTTCGTGATGGCGACGACCTCTGGGAGACCAGCGGCCACCGCGATGTGTACCAGGGAATGCGGGTCGGGGAGTTGCAGGCGAGCAGGGGGAACGAGCGCATGGAGTTGCGCCGCCCCGGTGGGGAGGAGTGGCTGCGCCCGGGCGAGGCATTCGGCGATGTGGAGAGCACCTCGCTGCAACGCCTGATGATCCGCAAGACCATCCAGCAACACTTGGAGAAGGAGCGGCGCCTGCGACCCAAGGGGATCAAGGTGCTCTCCTCTTCTTCATCGAGGAGGTGGCGAAGTATCGCGAGTACGACCAGGACGGCTCGCCAATCAAAGGAGAGTACGCGCGGATCTTCGAGGAGGAGTTTGCGCGTCTGGCCCGCCATCCAGACTTCAACGATCTCTTCGCGGGCGTTGATCCGTCCGCTTCGGCAGCAGAGGCGCACGACGGCTACTTCGCGAAGGACCGAAAGAAGATCCGCGGCCAATCGGTGGAGTTGTTCAAAGACTCCAAAGGCAACTCCGCGGCGGACGATGACGCGTACAACCTCATCATGCGGGATAAGGAACGGCTGCTCTCCTTCGAGACCCCACTTCGATTCATCTTCTCGCACTCGGCGCTACGGGAAGGCTGGGACAACCCAAATGTGTTCCAGATCTGCTCCCTGCGTGACATGCGAAGCGAGCGAGAGCGGCGTCAGACCCTGGGCCGAGGGCTACGCCTCTGCGTCAATCAGGAAGGGCAGCGCCTTCGTGGCTTCGAAGTCAATACGCTGACTGTCATTGCCAGCGAGAGCTACGAGGAGTTCGCGGACCAGCTCCAGAAGGAGATCGAAACCGAGACCGGGATGCGCTTTGGTATCGTCCCCGATCATGCGTTCACCGGCCTGAGCGCCGTCGCCGCAGACGGGAGAGACGGTATCCTGGGCTACGAGCGCTCGAAGGAACTCTGGACGGCGCTGCATCAACTGGGTTACATCGACGGAGCCGGACGAGTAACAGACGCACTGCGCAGCGCGCTGAGGAGCGGCGCCGTGCCTCTGCCTGACGCGTTCAGGGCGCAGCACGAGCAGATCGAGGACATCCTGCGCAAGCACGCGGGGCGGCTGGAGATCCGGAATGCTGACGAGCGACGCACGGTGCGCGCGCGACAGGCGGTGCTGGATGACGCGGAGTTCCAGCGCCTCTGGGACGCCGTGAAATACAAGACCACGTACCGCGTCCAGTTTGACAACGAGAAACTCATCAGCGAATGCGTCGACGCCCTGCGCACTGCACCGCCGGTGTCACGGACGCGCCTCGTCTGGCGCACGGCGCAGATCCGTATTGACGTCGGCGGAGTGGACGCCAGGGAGACAGGCTCATCTGCCCCCGTCGTGATGGAGGAGAAGGACATCGAGCTACCCGACATCCTGACGGTGTTGCAGGATCGCACGCAGCTCACGCGTCGCACGATCTGTCGCATACTGATCGACAGTGGACGCCTCGACGACTTCAAGCGTAATCCCCAGCAGTTCATCGACCTTGCCGCCAATGCGATCAACCACCGCAAGCGACTCGCCCTCGTGGATGGCGTGCGCTACCAACGGCTCGGCGACACCGAGTACTACGCCCAGGAGCTGTTTCTCCAGCAGGAGCTGACGGGATACGTACGCAACATGATGGAGAATGCCACCAAGAGCGTTCTGGATAGCGTGATTTACGATTCCGAACCCGAGCGCAGCTTTGCCGACGCGATGGAGAAGAGCAGTGCCGTCAAGGTGTACGCCAAGTTGCCCGGATGGTTCACTGTGCCGACGCCGCTCGGTGCGTACAATCCCGACTGGGCGGTTCTGGTCACCACCGACGACGGCGACAAGCTGTACTGTGTTGCCGAGACAAAGCACACAGCGTCGCTGGACAAGTTGTTCGATACAGAGAGGAGCAAGATCGAATGCGCGAAGCGGCACTACGATGTACTCCGCGCGCACGCGAAGGCCGTGTCCGAGCCCGAGCCGCGATACTGGTCCGGGGAGTCGCTGGATGAGATGATTGCGAGCAGCGCGCGAGAGTCGGGGGAATGAGTCACTCGGGTGAAGAGTTCCATACATCAAGGGAGCGGCAACGAAGCCATGATCCCGAGGAAGAGAACCGTCCGCCTGTCGATGCTGCGGTTGAGCTTCGCGCGCTCGCCGTCGAGTGTGGCCATGCCGGATGGGACGGCTATGGCGCCCTACCCGTCTCGTCCCTCACGATCGAACTCGCGGAGAAGGTGCTGCGCCTCGTTGACCCCGATCTTCCACAGCCTGACGTAAGCGCGCATCCCGACGGGGCAGTCGCGTTCGAGTGGTACCAGCAGCCCAACAGGACCTTTCTGCTATCGGTACAGCCGGACGGGCTCCTCGTCTGGATGGATGTCTGCGATGGGATCAGGGTCAAGGGAACGCACCCGCCGGTGCGGAGTTGCCCGCTGTGGTTCTCGCAGGGATTCGCCAGGCGGTTAATCGCCAAGCCCAAGGCGCCCCGCTCGTGGACCGTCCCACATGATCCGCAACCGATCATGAACGTTTACATCTATCCTACCGATCGCGATTGGTACCAGCACCTGAGCCAACAGCATCCCCTCCCGGATGAGGTCAACTTCTGGCGCCCCGGTGGCAAGCAGCGGTTCTCAGCGCTGGCAAGCGGTGACTTGCTGCTCTTCCGCTTCGGTGCACCCGATCATGCAATCGTTGGGGGTGGTACCTACACGCACTTCTCCTTCGCGCCGCTCTACCAGGTCTGGGATGCCTTCGGCCAGAAGAATGGAACGCGCGACTACCGATCTTTGCTCGATCTCATCGCACGATACCGGAAGTTCGAGGGGCCACCAGAGCAGGCGGCCAACAGTGTCATCGGTTGCATTGTTCTCACGGCACCTTTCTTTCTGCCGCGGGACCGCTGGTTCAAGGTGCCACCGGAGTACGAGGTCAACAGCCCCCAGGGACAACGGTACGCGGCGTCTTCGCCAGTTGGTTCACGTCTTCTCGCGCAGGTGACGGAAGCACTTCGGGCGGAAGCCGGACGACGCACTTACGAGGGAGAGGCGCCTGCGATGCAGTTCGGCGAGAGCATAGTTCGGCGTCGGCTCGGTCAGGGGCATTCTCGCTCATGGTTGCCGACGCCTATGAACGGCGCTGCGCGATAACTGGAGAGCGAACGATGCCCGTTCTGGAGGCGGCACACATCCGACCGGTGACCAGCGGCGGTCTTCACCAACTCAGCAACGGCCTCCTGCTCCGGTCGGATGTACACAAGCTCTTCGATCGTGGCTATGTGACGGTCGAACCGAGTGGCAGCTTTCGGGTCAGCCCACGCCTGCGGGAAGAGTGGCAGAATGGTCGGGTGTACTACGACCTTGAGGGCCGTGCCATTCGATTGCCGACGGCGCCGGAGGTGCGACCGTCGCGCGAGCTTCTTGAGTGGCACAACGACACCGTGTTCCGGAGGTGAGCATGCAACTCCACGAGCTGCAGGGCGAAGTCGTGCGGTTCGCCGAGGAACGCGAGTGGGGGCAGTTCCACGATCCCAAGAACCTCGCGATGGCGCTGGCATCAGAGGCTGGGGAGTTGCTGGCGCTCCTGCGCTGGGTGCCTACTGATCGGGCGGACGAGGCCGCTCGTGGCGATTTGCGGCCGTCCCTGGCCGACGAGATCGGAGACGTGGGAATCCTGTTGATGCTGCTGTGCAATCGAACGGGAATCGACCTCGGTGGCGCTATTGCGGAGAAGCTGCACCGCAATGCGCTGCGATATCCGGGTGAAGGAGTCGCGCGGTCGTTCAGAACGACCGGGGAATGAACCTCGACCAATCGGAGCACCAGCGGTGCCACAACGTGCGGTGATGCTGAGTTGGCCGCCGGTGGACACGCGTGCTCCGTCGGAGCGTGTCAGACGATCCGCTGATGAGTGCGGCCCGAAGAAGCTGCGACGCCTTGCGCGACGCGGGGATGTGGCGACCCTTCCGCGGCACCTTGCAAACGACATTTGCGAGTTCGTTGAGAACCCTGGCCCTCCTCCTGTTTGGCACTGAACTCTCCGGAATTTCCGGATAGTTCGCACAGCCCCGCCGCCCCCGCGGCGACTCGTGCACCTACCTCCGGTCCGGTCGCAGCTGCACCGACAAGTCCCGCACCTGTCCGTGCAACCCCGGCCCCACCATCCACCAGGCTCACACTGTTGCCTCGGAGCCGGGCTGCGGTTGGTCGCCGGCGCGCAGGCGGCCCGAACAAGCCGCACCCGGCAGGTGCGAGCGATGCACTACCGGTGGCTCGCTCCCCACTCCCTATCGCGTTGCGCCCCGTCAGGGTTGCCCGCCCAACACTGGAGGGTGCACGGCAATCTGTGACAGCTACCCTCCGCGCAGTGTCGCTCGACGTGACCGCGACGCTTCCGCAATCGCCCGCACTGCTGTCTCGCCGTGCCGCACTGCCGTCTGCACACAGCGCCCTGCCCGCGTGTAACTCGACTCAATTGTCTCCGCAGCTCGCCCAGCCTCATGCAGCCGGCGCGCTGTTCTCTCGCGACCTCGCGCAGTCATCTCCCAAGTTCGCCGAGCCTCATGCGGCCGGCGCGCTGTTCTCTCGCGACCTCGCGCAGTCATCTCTGAAGCTCGCTGTGCCTCATGCGGCCGGCGCGCTGTTCTCTCGCGACCTCGCGCAATCATCTCCGAAGCTCGCGGTGCCTCATGCGGCCGGCGCGCTGTTCTCTCGCGACCTCGCGCAGGCATCTCCGAAGCTCGCGGTGCCTCATGCGGCCGGCGCGCTGTTCTCTCGCGACCTCGCGCAGGCATCTCCGAAGCTCGCGGTGCCTCATGCGGCCGGCGCGCTGTTCTCTCGCGACCTCGCGCAGGCATCTCCGAAGCTCGCGGTGCCTCATGCGGCCGGCGCGCTGTTCTCTCGCGACCTCGCGCAGTCATCTCCCAAGTTCGCCGTGCCTCATGCGGCTGGCGCGCTGTTCTCTCGCGCCCCCGCCGGGTCGTCTCCGCGATTCACCCTGGCGTGTGCGCGCGGCGCTCAGCTCCCGGGCGGCGTCGCTCAGTTGTCCGCGAAGTCCGCGCTGTCTTGAGCACGCAGCCCCCGGTTGCCGCGCGATCTCGACCAATGGTCTCTGCAGTCCGCCCTGCGATGTGCGCCCGACGCCCTGCTCCCTCGCGACCTCGACCGGTCGTCTCGCAGGTCCGCGCTGCCTCATCCGTGCTTCGCCCGACTCCCTCGCAACCTCGCGCAGTGGTCTCTGCGGAGCACTCAGTTCCATCCGCCCGAGGCGCAGCAGCAGAAAATGGCGTTCCAGCCGTCCAAGGCCGCTCCACGGCACGGGGCAAGAAACCTCCGACCAGCTCGTAACTCATCTAATGGCAACCACTTGAGCTACGGTCGCCTTTCGTGCTCCATCTGTACACGTCCCAAGAGACCGAGAAACACCGGGACGGGTTCGCGGGAACAGGCGTTCCGTGCCGCCTAGACCTCCACGCACATCGGCGCGTTCACTGGCGAGTACCCCAGGTCGCACACGCACGCATTCACATACGTCACCCCACCGGCCACCTCCACGCCGTGCGCCTCGTGGATGTGCCCGAACACATGCACGCGGAGTGCGCCGAGCGAGGGAATCCGAGCGGCCAGGGCCTCGCAGCCCACCCGCGCACCGCGCGGCCACGCGACCGTGTCCAGGATGCCTTGCGGCGGGCCATGCGTCACCAGCACCTGCACGTCATCCGGGATCAGCGCCCACTTCGAGGCCAGCTCGTCGCCACGGTCGAGATTGAACGCCCAGTCGTGGAACCACGGCTGCCATGGCGAGCCCCAGAAGCGCACGCCGTCGATCACGCAGCCGTTGTCGCGCAGGTAGGTCACGCCTGATGGAACCAACACCTCCGCCGCCTCCGGCAAGCGCTCGAAGGCGAAATCATGGTTCCCGGCAATCAACACCTTGTGTGCGTGCGGCGGTGCGGCGAACCAGTCCATGAACGCCGAGATCTCGTCCAATGAACCGCGGCCGGTCATGTCGCCGGCATGCACCAGCACATCCCCATCGGGGAGTGGCGCCATGGCCTGGTGACGGGGAGTGTGTCGCTGATGAGAACGAGGCGCATGGGGGAGGGAGGGTCGCCGCGTCAATCACTCGACGACGGACCATGTGGACGGTCGGGGCCGGCGGCCGCGACACCCCAAGAGCGCTTACTCAGTCACTGGGCAAAAATACGCAGTGACTGAGTCACCCAGAAGGACCCTCGTTCATCTGGGGACACTGTCCCCACGCCGTCGCTACGAGCAAGCGGCCTACGGACTCAACTCCCTGAACCGGCACACCCCGTTTGCCAGCAACATCTGCCGCGGCGTCGAACACTCCGGCTCGAACACCCGCGGGCTCGCCACCAATATCACCACGCACCGCGCTCGCGACGTCGCCACGTTGAACCGGTTCCGGCTGAACAGGAACTCCAGCCCGCGCGGCGCGTCCGCCGCACTGGATGCGGCCATCGAGTAGATCACCACCGGCGCTTCCTGCCCCTGGAACTTGTCCACCGTACCCGCCGACACGCCGTACGGAGACAATCGCTCCACCAGGCGGGCTACCTGCGCATTGTAGGCTGCCACCACGAGGATGTCGGCACCAGTAAGCTGCGCGCGTTCCCCTTGGCGTTCGTCCATGTCGCCCCCGCGGCCGTCAGCTGGCGCACGAGCTGCTCCACCACGTCCACCTCGGCGTCCGCGTAGCCGCGATTCCCCTCATGCGCGACCTCGACGACGCGCACGCCGCTCCCATCGAACACCCCGCAGCCGGCGAGTACCTGCGCTTCAAGCGTATCCTTCGACCGGAGCTGGCCTTCGTAGTACATCTCGGAGGTGAAGGCACAGACCTTGGGCGCGAGTCTCCAGGTGACAGGGAGGAACAGCCCCACATCAGGCGAGATCACCGAGTGTTCACCCAGCACATGATGCAGCGCGGAGTTGCCCACGCCGTCGGGATGGCTTCCCTTGGTCGGTTGGTTTAGCTGCTGGGGATCTCCGAGCAACACGAGGCTCGCCGCGGCGCGAGAGACCACGACCGTGTTGGCCAGGGCCATCTGCCCGGCTTCGTCCACAAAGATGACGTCCACTGCGTGGGCGAGTTCGGGCCGCGCCCAGAACCACGAGGTCGCCCCCATCACGTCGATGGCCTGTTCGTGGAGCAGCGCTGCCCCTTCCTTGTTGTCCGTGACCTCACGGATGGCCGACGATGCGTCGCTGGCGTCCTCCGCACTCACCCTATGCGCAATACGCACGTCCAACCGCAGCTCAACGGCGGCCTCGTGAACTGCCTCCAGGAGGTTGCGAATCGCCTTGTGGCTGTTGGCGGTCACCCCGACCTGTTTGCCGGCCTTGACCAGCGCGCAGATCATGCGGGCGCCGGTGTAGGTCTTGCCGGCCCCGGGCGGGCCCTGCACGGCCAGAGTACTCCGGTCCAACGTTATTGCCACACGTTCTGCCATCCGCACGTCCGCATTGCTGCCGTCAAACAAGACGGGGGCGCCTCCGCGGGATTTCAACCGTGGTGCCCTGCCGAGCAGCAGGTCACCTGCCGCGCCGAGGTCCGCCGACACAAGGTCGCCGCTGGCGGCAACCCGTTCGCCGATCTCCAGCACAGCGTCCGTCAGGATCCCGGGATCGACCCACTTATGTTCGAAAGCGCTCGCGGGGCGCAGGTCGACTTTCGACGGCCCGACCTCGACGTCGATCGTACGGCGCACGCGATCGACGGTGACCACCTTTCCCCAGGTGCCTTCCTTCAGCTTGAGCTCACCCCCGGCACGGATCTCCATTTCCTGTGGAGGCCACGCATACCGATCGGTCACGGTGCCGGTGGGTTTGCCCTTCTTGCTCAGCTTCTGCCCAACCCGCGCGACAAACGCGAGCCCGGCGACGGCCTGCGGCTCGTCGACCAGCTCATCTTCGGGCAAGTCGCGGAGCCGGAAGTACTCCCACCACGTCGCCTTGTCCTCGCGCCGATGCCAGTCCAACAGGTACGCCAGGATCCATCGCGCTTGTTGCTCAGCCGAGCGTGCCGCCCGCTCCTCGGGGATCCCCGCCAGGAGGCGCTCACGCAATGCCTCAACCTGTTCCGCCCTTTCGTCTGGCTCCTCCGGCTCCTCGATCGGTGGCACCGGACGCGGGAGGTCGACTCCACCGGCGATCGCCATGGTTCGCACCGACTCCAGCCACTCGCGGAGCCGCCACGTCGATACGCAATCGTCGCGGTTGTACCCCTCCACGGCAGCCCGCACCTCCGGCGGCGCCTGTGGACCAACGCCCAACTGCAGATGCTGCTCCATTGCCCGCAGGGCACGGTTGGGCGTCCATCAGGTCCACGTCGCGCACGTACCCGTATGCTGGCTCGAGGTTCTTGATGGAATACCGTTCGACGCCGACGTGCGGCCCCTGCTTGACCGCGGCGTAGAGGTCCACGAAGCGACCGCCTCGCAGCAGGGCATCGAGGTCGGTGGCACGGGTGGCGTATCGCCCCATCAACCGCTTGAACGCCGCAGGTTCATACGGCGCGTAGTGGTAGACGTGCATGCCCGGGAAAACCGCCCACTGACGCATGATGCGGTCCATCACCGCCTCGAACGCGATACGTTCCTCGTGCGCGGTCAGCCCCAGAACGCTTCGTACACCGGCGTCCCGTCATGTGCGATCGAGACGACGCCGAAGAGGTACTCTCGTCCGCCTTCCACAGCATGCGGGTCGCCCTCCAGATCGAGAAAGAGGTCGCCGGGTGAAGGCTCGGGGGAGTCGGCCGAGTCCCTGGCCGGGTTCCGGTGCGCGCAGGCGATGTAGGGGGGACGTCGAGGCCGCGAGAGGGCGACCTGGGCCTCTGCCTGGGCAATCACTCGGGCATAGGACTCTACCGAGCCGCGCGAAGGCTTGAAGGGGAGGGCCTCCAGTTCGGCGACAGCCGTCACTGTACCAATTCCGTGGGCGGCGAGTTCATCGCGCTGCACCCGGGTGACGCCGGCAATCAGCGAAAGGTGGTCATCGGCCAGCCGCCTCTCACGACAGCTGCGGTGCCAGTGGCACATCCGCAGTGCTCCACCGGCTCCGGGTAGTGCGCCGCCGCGGGCGCGTCGGCCCCGAGGGCGATCCCATCGAGCAGCTGCCGTCGCACGAGGCGCGAATAGGCGGCATAGTCGTCGACGCGATATCGCTGGATGGGCGCCACCGGGTCCGGGGTCACGACGTAGAAGTACTCAGGGCGTGTGCCCTGCAAGTCGGCGACGAGTTCCGAGTAGAGCCCGAGCTGCAGGATGGTGCCCCCGCGTGTTTCCCTCGCGAGTTTGGTATCCGCGACCTCATAGGACCAGGGGCCGAGGCGGGAAGGGGTGTCGACGCGCTGCAGGATGTCGGCGTAGCCAAACCACTGGCCGTCCCCGAGGGCGGCCTGCACGATCACGTCGGCGCCCTCCTGCATGGCGGCAATGGTGCGCGCCATGGACTCATCACGGTTGCCGATCCCGATGCCATTCAGGTCCACCACACGCTTGCCGGCGCTTGCGAGCTGCCGCACGTAGTTGGCCTCGTGCGCCTTGCCGCGCTCGATGAGGATGTCCAACAACGGGTCCTCGGCGCGGTGTACGCGGGCGCGAGTGCCCTGGGCGGCCGCGAGGTCGAGGGCCGTGCGATGGCGGCACCCGAGGAAGTGCGACAGGTCGGTGGCGGAGAGGACGACGTGTGGGCCGTGGACGCGCACGAAAGGCAGGGTCGGTGTAGGCCGGGAAGGTACACCAGGGGACTGACAGGCGGCGACGACGTGGGCAGGTCGTGTGGGTGTCAGTACCCCATCGCAGACTGGATCGCAGCACCAGAAACGTCACCCGGCTTCCGGCTATCGACACTCCACCTGTATGCATTACTGCCCAGATCCCGCCCAAACGTACTTCGGCGCCTCCCTGCTCGCCGCATGGCTGGGTGGCGTCCTCCTGTGCTGGCCCGTCCCGCCCCGTGGACGCCACGAGCGCGAGGACAGGTCGAGTGTCAGACCCCCCGGCTACCCTGCAGACCCGAGGAGTCACCCGCCGGGCCCGGCGGAGATGGGTGAGTGGGCATGTCAATGCCGGGTCCCGGTGTGGTGCTTCCTTCCTCGTCAGCCCCACTGCACTCTTACGGCGTGACACGGACCAACACTCGGCAGCGACCGCACCCCGCGACGACCGCAAAGTCCAGCGTTGGATCGACCTGGTCGCGGGGCTCCTCGCGCGCGGGACCCCGGCCACGTTTGAGGACCTCGCGCGGGTCGTGCCGCAATACGACGAGGCTTGGCAGGCGGCGCAGCGAGAACGCGACCCCGCGCGGCGGCGCACCAGGCTCGCCTCACTCAAGCGCACCTTCGAACGCGACAAGGACGAACTGCGGCATCTCGGGGTGGTCCTCCAGACGTTGCCCGATCCGGAAGGTGGGCAGGACGCGTCGACCTACCGCCTGCGCGCCACGGACTTCTACCTGCCCTACCTCTGTGTGGCATGCCCCGTGCGCGGCGAGGGCGCCCACGCCGTGTGGATCGATATGGGTACCGCGCCCTAACGACCCTCGCCTTTCCACCCGACGAGCTCCAGGCTGTGGTGGACGCGGCCGCCGTCGTGAGCACCCTCGGCGATGCCGCCCTGCACCGGGAGGCGACACACGCCCTCAAGAAGCTGGCCGTTGACCTCCCGGTCGATGCGCTGCACCCCGGTGCGGACGAGCCGACCCATTTGATCCCCCGGGCGCGGGCCAGCGCTGAGGTGTTCGACGCGCTGGGTGATGCCGTGCGCCGCCGGAAGGCCGTGTCGTTCAGGTATGAAGCACCGGCTGGTCGTCCTGCCATGCGCGCGGTCGAGCCGTGGGGGTTGTTCTTTGTGGGTGGCCACTGGTACCTCGCGGGATTCGACCGCGACCGAGCGGCGCGGCGGAACTTTCGGTTGAGTCGCATGCGGGACGTCACGGTGAACGGGCAGCGCGCCGGCTCAGCGGACTTCGAGATCCCAGCGGGGTTCGATATTCGCGACCTGGGCACCGCTCGCCTCGCCTGGGAACTTGGCGAAGGAGACGAAGAGGGCGCCGTGGTGGAGTTCCGCTCGCCGGCTGGGGGCCGGCCTGCCGTGCGCTACGGTCTCCCCGTGGAGGGCATGCCGGGGCGGCAGCTGCTCACGGTAAGACGTTGGGAGCCGTTGGTCCGTTGGGTTCTGTCCTTCGCGGGCGAAGTGACTCCCGTGTCTCCGGCGCACCTGGTCGACCAGTGCCGCAGCGCCCTTACCGCAACGCGGGCCTTGTACGAACAACCACCGGACATCATCCCCACACCATCGCCCCTCGCCGCTGCTGAGCACCCGAACCGCTGGCAGCCACCGACGGCGGCCGAACAATGGCGCCGGTTGCTGGAGATCATCCCGATCCTGGCGGATGGGACCCCGCATTCGGTTGAGCAGGTGGCCGTGGCTGTGGGCACCACGGTGGATGTGCTGCAGGACGACCTGTATGCGCTGGTGACGCGCTACGATGTGCCCGGGGGCTTTGTCGAAGGCGTCCGCGTCTTTCTCGAGGCCAACGAGGTCTCGGTGCTGACCAATCACTTCCTGCGTCCCATGCGCCTGACGAGCGCGGAGTTGTGCGCCCTGGAGCTTGGCCTGGCCGTCCTGCGACAACGCCGACCCCCTGACGAACATCCCGTCCTTGGGCGCGCTCGAGGGCGTCTGCGAGCGGTCATAACTCGCCTTGGCGAGGATCCACTGACCAACACACAGGCACGTCACGTCGTGGGAGAACACGCGAGCGCGACCAGCGTCCAGGTGGTGCGTGGAGGGATCCGCCAGCGACGCAAGCTCTCGATTCGCTATCGCGGATCGGGCCGCGAGGCAGCCACGGACCGAACGGTCCATCCGCGGAACCTCGTGGCATCGCATGGACAGCTGTACCTGCTGGCGTGGTGCGAAGTGGCGCAAGACCTGCGGACCTTCCGTCTGGACCGGGTGGAGGAGGTCACGCTGCTCGACGCGACCTTCGTGGTCGAGATGCCGCTGGACGTGGAGCAGTGGATCGGGTCGGGGAAGGTGTTCCGCGGCGATCCCGTCGAGGTGATGCGCGTGTGGTATGCGCCGAGCGTTGCCCCGTGGATCGCTGAACGTGAGGGCCGCGAACCGAACGCTGACGGGTCGTTGGTCCTCGATCATCCGGTGGCCGATCGCGAGTGGGCCGTGCGTCACGTGCTGCAATACGCCGATGGTGCCGTCGTGCTCTCCCCGCCGGAGTTGCGCGACCTGGTGTGCCAGCGACTCGAACAGATGGCGAGGGAGCTCTAGCCGTCCCAGCCGAGGTCGGCTGTCCACGCGATGTCCGCGCCACGTCTGCCCGGCTCGCCCCCTTCAGTTCTCCCGGTCAGGTCGCAGATTGCCCGCGTGACCGCCACGCGCCGCACCCCCTGCACCGAACGCCGACATGACTGACGACCGCGGCACGCGCGGCATGCACGAAACCGTGGAGTGGGCCATCCGTCGCACGGGGATCCAGCTGCCGGACCCCGTGTTCCGCGGGGGACCACTCCTGGTGGACCCGGACGCGGTGGCCGAGGAAACGCCGGCGCCTCAACGCCACGCGGCCGCGACGGCAGGCGCGCTCGTGGTCCTCGCGACGCTCGCCCTGCTCTACACGCTGCACCTCGCCCGCGCGGTCCTCCTGCCGATCGTGGTCGCGATCCTCCTCTCGTTCCTGCTGCGCGGGGCGGTGCGCTGGCTCAAGCGTCACCGCGTCACCGAGCCGCTCGGCGCCGCCATCGTCGTGTTTGGGAGCACGCTGCTGGTCGTTGGGGCGCTCGCCCTGCTCTCGGGCCCGGCGGCCGCCTGGGTAGATCGCGCCCCGGGCGCCATTGGGCAGGTGGAGCGCAAGCTGCGCACGGTGATAGCGCCGATCGTGCGCTGGGAAGCCACGGCGGCGCGTGTGGGGTCGATGGCCAGCGGCGCGGACAAGGCGCCGGTCGCCGCCGCCCCGCGGTCCGGGTTTATGCTGCAGCTTTTTGGTGAGGCCGCCGACCTCATCGTCGCCAGCATCTCGGTCATCTTCCTGACCTACTTCTTGCTGGCGTCCGGCGACCTCTTCATGCGCAAGACGATGAAGGCGCTCCCGTGGCGGGCGGGATCCAGCGGCGTGCCGCAGAAGATCTCCGATGAAGTGGAGGCCGCGGTCAGTGCGTACCTGCGCGTCTCCATGTTCATCAACATTGGGCTGGGTTTGGCAACTTGGGGGATCCTCGCGCGACTCGGCATGCCGAACGCGGGGTTGTGGGGCACCCTGGCGGGGCTGCTGAACGTGGTGCCGTACCTCGGTGCGATTGCCACCACGGGGATCCTCGCCGTGGCCGCACTCACCGTCTTCGACAACGTGGGATACGCCCTGCTGGTCCCCGGTGCGTATTTCCTCCTGAACATGGTGGAGAGCAACATCGCGACGCCGCTGCTGCTCGGGCGACAGTTTCCGCTGAACCCGGTGGCGATCCTCGTGGGGGTGATGATGTGGGGATTCATCTGGGGGATTCCCGGGGCGATCCTCGCGGTTCCCTTGATGGTCACGCTCAAGATCCTCTGCGATCACATCCCGGCGTTGCGCACGGTCGGGGATTACCTGGGCTCCTGACGCCACCCGACCCGCGCCCGTCCACGTCGGCGTGGACATATCGGCACCCGATGGCGTGTGCGTCGTCATCCTGTGGGTCAGTTGATACGGCGCAAAGGGCGAACCGTCACGAAATCGACACCTCCGGACCTGAACATTGCGGCTCCCGCAATGCCCCAACGATCACCGGAGGTACCATGAGAAGGCTCGGCGCACTCGCAATCTTCACCTCGGTCGGCGTCCTCGCCGCCTGTAGCGATCCCCACAACTCGCTCGTCACGGATGAGCCGGTCGCGAGCTTCGATCTCGCCGCGTCCAGTGGCGTCTTTGCCGGACCGCCGAGCATCGTCCCGTTCACCGGTGACGCGGCCTGTCTTGACAACGGCCAGATCATCAAGGATCCGACCGACGAGCCGTTCCAGCTGCCGGCCGGCTGGACGCAGAAGATCATCACCTACGAAGACGACTTCCCGACCACCAACTCGGAAGTCAACTTCGACATGCTGACGCTCAACGAGACGGGCCCCGAGGCGGGGCGCTACCTCTATCGGACGCATGAGGTCGACGACTATGCGGCCCTCAGCCGCGTGGACCTGCTCACCGGCACGAGCACGTTAGTTGCCGAGCGGCAGGACTGGGAGTCCTTCGACGGCCTCGTCTGGACCCCGTGGGGGCACGATCCTGATGGCTGAGGAAGTGATCACCGCCACCCACCGCGATCCGCAGTATCCCGACATCGAGCGTGGGTTGATCTACGAGTACAACCCGACGACGGGTGACGTGAAGGCACTTCCGGCAGTTGGTGCGCGGTCCCACGAAGGGTTGCGCTTCGACAGCCAGGGGAACCTCTACGGCATCTCCGAGTCGCGCGGCATTGCGAACGCGGGGAAGCCTGGCGAGTCCGGCGCCATCTTCAAGTTTGTCCCGACGCGGAAGGGCGACCTGTCCGCGGGCAAGCTCTACGCGCTCAAGGTGCGCGACGGGCAGTCGCGCACGGGTGAGGCGACCTGGGTGGAGCTGAAGCTCGACCAGACGACCTTCGACTCCGATGCGGCCGCGCAGGCGGTGGGCGCGACGGGCTGGGATCGTCCCGAAGACGTGGAGATCGTGCGTCAGGGCAACAGCGACGTGATGTACGTGGCGGTGACCGAGAGCTCGAACCTGGCGAAGAACAACGGGCTCGTGCTCAAGATCGTGCTCCGGTCGAACAGCTTTGCCATGGTGAGCAACTATGTGTTGCCGGGGGTGAACGCGCCGAGCGAAGTCGCCGATCCGGTGTGGGGCTCCGACGCCGGCCTTGGCTTTGACGATCCGGACAACCTCACGGCGCTGCCGAACGGCGATGTCCTGATCAACGAGGACGACTCGCCGAGCGACACCTGGATCGCGCGCGGCAGCGGGCCGATGGCGACGACGGTGGTGGAGTTCTCGCGCTTGCTCGACTGCGGCGCGGAAACGACGGGGATCTACTACGACAAGTTCCGCCGGATCCTCTACGCTAACTCGCAGCACGCGGCGCTGCACGGTGGCCGCGACCTGACGGTCGCGATCTACCCGCCGAAGGGTCGGTAAGACCTCTGATGGCGTCGACGGGCCGGGGGCAGATTGTCCCCCGGCCCGTTTGTCGTCCCGGCTCACGATTGTCGTGGGAAGCCACCCATCGGAGGCTGCCACGGGGGGATGCCGCCTCGCTGCCCGTGCAAACGTGGCCCCACGCCCGACCAGGGCGGAGACCCGCCGTGACCTCCGGGGGGCCCTGATCCTGCGCCGCAGGTCGACCGCCTCGCCTTCCTCAGGAGGCGCACTGACCGCACCTTCCTGCGCGACCCCCGCGTCCCGAAACTCCGGGTGCTGAACGGTATTCCCGAGCCAGTCCACGACATGCGCGCGATCCTCGCCTGCCTCACCCTTGGGGCCGCCCTGCTCTCGATGGCCGACGAGGCCGATGCCCAAACGACCGAGCTCGATCGTTCCCTTGAACAGTTGGTGACGGACTACACGCGGCTCTACACGCGAGAGACGTTCGCCGAATGGCGGGCGCTGTTCCTGCCGACCTTCACGTCAACGTCCACGACGGCAGACGGGGGGACGAGCGTGCGATCGCTGGAGGCATTCCTCGCCGCGCAAGAACGCGGGTTCCGTGAATCGCAACGCATGGGCGAGCGGCTGGAGCGGGTGCGCATCGACCGTCGCGGTCGCATCGCCATGGTTGCGGCCGACTTTGAGTACTGGAACAACGACACCACACGCCGCGGGACGCTGGTGCTGGCGGCGGTGCACGTCCGCGAGGGGTGGCGCTTTCAATCGTTGGTGTTCTCCTACCCCGACTGAGGCCACCCCGCTCGCTGGGAGATTCAGGGCACGGGCTTCGGTAAGCCGCCCGATCGCAGGAAGTCCATCGCCATGTTGGTCATCGCGCGTACACCGACCGGCAGGGCGCGATCGTCGGCCTGGAACAGGGGCGAGTGGTTGCTGGCGACCGTCTTGAGGTCGAGGTGCGGCGGCGTGACGGAAAGGTTGAAGAAGAAGCCCGGGGCGAGTTCGGAGAAGCGCGAGAAGTCCTCGCCGGCCATCGTCACGCCACCTTCGCTCGCGCCCGCGTCGCCGGCCACGCGCTTGAGCGTGGGGAAGAACCGCGACACCATGACGTCGTTGTTCACCGAGCTGGGATAGCCAATGTCCACGGTCACCTCCGCGGTGGCCCCGTGCGCTTCGGCGATGTTGGTGGCGATGCGCTTCATGCGCTCGTGGATCGTCGTGCGCGCGCGCGGGTCGAAGGCGCGGATCGTCCCGATCATCCAGACCGAATCCGGGATGATGTTCTCGCGCAGACCGCCGTGGATGGCGCCGACGGTCACGACGGCTGGTGCGACAGCGAGATTGAGCTGCCGCGACACAATGGTCTGCAATGCCGTCACGATCTCCGCGCTCGTCACGATCGGGTCCACCGCGCCGGAGGGCATGGCGCCATGGCCCTGGCGGCCACGCACGACGATGCGCCAGCCATCCGCGCTGGCCGAAATCGCCCCCGCCCGATAGCTCATGGCGCCGAGGGGCCCTGGGCCGACATGCAGGCCAAAGACGCCATCCACCCCTTTCATCACCCCGGCCTCGATCATGGGCAGCGCGCCACCGCGTGGCGGCACTTCCTCAGCGGGCTGGAACAGGAACTTGACGGTACCCGGGATGCGATCCCTCAGGCCAGCCAACACTTCGGCGGTCCCCATGAGGATGGCCGTGTGCATGTCGTGGCCGCAGGCATGCATCACGCCGGTTTCTTGGCCGTTGTAGACCGTGCGCACGGTCGACTTGAACGGCAGATCGTTGATTTCGGTCACCGGCAAGGCGTCCATGTCGGCACGCAGCGCCACAGTTGGCCCGGGCTTGCCGCCCTTGAGGATACCGACCACGGCCGGGATCCCGCCGACGTTCTCCTGTACCTCGATCCCGAGCGACTTGAGGTGCGCGGCGACCAGGGCGGCGGTGCGCTTTTCGGCGTAGCCGAGTTCGGGATTCTGGTGGATGTCGTGCCGCCATGCCGTGACCTTGTTGGCGATGGCGGCCGTGCGACGATCGATCTCTGCGGCGAGCGCGGGATCTGCCGTGATCGCCTGGGCAGCGAGGGCCGACGGCGAGGAGGCAGCCACGGCGGCGGCGAGGACGAGAGTGCGGAAGCGCAGCATGGGGAGTGCGGCTGGTCGGGGATGCGACGAAAGTCGAAGGAAGAAAGGTACGGCGTACCCGCGCCGCACGGGTACGGGGGTCGCATGGCTGGCGCGTCGCGTGGACCGCTCCGGCGGAAGGCAGGTAGTTTCCCATCGCCTCAACCCCACGTCGTGAACCCACTCGGTCGCCTGCGCTGTCTCGTCGCCGCTGCTGCCTTCCTCGGGCTTTGCGGTCGCGAGATCCCTGCCCAACCACGTCCTGCACCGCGCCCCGAGGCGCGCGTGATCTACCGCAACGTCAGCGTCATCACGCCACACGACACCGCGGTGCGTGGGGGAATGGCCATTGTTGTGCAGGGTGAGCGCATCACGGAGGTCGTGCCCGTGGCAGCGCTCACCGCGGCGCAGCTCAATGGGGCGACGATCTGGGAAGGGCGTGGTGCGTTTGCCCTGCCCGGTTTGATGGATTCGCATGTCCACCTGGCGACATCACCCGATCGTGCGGACGCCGAACGCGAGTTCGCGCGACTGGTCTACAGCGGGGTGACCCAGGCGCGCGACATGGCCGGGGACGCGCGGTCGCTCGCGGAACTTTCGCGCATGGCGATGATGCATGAGGTGCCAGCGCCGGACTTCTTTTACTCGGCGCTGATGGCGGGGCCGTCGTTCTTCAGCGACCCTCGTCCCGCGGCGTCAGCGGCCGGGCTCACGCCCGGGCGCGTTCCATGGATGCAGGAAGTGGTCGACACGACGGACATCCGTCTCGCTGTAGCGCGTGCCCGCGGTACCGGCGCGACGGGGATCAAGGTCTACGCGAATCTTGCCGGCGACCTGGTGGAGAAGATCATCGCCGAGGGGAGGAGGCAGGGGATCCCGGTGTGGACGCACCTGCAGGTGTATCCGGCGACGCCATACCACTCGCTGGGCGCGACGGCTGTGTCACACGTGGCGATGATTGCGCGGTGGGTGCTTGAGCCGGGGAAGCAGGCGTATGGTCACGCGGGTCATCCCCCGTGTGATGCCCTGCGAGCGGACCATCCGGAGCTGGTGAAGTACTTCGCAGCATTGGCACGATCAGGTACGGTCCTGGACGCCACGTTGTCGCTCGATTCATTGCCCGGGGTCGCGCCGGCGTCGGGGCGCGTGCGTTGTTCGGGGCGGCTGGCCGGAGAGCTGGTGGCGGCCGCCGTGCGCGCGGGCGTCCCGGTTTCCACGGGCACCGATCGCACGACGCCACGCGCGGCCGGGTATCCCGCGCTCCACGATGAACTTGAGGCGTTGGTGAAGGTTGCCGGTTTGACTCCGCGTGAAGTAATCACGGCCGCCACGTTGCACGGTGCACGCACGATCGGTCGTGAGCGGGACTATGGAACGATCGAGGCCGGGAAATACGCGTCGCTGGTGTTTGTACGCCGAAACCCGCTGGTGGATATCGCGAACCTGCGCACCGTGGTGATGACGGTGAAGCGGGGGAAGCAGTATTCGCGAGCGGCGTACCGCAGGAGGTGAATGATGCTGCCATGACCAAGGGCGCAGTACGGGCAGCACGGGCAGCACGAGGGGGCGTTGTGATACGCCTGCTGCTCAGGTCTCGCGGGCCTCGTACTTCATCCGTGCACGGCGAGCCTCAGCGTCGGCACGGGCTACCAGGAACGGTCGGGCTGGACGATTGGCGTCCGAACGATAGATCCGCTGGGGAGATGGTCTCCGCCATGACGCCGATGGAGCCCAGCGCTCTCCGCCTGTACATTCGAGCAGTACTCCGGACCCACCGCCTCCGCACATGACCTTCCGTACTGAAACCGACACCTTCGGCCCGATCGACGTCCCCAACGATCGCTACTGGGGCGCCCAGGCCCAACGCTCGCTCGGCAACTTCAAGATTGGTTGGGAAAAGCAGCCCGCCTCGATCGTCCGCGCCCTCGGCATCGTCAAGCAGGCGGCGGCCATCACCAACATGCACCTCGGCAAGCTCGAACCGGCCATCGGACAGGCCATTGTCGACGTCGCCCAGGAAGTGATCGACGGCAAGCTCAATGACCACTTTCCGCTGGTGGTCTGGCAGACCGGGTCGGGCACGCAGTCAAACATGAACGCCAACGAGGTGATCTCGAACCGCGCAATCGAGAAACTCGGCGGAGTCATGGGCTCCAAGAAGCCCGTGCACCCGAACGACCACGTGAACATGTCGCAGAGCTCCAACGACTGCTTCCCCACGGCGATGCACATCGCCTGCGCGGAAGAGGTCGTGAAGCACCTGCTTCCCGCGCTCACGCACCTGCACGCGGCGCTCGACGCCAAGGCGAAGGCCTGGACCGACATCATCAAGATCGGCCGCACCCACACGCAGGACGCCACCCCGGTCACCCTCGGTCAGGAGTTCTCCGGCTACGCGCAGCAGGTGGCCAACGGGATCGAGCGGATCAAGCTGACGCTGCCCGCCCTGATGGAGTTGGCGCAGGGCGGCACCGCGGTCGGGACCGGGCTGGCGTCGCCGGTTGGTTTCGCCGAAAAAGTCGCGGTCGAGATTGCGCGCATCACCAGCCTGCCGTTTACCAGTGCCCCCAACAAGTTCGAGGCGCTGTCGGCCCACGATGCGATGGTCTTCACGCACGGCGCGATCACGACGGTCGCCATGTCGTGCTTCAAGCTGGCCAACGACATCCGCTTCCTCGGCTCCGGGCCGCGCGCGGGGCTCGGCGAACTCGCACTGCCGGAGAACGAGCCGGGCAGCTCGATCATGCCCGGCAAGGTGAACCCCACGCAGGTCGAGGCGATCACCCAGGTCGCGGCGCACATCCTGGGGAACAATGCAGCCATCGCCTTCGCGGGCTCGCAGGGGCACTTCCAGCTCAACGTGTACAACCCGATGATGGCCTACAACTTCCTCCAGTCGGTGCAGCTGCTGGCGGATGCGGCCGTCTCGTTCACGGACAACTGCGTGGTGGGGATCGAGCCGCGACTGGACAACATCGCGCGTGGCCTGGCCAACTCGCTCATGCTGGTCACGCCGCTCAAGGAGAAGTACGGCTACGATCGCGCGGCAAAGATCGCGAAGACGGCGCACAAGAACGGCACGACGCTGCGCGAAGAGGCGATCAAGGACGGCATTCCGGCCGACGACTTTGATGCGATCGTGCGTCCGGAGAACATGATCGCCCCGGGGTGACCCTCCGCATCCTCCTCGTCGCCGACTCGCACCTGGGGTTCGACCTTCCGGTCTCCCCGCGGGTGAAGCGTCGGCGCCGGGGAGAAGACTTCTTCGCGAATCATGAGACCGCCTGTCAGGCGGCGATCGAGCACGGAGTGGACCTGGTGGTGCACGGCGGCGATGTGTTCGATCGCCCCGGGGTTCGGGCCGAAGTGGCATTGCGTGCGTACGCCCCACTGCGTGCGGTCGCGGAGCGCGGGATCCCGGTGGTGGTGGTGCCGGGGAACCACGAGAAGTCGCAGCTGCCGCACGGCCACCTGCTCCAACACCCGCGCGTGCACGTCTTTTCGCAACCACGGACCGTGACGATGGATGTCCGGGGCGTGCGCGTTGCGCTGGCCGGCTTCCCCTATGTGCGTCGCGATGTGCGTTCCCGGATGCCGGAACTGGTGGAGGCCACGCGCTGGCGCGCGCGCGACGCCGATCTGTCCTTCCTGTGCGTGCATCACTGCGTGGAAGGCGCGACGGTCGGGCCGGGGAACTACACGTTCACAACAGCCGACGACGTGATCCGGCATGCGGACGTGCCGGCGGAGTTCGCCGCCGTTCTCGCCGGGCACATCCATCGCGCGCAGCGGCTCGATGCCGACCTGCAAGGGCGGCCGTTGCGGACGCCGGTGTTCTATCCGGGATCGGTGGAACGCACCTCGCTCGCCGAAATTGATGAACCCAAGGGATACCTGCTGCTGGAGGTTGGTGCCGGGCAGGTGCGACACACGACGCTCGCGCTGCCCGCGCGCCCGATGGTGCGCGTCGAAATGGAGGTCACGGGGGTGCCGGCAGAGCGGCTGGATACCCAGCTGCAGCACGCGATCGCCTCGGCACCGGAGGATGCGGTGCTGGTCCTGCGGGTGAGCGGGAACCTGGCCGCAGAACACCAGAAGCTCCTGGCGGCGGCGCGACTTCGTCGGCTCGCCCCGCCGACGATGAACATTGAGGTGCGGGCGAACTGGGGGCCGGCCTATGCGTCGGCGAACGACCGGGAGGTCGAGCAGCTCAACCTGCTGGAGCCACGGTAACATCGTTCAATCCCGGGGCGTGGCGCGAGTGGGCGCGGCTCCCGGAGCTCGCCCCGAGCGTCGAGGCCGCGTGTCTCAGGGGCTCGTGAGCAAGTACCTGGTGTCCCCGGCGATGCGCTGCGCGATCTCGTCGAGCGGCAAGTCGTTGCGATCGGTGCCGAACGGTTCCTCGATCTCGGTCGCCAACAGCTCCAGCCCCATCGTCGCAAAGAAGGTGAACATCGAGGCGATCACCGTGCCGTACCCGAACTCGCGCACCAGGCCAAAGGGCATGACGAGCGCATACAGCATGACAAACTGCTTGACGTAAGAGCTGTACGAGAACGGGATCGGCGTGTTGCGAATGCGCTCGCACGCGCCGCACACATCGTCGAGGGTCGACACCAGTGGCGTGAGGGCGATGATCGCCTCGCGGGGGAGCTGTCCCGCCTGGATATCCTCGTGGATGGCGCGCGAGATGGAGCGCACGATCTCATTGGGGAGATGAGGGCCGCCGGCGTCGCGCGGCCGGCGCAGGTGGTCGGCGAGAGCGCGCGGGAACTTGCCGAGGAGCGTCGCATAGTCGTCGCGCCGATCGCTGGTGCGGGGCAACATGGCGTCGAGCGCGTGTGACAGGGCCCGCGAGGTGTTCACGAGTTGGCCCCAGAGGCGGCGCCCCTCCCACCAGCGGTCATATGCGGTGTTGGTCCGGAAGACGAGCAACAACCCCAGGATGATGCCGAGGATGGACAGGAACGAGGGGCCAAGCGGCACCGCCACTCGCATCACGTCGGTCTCCAGCCAGACAATGAGCGCCGAGTAGATGCCGGCTCCGATCACATCGAGCGCTAGCGTGCGAAAGACAGGGCTCCGTGGAAAATCCAGGAGGATGCGGATCCAGTTCTTCGGGTCGTAGGAAATCATGGCGCTGGACGATAACACGGGGCGGCGCGTTGCCCGAGTCTGTTGCAGCGCTGGACAGGCGTTTTCACCGCCACCACCTTGACCCTCCTCTCACGCCCCAGACCGATGCGAATCCACGCGAGCGTCGTACTCCTTGCTGCCGTTGCCGCCATCGCCGCCTGTACGCCGCGCGCCGAAGAGAACGAGGCCCGCCCGGCATGGACGGCCGAGAATGGCGTCACCGTGGGGAGCCCCGCGCCGCGGAAGGAAGGGCAACTGCGCGTCCTCGTCTACCATGACATGGAGGGACTCGCTGGCCAGGACGACTACCGCACCTTCAACTACTCGCATCCGGAGCACTACCCGAAAGGCCGGGCGTTCCTCGCGGCGGACGTGAACGCCGTCGTGGACGGCCTATTCGCCGGCGGCGCGACCTCCGTGACGATCGTGGATGGGCACGGCTCGGGGAACTCTGCGCCCGACCTTGATCCGGCCCTGCTCGACCGGCGCGCCACGCAGCTCACCCGGGATAGTGCCTTCCGGCAGTACGTCGACATCGTCACCCCCGACACCTACGACGCGATCGTGGCCGTCGGGATGCACGCGAAGACGGGGAGCCAGGGGTTTGCTGCCCACACGATCACGATCGGGATGGATGTCTGGATGAACGGGAGATCGATCACCGAGAGCGAGCTGGTCGCCTATTCGTGGGGCCGCTACGGCGTGCCGATGGTGATGGTGACCGGCGATGACAAACTTGCCGCAGATCTGCAGACGATGCCGTGGCTGAAGTTCGTCGTGACGAAACACGCTACGAGCGCTAGCACGGTGCAGTTGCGCGACGTGGACAGCGTGCACGCCGAGATGAAGGCCCAGGCCGCGGCCGCCCTCCGCGACATCGCGCAGGCGAAGACGATCACCGTGAAGGAGCCGGTGAACGCGGCGCTCCGGGTGGTCCTGCCCGCTCGACTCTCCCCATTGCGCGGCGTACCCGGGGTCACCCTCGCGGCCAGCGGAGATCGCGTCGACTTTGTGGCGAAGGACTTCGTGGCCGCGTACGATGGGGTGAACGCGTTGATCGGCGTGGCGCGCCTCGCCTATCCCACGGTGCAGAATGAGATCATCCGCGAGCACGCGGATAGCACGCTCATCCTCAGGCGCCAGCGCGAGCGGCTGATGGAACGATGGTTCGACGTGGAGTCCGGACGTTGGTCGCCGCCGCCGGCGCCCGCGGCGGCGCCGGGGCGGAAGTTCTACGGGGCCCAGTAGTAGGGGCGATCGTCGGTCAACTGACCGCAGACGATGTGCTGATCACCCACCAACGGTCGTTCCAGCGCATGACGATGAGGGATGTGGCAGCGGAGTAGCGACTCGCGGGGAGGTCGCCACGCGGTGGGAGCAATCCGTCCGTCGCCACCGACAGGCGATAGAACGGCCCGTATCGTCTCGCCGCGGTGACCCGGAGCTTGACGGTCGCCCGCGTGGCGGGCAACGCGTCCCAGCCACGGGTGCCGATCGTGTCGATGCGCCCGGCCCATCGCGCGACCAGCGCGGGTGGCGTCCGCTCGACGTCGAACAAGTAGGTGCGTCCACTGCTGCGGACGGTCTGTTGGGCGCGTGCCGGCGCCGCAGCGAAGCGTTCGGCGATGTCCGGCCACGGCGGGGGCGACTCACCGATGGCCATCTGCACCAACGCATCCTCCAGCTCGGCGGCCTCGGGCGCCGAGGCTTCGACCTGCTCCGCCGTGGTCGGTGCCGGCTGGAGTCGCGCGGTCACCTCGGCGCGCGCCAGGCTGACCGCGGCCGGGGATCCGGTTTGAAGCTCCCGGGCGAGCTCATCCCACCCGTGCCGAAGCGCCCCAAGACCAAGGAGCATCGTCCCAAAGGTCAATCGTGCACTGTCCGTTGAGCTGCGCGTGTAGGCGCGCTGAAACTCAGCGACGAAATCACGACCGGTCAGTGCCTGCTGGTACTGGAGCGCACGGCGATGTGTGTCTTCGAAGCGTGGCCCGGATGGGAGCGGCGACGGCCGCAGCGGTGGCGCGAGCGAGACGTATGCCGGGTTGGGCGCCTGCGCCCAATCGATCCACTGGCGCCATGAGGCAGCGGGCGGGGGAAGCGGGGCGCCGGCCGCAATGGTCCATGTGGCTCCGATGCCGTGGATCAGTGGAAGCACCTCGCGAAACGGTGCGGCTTCCACGCGTGCCCGCGCCTTCACGGAATCCGCGTAGCGCCGGGGATCCACCAACGCACCCATCACCAGTGCCAGGTCGCGCGTTCGTGGATGATGGGAGGAGTCACGCGCCCCAACCAACACCTGACACGCTGCAGGTTCACAAGCAGGGGTTGCTCCCCCAAGGACGGGAGCGTTCCAGACAATCATCGCCGTGATCGAGCCCAACAGGTCATCAGCGAGCATACCGTGCGCCAGCAGGCGATTGGGCCGGTCGAGCAATTCCACCACGCGCTGCAAGTCCTCCCGCGAATACCGCGGGCCGCGGCCCAACGGATGCGCGAGGAGCCGCACGAGCAGCGTCGTATCGCCCGCCTCCACCTGACGTCTCATGAGTCGCTCCACGAGGCGCTCACCAGAATCCGGCACGAAGCTCAGGTGCCGGATGCGCAGGATGTTGGCACTGTCCCGCGGGTTGGCGAGCACGAGCGCCAGCAGGGAGTCGCGCACAGCAACGTCCCCCTCGCGAACCCGCGTGTCGAGGACGGTGGGTGCTGTCACCCTCGCCGTGAGCGACCGCCGGAACGTCGCCATTCCCTGCTGCATCACGCGATTGTGGTCCTCCGCGGTCATCCCGTTCCACCGCCACTCAAGGTCAAAGCGGACGGGTGCTGCATACGATCGCCCTGTTGCATACCCCACGGTGGCGGTGCCGACCATGGCGGCGTGATCCACGCGATGACGAATGAATCCCGACCCCTCCTCGACGAGCGCCTCCGTGACCAACGGGCCCGTGGCGGTGCGCGCCAGGCGGGTGAGTGAATCCAGGGAAAACTCCCGGAGCCACGCGGTCTCATCGAGGGTGAGGTGGGAGGAGTCCCGCACCACACGGTATCGTCGGCCGTCCACCACGGTGTCGGCGACGATCGTGCGGTGGCGCGTCCCACGCATCGACTGTCGAAAGCCGTCGGACGCGACGCTCCACGAGACGGTGTCCGTCCAGCGGGCGCCCGTTGCCCGACCGCCGAGTCCGGCCACCTGCATGAGTTCCCGCAGCTGCGCTGGCAGAAGTTGGAGTCCGCCGTTCAGGGCCGGGCGCCCAGGCAGGTGTCGCCAGGCGAGCACCGACAGCGTATCCATGGGAATGTCGGGCATCCGCGGGGGCTGGAACGGGACTACGGTCGTGCCGATCACGCGTTCCTGTGCGCCCAGCTGGAGTCGCCCGGCATGCAGCACCTGGGTGACCGGCCCAAACCGGAGGTGCAGCTGGGTGCGGTCCACCGCGGGTGTGACCGAGTCGATGAAGAACACCATGCGCTGCTCTGGCATGGCCAGGGGCATGAACTCCGCCGCGTAGGTCCACCGGGCCTGCTCAACGCGTTCGACCACCCAGAGTGGCTGCGCCGCCGGCTGCGCGGCCAACACCACCGGGACGAGCGATGCGAGCCCTGCACGCCAATGCAGCATGCTGGTAGTCTCGCGCGCCGTCGTACGTTTAGCAAGGGAAGTCGCGACGACACTGTACCCCGGCATTCGCCGGGGAAGGTTGACTCAGTTGCCGGTGATGCCCAGCCGGTCGCGCAACACGCCTCGGAGCGCGTCACGCACCCGTACCGATGCGGCGGCCATCTCCCGACGCGTGCTCTCGGCGGGCGCTCCCACCTCAATGTCCGCCACCGTCGCGAGGGCGTCGACATACCACTGTGCCCAGGTCTCGAGGATGTCCCGCTCCTGCACCACGTTGCCCCCGGCGGCGCGGGTCTTGGCCGCAAGCGCCCCCTCCGCCTCGAGCCGCGCGATCGCCGCACGCTCCAGCTCCGCGATCACCCCACGCGCCGTCGCCGCATCGCTCCGGGTGAGGACCAGCGCGCCCATGAGCGCGCACATCCCGACGTTGCGCAGCTCATCGGCCGACACCATCTCGATGCGATCACCATCGGTGTGGTAGAACTGGTCGGTGAAGTGCCAGAACAGCAGCCCGGGCTTCTTGGCGCGCAGGAACGGCGTGTGATCGCTGCCGCCCTCGAACGGGTTGGTCTTCACCACCCACCCGTTCTCACGCGACTGCTCCAGGCAGCGCGCGAGCATGAAGTCGTTGAAGTAGTGTGGGGTGAGCTGCTCCTTGGTGATCGGTGAGCCACCCCACTCCGAGTGCTTGTCTTCTCCTCGCGTCCAGATCGCGGACGGATCAGGCATCTTCTCGATCAGGAAGGAGCCGCCGGTCTTCTGCGTGTCTTCACCCACCATGTCGAGCGAGAGCCCCCAGCGAATGCCGCGCGCGCGCACCGAGTCCTGCGTGATGTAGCGCTCCGTCGAACGGATCTCGAGCCCCCAGAGCATCGTGATCGAGCGAGCCGGATCCACGAGGCGATTGCGGACGAGCTCGGCGAGGACGCGGGCCATCTCCACCTGCGCGCCCACCCCGGACGCATTGTCATTCGCCCCGGGTTCCTGCACGTGCGCCGAGAAGACAAACCGCTCCTCCGGCGCCTGGCGTCCGCGCACCTCGGCGACCACGGCCTGCTCCACGGCGTTTGGTGTCCACTGGACGCCAGCCGTCACGCGCACGCGCACCGGGCCGCGGGCCAGCGCGGCGGTCAGTCGTTCCCGCGCATCAAACGAGAGGACGATCGCGAACCCCTGCGCGACGGTATCGCGCGGCACACTGCCAAACTGGATCGAGCGGCGATTCTTCTCCGGCTGCAGGTAGGCCGGCAGGTTGTACGCGAGGACGCCGAGGGCCCCCCGCCGGGTGACGGCCTCGGTGAAGAGGCGCGAGACCGCGGTGCGCGCGAACACCACCTTGCCGCGCACGTTGGCGGCGTCGAGCCGCGCCGGGGTGCCGTCGCCACCGTCGACCAGCTCGGCCACCACCCCCGTGTCCGGCGTGGCGAAGGAGTTCGTGGCCAGCATGTTGCGGTTCGTGGCGAACTGGAGGACCGGTGCCGACTCTCCAACGATCTGCAGCGTGGCGTCCAGCGGCTCCCACGCCGGGGCGGTCATCGGATAGCGTTCGACGCGATACACCAGGCGGTCGGAGGCGTTCGCCCGCTCCTGCCGGACGTAACCGGCCGCGTCCAGCCGCTCGACGATGTGCGCAATGCTGGCGTCGTAGCCGCGGTTGCCCGGCCACCGCACATGCTGGTCGAGAAAGGCCACCGTGGCCCTGGCGCGAGCGCCGTCAAAGCGCTGCCGCACGGCACGCCAGGTGGCGTCCGTCGATTGGGCCGCGAGGGACGCGCCGCACAAGGCGGAGAGCAGGAAGGCCGCAATCAGGCGAGGCATGTGCCGTGGGGTGGGGCGTTCGTCGTGTCGCGATGCACGGGCCATGACGCCCCTCACGACTTGTCCATCCACACGTCCCGGGGGGGATGTGCCCCGGGCGTGAACGGGAAAGATACCGTCACATCACCAGAGCGGGTCCGCGGTCGCCTGCTGCACATGCCCACGTCGGGCTTATCCCTCCGAGGATGGAAGGAGTCCCCACTTCACCCGCGTGTACGCGACGCGAAAACCATGACGCTCGGCGTTCCGCTGCGAACCGCTGCCCGGGCGCGCGCACATCATCGCGAGCGTGTGTCCTGCCGCCGCCGCGTCGCGTAACCGATGCTCGAGCAGGGCGAGCTGGGCACCCTGCTGGCGCGCGGCCGGGATCGTGCTTGCCCCGGCGCACAGTGCGACATCCCCGTGGAAGCTGAGCCCGCCCGTCGCGACCATCGCGTCGTCCAGCGTCGCCAGGTAACAGCGGGCATCCGTGTGCTGCGTGTTCACGACCGAAAGCCCACGCATCATCGGCGCGTACTCCGGAAACTCGCTCCAACCGGAAACAGCGGTCTCGACCCACGCGTCGATGTCGGCCGGCACCATCGCGCGCACGCGAAGCCGCGGATTGCGCGCGCCGCTCAACACGATCGCGGGATCGATCGGTCGGTACAACACACTCGTGTACTCGACGACCCGGTAACCCCGCTCCACCAGCAGGTGGCGGGCGGAGTCGTCCGCGAGCGGGCTCACCTCATGGAAGACTGGCGCCTGACGGTCGTGATAGAACGCCTCGATCTCGTCGAGTTGCGCCGCGTCCACCGGGCGCTCCATCCCGAGGTTGAACGTCTGCGTGATGGGGGACGACGGGCCATCGAACATGGCGAACGTGCCCGCGAATTCGCGCCACACCGCGCCGACGGCGGACTCGACGCGGGCGCGCGCCTCGACAAACCCGCGGCACCCGGCCGCCTCAGCGCGCTCGAGGCGCTGGGACAGGGCGAGGTCGGCGAAAGGGAAGGGAGGGGTCATGTATCAGAGACCTTCGCGTGACGATCTTGGTCATCCCCTGCACGCGATTCGTCACAGGTCGGCGTGAGTTCGTCCGCACGGCCGAACCCCATGCACACGGCGGTGTACCTTGTGGGCTCCTTTCCCTCCCCGGACCATGCACTCCCTGATTCGTTCAGCTCTCCTGACCGCCACCGTGCCAACGCTCGCCGCGGCGCAGGTCGGCGGCTTCGTCACCCTGCTCGGCAAGGATACAGTCTCGGTGGAGCGTTACGAACGCACCGCGAACCGGATCGACGGCCAGATCGTCCGGCGTTCGCCGCAGACCTCGGTGCTCCGTTACAGCCTGACCTTCAACGCCGACGGCAGCGTCGCGACCTATGAGCAGGCCGTGCTGCGCCCGGATGGTTCGGCAGCCCCCAACAGCGCCCCCCAACGCATGACGTTCACGCCGGACAGCGTGCTGCGCCAGGTCGTTCAGAACGGCCAGCCGACGACGCTGCGGTCTGCCGCCCCGAAGGGCACGCTGCCTGGGATTGCTGGCTCGACGCTGGGCACGGAACTACTCCTTGCTACCTCGCGACGGCTTGGCGCTGTCTACCTGATTGGGTTTGCGGCGCAGCAGACCGCGCCAAACAAGGCAGACGTTCGCTTCATGGGCGCCGACTCGGCCGAGGTCGTGGCCGGTGGCTTCCGGACCGGCTTCAAGCTTGGCGCCAACGGGCAAGTGCTGCGTAGCGATGGATCACTGACCACGCAGAAGTTCATCACGACCCCCGCGCCCGCCGTCAACATCGGGACGCTGGCCAGCGCGTGGGCGGCGAAGGATGCGGCCGGGCAATCGTTAGGCGCCGCGTCGACGCGGGATACGCTGCGCGCCACGATTGGCGCCGCGACGGTCACGATCGACTATGGTCGCCCGGCCGCGCGCGGCCGCGAGATCTGGGGCAAGCTGGTGCCGTTCGACACCACCTGGCGCTTTGGTGCGAACGCGGCCACGCAGCTCACTACCGACAAGGATCTCATGATCGGCGCGGCGCATGTCCCGGCCGGGAAGTACACCCTGTTCCTCTATCCCACGGCGACGGCGGCGTGGTTGATCGTCAACAAGCAAACCGGCCAGTGGGGCACCGCCTACGACAAATCGCAGGACCTGGTCCGCATCCCGCTGGAGCTGCACATGAACCAGTCCGCGATGGAAGAGCGGTTTCGCATCTTCGTGGCCGGCGACAAGCTCATGATCCAGTGGGATCGCGGGGGATACGGGGTGAAAGTGGCGGGAATGTAGGGAAGTGCAAACGCCACCGCGCAGTACGGGCGGCACGAGCAGTACGCGCGGCACGTGGGGCACGCGGGGGGAGGGCGTCGCTTCTCGTGCTGCCCTGACCTCCCGTGCTACTCGTGCCGCATCCGTTGAAACCCCATCGGCCACGGCGAAGCACGGGTAGCACGAGCAGTACGCGCGGCACGGGCGGTACGCGCAGCACGAGGTCGTCGCTAGAACGAGACTCCTAGCGCGAGGTTCACCTGCACGGCGCTCAGCGCGCCGGTGCGGTATGTCGTGGTGATCTGCCGTACCTCGAGGGCCGACACAAACGGGGCGGGCATCCATTGGACGGAGCCGCCCCACGTCGTATTCTTGAGTCGGCCGTTCACGTCGAGCTGCGCGTCCTCGGGATCGTCCATCCCCCACATGCCGCCGAACGACAACTGCGGCGTGGCGTGCACCAGCAGCTGGCTCCATCCGCCCTGTGACTCCACCGGCACATTGCGGGGACCGAGGTGCTGCCCGATTCCACCGCCGCCGAGTCCGGCGAGCGCGGCGCCGGTGAACGCTTCGCCGGTCAGGGTGAGCACCCTGCCTAACGGGATCCGCCAGGCACCGGCGATCGCGCGCGAGACAAGGAGCGAGTCGCCGGAAGTGGCGAGCCACCCGCGGTGTGCGCCGAGGCTGACGTCGCCTGGCCGGTCGGCCGTGCCCCAGCGAAGGATCGCTCGACCCTGCAGGGACGGTCGTCCACTTTGCTCCGCACGATCTGGTTGCGTGAACAACTCCGGCTGCGCATCGTTGGAGCCTGCTCCCATGATGGCGGCTTCGAGGTCGAGCTTCGCCGACTTCCCCCGAACGACGCGGACACCACCACGCACCTGCGGCAGCCAGAGCCACAGGTTGCCAGAGGTCGCCAGCCCAGAGAGGCCGACCATCGCCAACGACTGCGGGTTGTACTCGGCGATCAGCGGTACTTCCTGCCCGATGAGCAAGGTGGCCCGGCTCCATGCCGCATCCACCACCGCCCGGCGCACGCGGAAGAGGGCGAACAGGTCGCCAAATCCACTCGCCTGCTGCCCACCGTAGAAGTCGGTGTCCAGCTCCGCGCGCACCTCGGCGCCACGGACATCCGGCCAGAACGCGCGCACGCCGAGGCGTGTCTGCCGGACCGTCATCCCGAAGCCGCCACCCTCACCCAGGGAATCCGCGGCACTTGGTCGCACCACGAATTGCGGGATGTCGAAATTGTTCGTCCGACGCGACGTGGAGAACGTGTTGACCAGGATCGTGCCCGTGACGCGCACGTCCACCCGGTCCGCGTCCTGGGCTCCCGCGCGGTGGGCGGCAAGGGTACCGGCGAGGCTCACGTGTAACAGGAGGAGTCGTCGAGAATCCACGGGCTATTGCGGGAGGTGTTGGGATGGGATACGCTAGCAGAATGCACCGTGTCTGGCGTCGTGTAAACCGTTGGTGGCTCGTCACCTGCGTCCTGGTCCCCATGGGGGCGAGCGCACAGGGCGTGGTGGCTGGCAAGGTCGAGATCCGCGACAAGAAGGGGCTGGCTGCCGACGTGGATGCCACGCTCATCTGGCTCGAGGGGGCCGGTCTCGCCGCGGGCGCTCCCCAGCGTACCGAGGTCAAGACCTGGGACAAGACCTTCATGCCGGGGGTCGTGCTGCTTCCCGTCGGATCGACCGTGGCGTTCCCCAACCACGACGCGTTCGACCACAACGTGTTCGCGACCTCCGGCCCCAAGGTCTTCGACCTCGGCCTCTACGGCCAGAACGAGACGCGGTCCGTGACGTTCGACAAGCCCGGGCTCGCTCGCATCTACTGCAACGTGCACGCGAAGATGGCCCTGACCGTCCTGGTGCATCCCACCACGCATGCGGTGCGCCCGGACAAGGGCGGTCGATTCCAGTTCTCCGGCGTCGCGCCCGGAACCTACACGTTGCGTGCCTGGCACGAACGCGGGGGAGAGAAGGCCATGCCGATCACCGTGCCCGCGGCGACCGACCTCGTGGTGACGATGGACGCTACTCGGTTCAAGTTCGTGCAGCACAGGGACAAGACGGGCAAGTCGTACGACGCGCGCGGGCGACGCTACTAGAGGCCAGCCACCGTGCTTCGCCCTCGACGCCTTGCGTCCCAGATCTTCGCGGCCAGCGCTGCGGTTGTGGCCGGTTCGCTGGTCCTGGTGTGGATCCTCACGTCCTGGCGGGCCAGTGGGATCGCGGACCGCAACATGTCCAACCAGTTGCAGGCCACCCGGGCCGCCGTCGAGGACGTGCTCGGCCAACGCACGCTCAGCGTCCAACGCCTGGCTGCCGGGCTCGCCGGCGTGCCCGCGTATTACTCGCGGTTCGAGGGCGCGGTGGAGCAACGATCCCTCAGCACGCTGCTGGACCAGGCCGAGGAGTTTCGCGACCAACTCGGCGCTGCCTGGACCATGCTGCTCGATGGCAACGGGACCATGCTGGCCTGGACCCTGCACCCCGATCGTTCCAACGAGGACTTCAGTGCGGGCGCGCTTATCGCGCGCGCCATGGCGGGCGATTCCACCGACGGTGCCTGGGTGGAGCCGACGGAGGCCGGTGATGTCCCCTACCAGGGAATAGCAGTCCCCCTGCGCGCCCCGGGAGGGACGACGGTGCGCGGCGTCCTCGTCGCGGCGCTCGCCATGGACTCCACGCTCGCGGCCCAGCTGCGGCGCCAGACGCGTGCGGATGTCGCGGTCGCCATCCTGGACACCACCGGCAAGGCGCAGGTGGTGACGGCGACCCTGGCCGCCCCGTTGGGGGCGGCGATCGATGCGCGCAACGCCGAGGGCCGCGTGAAGGTCACGACCGAGACCGACAGCTACATCGGTGCGGCCAGCCCGCTGACCACGGCCGGAGGCGATACGGTGGGCGTCGTGGTCGGGCTGGGCTCGCAGCGCGAGGCACTCGCCGCCAATGATCCCCTCAAGGGGGCCACCCTGCTCGGCTTTCTGGTGGGGCTGACGCTCGCGTTAGGCACTGGTTCGTGGCTCTCCCGGCGCATCGCCGAGCCGCTGCGCAGCCTCGTGCGGGCGACGCGGGCCGCGCGCGAGGGGGACTACAGCGTCACCCTGCCGAAACACGCCCCCCAGGAAATCAGCGAGCTGGCGAAGGCGTTTCATGGCCTCATGGACGACCTCAAGGCCAAGGACGAACTCGTCGCGGTGATGCAGCACGAGAAGGGGACGCGCGAGATCGTCGCGGCGCCGGGCGCACGCCTCGAGGTAGGTGCCACCTTCGACGGACGCTACGAGATTCGACAACTCCTCGGTGCTGGGGGGATGGGCACCGTCTATCGGGCCGTGGACCGCGAACTCGGCGAGACGGTCGCCCTCAAGACCCTGAGCGGCGCCTCGCTTGCCGAGGGCAGCGGGCCGGCGCTTGATCGGTTCCGCGAGGAGATCCGCCTTGCGCGTCGCATCAGCCATCGCAATGTTGTGCGCACGCACGACCTGGGGGTTGTCGACGGGACCTACTACCTGACGATGGAACTCGTCGACGGCCGCTCGCTGGAGGACGTCCTGGCGCAGGAAGGGACGCTCTCCCCGCGCGCGGTCCACTCGATCGCGCTGCAGGCCCTGCGCGCGCTGGACGCCGCCCATGCCGTCGGGGTGGTGCATCGCGACATCAAGCCACCCAACCTGCTCCTCGACGGCAGCGGCCTGCTCAAGGTGACCGACTTCGGGATTGCGCGCCTCGCCGATAACGGCGGGCGCGCCGGCAAGCTCACGGCGACCGGGATGGTCGTGGGAACTCCCGCGTACATGGCGCCAGAGCAACTATCGGGCGAGGCGGTCGATGCGCGAACGGATCTCTACGCGTTAGGCGCCGTCTTGTACGAGTGCCTGACGGGGAAGTCACCACACGAAGGGCTCGGCTTGATGCAACTCTTCGCTCGCGCCCAACAGGGGGCCCCGGCCCCCGATCCACGGGCCGAACGCCCCGACATTCCGGCGGGGCTCGCCGAGGTGGTCCGGCAAGCCCTGTCTCCGCGCGCCGCCGGGCGCTACGCGAATGCCCAGGCGATGCTCGACGCCCTTGAGGCGACTGCCTAGTCGCCGTCGTACGTCCGCATGACGGGAGCCGCGGGCAGGGCGTCCCCTGTCCGGACCCATGTCGATGGCATAGGATGGACGCATGATTCCGCTCACTCGCGCCCGACGCATCGGGCTGATGGCTTCCTTCGGGTTGGCCTTTGCGCTTCCCTCGGCAGGGGCGCAGGCGCCGTCAACCCCGCGGGCCCCGACAGCGGCGCAGCTACGCGCCATCCTGCGCAATCCGGCACATCCACACTGGAAGGCGAAGGCGCCGGATACGGTGCAATTCGACATGGAGACCTCCAGGGGGACGCTGACGGTCGAGTTGATTCGCGCCTGGGCCCCGCATGGCGTCGACCGGTTCTACAACCTCGCTCGCGCGGGGTTCTACGACGACCAGCGCTTCTATCGCGTGATCCTGCGATTCATCGCCCAGTTCGGCATCGCGGCCAACCCGCTGGTCAACAACACGTGGGGGAGTCGCAAGCTGCCGGTGGACTCCGTGCGCACGAGCAACGTGCGCGGCACGATCACCTTCGCCCAGTACAACCCGGGCAATCGCACGACCAACGTCTTCATCAACCTGGGTGACAACGCGGCACTCGATACGCTCGGCTTCGCCCCGATCGGGCGGGTGATCGAGGGGATGGAGGCCGCGGACTCCCTGCACTTCGGGTATGGTGAGTTACCCTCGTCGCCAGCGCCGTTAGGCAATCCGAAGCGGCTCTACGCCGAGACGAACAAGTTCCTGGACGCCGAGTACCCCAAGCTGGACCGGATCCTCCGCGTGGTGCTGCGTGAGGACGCGAAGGTGAGCGGCGCCCCACCGACCGCCGACGGCAAGCGGTAGGCCGCCGCGGCGCGCCATACGGGAGCTCAGGTATACAGCTGGTCCGGGTTGACCTCACACAGCTCAACGAACAGCTGGGCCAGGGCGGCGGTGACGTCTGCGACATAGCGCGCCCCCTTCTCCGCGCTCGCCCGTGATGGGTCGCCCACCCCGGTGTCGTCGGTGACCTGCGTCCATCGACGCGGGGTCCAGGCCCAGCCTTCCCGCATCCCCTGGACCGACGGCTTCCGCGCGGCACCGGGCCCGGCATCACTGAGGGGACGCACCAGCTCCGGCGCCACGTGCAGCATCACGCTCGTCTCCAGTTCGCCCCCGTGATCGCCCGGCTCGTCGAAGTAGGCACGGGCATCGCGCACCTGGTACCAGTTGACCTGGACGAGCACGATCCGGGTGGTCGGCTGCAGCTCGCGGATGACCTGCCGGAAGTCGTTGCCGCCGTGGCCGTTGAGGACCACGAGGGCCCGGATCCCGTGTGGCTCGAGCGACTGGATCACGTCGCGCAGGATGGCCGCCTGCGTCGACGGGTTCATGTTGATGCACAGCGGAATGTTGAGCTGCCCGGTCTGCACGCCGAACGGGATCGCCGGCAAGAGCACGACCGGAGCCCCCCGCGCTGATGCGGCCTCGACCGCGCGCGCGCCGATCGACTCCGCCTCGATGACGTCCGTCCCGTACGGCAGGTGATAGTTGTGCGCTTCGGTGGCCCCCCAGGGGAGGACGGCGACGCGGAAGGGGCGCTGTTGAATCTGGCGCCAGGTAGCTTCTCGAAGCACTGTCATGTTAACCGGAGATGAAAAGCGCAGCACGGGCAGCACGAGCAGCACGAGCAGCACGAGGAGTACGAGCGGCACGAGCGGCACGAGCGGCACGAGTGTTGAGCGGTGCGCGTCTCGTGCTACCCTGACCTCTCGGGGGCTCGTGCCTCGTCGTGTGTGGGCGGTGCACTACCAAATGTCTCCCACCGTGTAGCCTTGCTGGAACGGGTCGGTCGGGTCCATCACGTACTGGCTGAAGCCGGTGATCCATCCCTGCCCGCTCAACGTCGGCACGATCGCGGCACGGTCGCCCACCCGCGTCTCCTCGACGACCTCGCCGGTAAAGACGGTGCCGAGCACGCTCTCGTGGTGAAAGGGCTGGCCGAGCGCGAGCTGACCCTTCGCGTGCAGGACAGCCATCTTCGCGCAGGTGCCGGTCCCGCACGGCGAGCGGTCGATGGAACCGGTCCAGGTCGAGGGCTTCGCCCAGTCAAACGACCCGGTGGAGACAATCACCGCGTTGCGCGCATGGTGGGCGGGATCGTGGGCTGGCCCGGACAGCTGCGAGATCGTGATCCCCGCAAAGCCGGGTTGCTCGGGATGCACGACCGGGAGCTGCTCGCGGGCGGCGGCCTTCACCATCTCGCCGATCCGCACGATGTCGCGCCCCTCATCCGGGGTGAGCCGGAGCCCGAACTGCGCGGCATCGGCGATGGCGTAGAACATCCCACCGTAGGCGACGTCCACGCGCACGCTCCCGAGCTGTGGCACCTCGACCATCGCATCCAGGTGCACCGCAAAGGCCGGCACGTTGCGAAAGGTGACGCGCGTGACCTTACCAGCTGAACATTCGGCGCGCACCCGGATCAACCCCGCCGGTGCCTCGAGCACGAGGTCGGTGACCGGCTCCGTCATCGGGAGAATCCCCGTCTCGAGCAGCACGGTCACGACGCAGATCGTGTTGCTCCCCGACATGCCCGGGTACTCCACGTGCTCCATGATGACGTACCCCGCCTGCGCCTCCGGATGCGTGGGCGGGAGCAGGAGGTTGCAGCACATCGGTGGGTACCCGCGCGGCTCGTTGAGCATCCGCTTGCGGATGTGGTCCGCGTGCTGCTCCAGCCAGCGCGCCTTCTCGTACATGGTCGCGCCTGGGACATGCGGGACCCCGCCGACGATCACCCGCCCGGGCTCGCCACACGCGTGCGCGTCCACGGCGTGAATCAGGGATGAAAGATGCACGGGTTCCCCGTCAGGTCGTGAGTCCGTAGGTCATCGTCGACGTCTGCCAACTGCCAACTGCCGTCTGCCATCCATCACCCCTACCCCTATCCATCATTGTCCATGTGCCACGATGGATTCACCCACCGCCCGTCCACGTACTCGAACACCTCGGTCACACGTCCCTTGAGGACGTTGGTTTGCCCGCCGGCCTGCGTTTCGAACAGGTAGCTCGAGAAGACCACGGCCACGGTGCCGAACACCTGGATCTCGGTCCGTGGAAACTCCAGGCGCAACAGCTGGCCACCGCTAGCGGCGAAGCCCCGCGACTCTGCCAGGACTTCCTTCAGCGTTTGCCAGCCGTCACCCTCGGGGGGAATGGCCAGCAGATTCGCCGGCAGGAGCGTTGCCAGCTGCACGGTGTCGTTGGCAAACCAGGACCGCCACACCGCCTCCCGGGCGACCAGCAATTCCCGTCGCCGTGCGTCGGTGAACTCAAAGGCAGGGGCTGCGGCCGGGGTCGGCGTGGGGGTCGAACAGCCAGCCAGCAACGCGAGGGCGATCAGGGGGACGCGCATCGGGTAGGGATGAAGAGTGGGGACGATATCACTCCGGAGCTTCCGACGCGATGTCAGCGGCTCGCGCGTGTACCGAGTCGCCGCGGCGGCCCTCCGCGAGGTGGCCGGTGCGAACTACCTTCCGTACCATGATGCTGCGTCCACTGGCTGCGGCCCTGATGACGGTCGTCGCGGGAGCGCCGAGCCTGGCGCGCGGGCAGGGAAGCTCGTGCCTGGGTGATACGCTCCTCGTTCGAGCCGACAGCGGCCTCACATCTCGTATTCAACCGGTCGCACCCGGCGTCACCTACCAGTGCCTCCTCGACCGGCGCGGGCCCTGGGCCATGCACGTGGTGCGTGTGCAGCTTGGCGGACCGGTGACGATCGATGCCATGCGCGCGGCCGGGCAGTTTGTGGGCCGCGAGCGAGTGAGCGACATGGCGAAGCGATGGGTGGAACGCAACGCATCTCCGATGATCGGGATCAACGCCGACTTCTTCAACCTGCAGACCGGCGAGGTGACGGGCACCCATGTCGAGGGGGGACGTTGGGTGAAGGGAATCACGTTCCCTGACTCCGGTGGCCCTCCGGTCGACGACGCGAGATCGCAGGTCGTCGTGCTCGCGAACGGTCGCGTACGCTTTGGCCGGTTTGAGCTCCACGGGGAGGTGCAGGCTGGCGCTCGTCGCATCCCCCTCGCGGGGCTGAACGCGTACCCACCAGGGGCCCTGCACGGCGCGGTCCTGGTGACAGCCGCGTATGGGGACGAGCTGGCCGCGGACACCACCGCGCGTCCGCGCGAATCCCGGCTGGCGCTCCAGCAGCTCGCCGATGTGGGGGGCGTGCTCCGCTACCGGGTCATCGCCCGGGCGACACCCGGTCGCCCGACACCCATCCCGCGCGATGGAGCGGTGCTGGTGGTGGGGCCGACGCAGGTCGCTGCGCTCTCGCCGGGCACGAGGCTGACCATTCGGTTGGCGTTAGGCACTGAGCGCCTGGCGCCGCACGCGGTCGTTGGGGGATGGGGCCGACTTCTCGCCGATGGTCGCGATGTGGCCGCCGCGATGGACCGGGAGGAAGGGACGCGTCCGAGTTTCTCGGCAGCGCGACATCCCCGGACGGCGGTCGGGACGAGTGCCGATGGCCGCACACTCCTCCTCCTGGTCGTCGATGGACGCCGCCGCTGGAGCGTGGGGATGTCGCTGGTTGAGCTGGCGGCGGCGATGCGCGACCTGGGGGCGTGGGACGCCATCAACCTCGACGGCGGCGGGTCCAGTACCCTGTGGATCGACGGCCGTGTTGTGAATGCCCCGTCCGACGCCACTGGCGAGCGCGCGGTGGGGAACGCGCTGTGGATCCTTAGAAAGCCAGCGAAACCGACGCCCTGATTCCCTTGGCGCCCGCTGGGCCAACCATCGGCGTCAGGGCGACGCGGCGGAGGGGCACGTCGGTCCATTTCTCGGTCGCGAACCGCGTGCCGATAGCCGCACCCAAGCCCGCGCCGAGGACGGCCGCGATAGATGCTGTGCCCCACTTGTTGTACTCGCGCCCCTCGGTCGAGGGCTTCGCGCTGTTGGAGAAGGCGATGCCGCCGACCAGTCCGACGACGCCACCGACCGCCGCACCCCGGATCATGTACGGGCGGTTCGAGCGCTTTTCACCATCGCTGCGCTCGATCTTGCGGATGTCGCCGAGCTGGATCGACCAGATCCCACGTCCCGATCCTTCCTCGATGAACATCGCCGTGTCGCCGCGCAGCGACATGAAATTGGCGATCAACGGGGCCACCTGGTTGGCCGATGTCACGCGGACTCTTGTCCCCGGGACGAGATCAAGTGTCGGAGCCTGAGCGTGCGCCGAATCGACCATCAGGCCAGTGATTGCCACGGCACAGAGCCAGCGAACGGTGCGGCGAAGAGGGGTAGTCATGAACGCGGAATCGACGGTGTGGCAGGAACTTAACCGAGCCGGCCGGAGGTCCGGGTGGACGCTCCAACCCCTGCGGAAGAGGACGGTTCCCCTCCCCAAAGGGAAACGGACCGGAAGAACGATGCCAGCCCGGTGGCTGCACCGGCCGGGACAGGACTAAGGGCGCCCCTCAGACTGGCCCGTCGCCCCGGCGCTTGGGGGAAATCCGCCAATGGAGGCGACCGGTCCACCAGCGTAAGTTGAGCCGACCCCACGCCGCGCTCCATGACCCACGCTGCCACGACTGACACCTCGAGCCTGGTCCGTACGCCCGCTGACGCGACCGGTCGGATCTCCACCCCGGTTGGCACCCTGGAGGGGTCGGCCATCCTCAAGATCGCTGGCGAGATCCGCCAGCGGATCGCGGGAGGCGAGAAGGTCTGCAACCTGACGGTTGGCGACTTCGACCCCCGGCAGTTCCCGATTCCCACCTACCTCGAATCGGCGATTGTCGACGCGCTGCATCACCGCGAGACCAACTATCCCCCGTCGCACGGGATGCCCGCGCTGCGCGAGGCGATCGTGGACTACACCGAACGCGGGTTGGGCCTGAAGTATCCGGTGGAGTGCACGCTGGTCACTTCGGGCTCGCGGCCTGGCGTGTACGGCACCTACGCGACCCTGCTGGACCCGGGCGACGTGGTGGTCTACGGGGCGCCGTCGTGGAACAACAACTACTACTGCCACATGGTGGGCGCGAAGGGAGTCCCGATCGCCTGCTCGGCCGACGACGCCTTCATGCCGACCCCGGCGGCGATTGCGCCGCATCTGCGTGGGGCACGGATGCTGGCGCTCAACTCGCCACTCAATCCGTGTGGCACCTGCTTCACCGCGGAGTCGTTAGGTGCGATCTGCGACCTGGTCCTGGCCGAGAATGCCCGGCGTGGCACCGCGGAACGCCCACTGTACCTCCTGTATGACCAGGTCTACTGGCAGTTGACCTTTGGGGACATTGCCCATGTGGACCCGGTGACGCTGCGCCCGGAGATGGCGCGGTACACGATCTACATCGACGGCATCTCCAAGGCCTTCGCCTCGACGGGGGTGCGCGTCGGATGGGTGATGGCGCCGACCGACATCATCGACAAGATGAACAACTTCCTGCAGCATGTGGGGACCTGGGCGCCGCGCGCCGAGCAGGTGGCCACGGCGAAGTTGTTGATGGCGGACGACGCCATTGGCGTGTACCGTCAGGAGTTGATCGCAGGCGCCCAGGCGCGGCTCAACGCGTTGTACGACGGGATCCAGGCGTGTCGCGCCGCGGGGCACCCGGTGGACGCTGTGGCGCCGCAGGGGGCCATCTACCTCTCCGGGCAGTTCGCCCTGATGGGGAAGACGCCGCCCGACGGTCCGACCTTGCGGACAAACGAAGATGTGCGCCAGTGGTTGTTGCGGACGACGGGGCTCGCGGTCGTTCCGTTCAACGCGTTCGGGGCCAGTGGGGAGACGGGCTGGTGCCGTCTCTCGATTGGTGCCGTGAGTTTGGCTGATATCGATGGGGCCTTGCCGCGCCTGAAGGCCGGCCTCGAGGCGCTCCGGTAGTTTGGTGGTCGCACCCGGCGAACGCCGGGACCACGGCCGTGTACGTCGTCACCCATGAGTCGTTCCTCCGAGCGCCTCCCTTCCTCGAAACTCTTCGCATGCGCCAGATCCTCGCCGTCCTCGCCGTCGTTCCCGTGATCGCCACCGCCCAGGCGTCGGGCACGATCCCACCGAAGGAAGAGCAGGTGGCCGCCGCCGTCCTTCCGCTACCCGAGGCCATGCGCGCCGGGGCGCGCGTGCTGGGGTATGATGCGGCCGGCAAGTTCGTGACGCTGCGCGAAGGGAAGGGGATGGTCTGCCTGGCCCAGTACCCCAAGGAGCCGCAGTTCCACGTGTCGTGTTATCACGAGGCGATGGAGCCGTTCATGGCGCGCGGACGTGAGCTGCGTGACGGCGGAACGGCGGCGGCACAGGTGGATACCGTGCGCTTCGCCGAAGTGAAGAGCGGCAAGCTCAAGATGCCGAAGGATCCGGCCGCGCTGTACCAGATCTTCGGCAAGGGGTATGACCCGAAGACGCAAGCGGTGACGGAGGGCCGGCGCCTGTACGTGGTCTACGTGCCGTTCGCCACGGGTGCGTCCACCGGGTTGCCGGAGCGGCCGCGCGGCAACGATCCGTGGATCATGCTGCCGGGGACGCCGAAGGCGCACATCATGTTCAGCGCGACGATGCAGTAGAGGGGAAAGGCAAACAGCCACTGCGCAGTACGAGCAGCACGGGCAGTACGGGCGGCACGGGGAGCACGGGGAGCACGAGTGCAGCGAGCCCTGCCCCGTGCTCCCGTTCCCTCTCGTGCTTCGCCGTGGTTGTTGACCTGCCGTTAGGTCGGCTTCGCCGCCCCCGATGACCTTCCCTCCACGTACCCTCGCAGTCTGTCCGCCACCCGGTCCAGCCACGCCACCTGCCGTTCAGTGCCCTCGCGCATCCAGGCCATCTCCTTCATGACCTCGTGCGTCCAGTTGCCGCCCCAATCCGGGTTGGAGCCGTCGTAGTCGCGCAGTCCGAATCGTTCGGCGACTTCCCACGAGCTGGTGAGGTGGCCGGACCATGACATGACCTCCGGGTCACGGGCGATCGCGACGCAGGCGCGGCCGATGAGCAGTGGGGACTCGGAGTGCAGGAAGTGGCGATCCTTGGCTCCACCGTCGCGCCAGTTCGCCTCGGTCACGCCGAAGTGCTCCAGCATGGACTCGGAACGTAGAAACCCCGGCGTGATGGAGAGCGCGGCGACCTTGTGCGGGCGCAGCTCCTCGGCGAGGTGAAAGGCGAGTCCCTTGTGGCCAAGCATCACGAGCTGGTGCACGAGGTTCCCCCCGTAGAACGGAAAATCCGCTCCCGTCACCTCGATGATGAGGCCACGCTTCTTTGCCTTCATGTGCCGCGCGGCTTCGGCGGCGGCGAGGACGCGCGTGACGAGCCCTTGCTGCAGGGCGGCTGTTGCCTGGGAGAAGTCCGTCTCCCACGACGGGGTCCACGGACCGTAGAGGCGATCCTCGCCAGCCACGCTGTCGACAAACACATCGATGCGCTTGCGTTCGGTGACGACGCGTTGGAAAAGCGCCTTGACCTCATCGGCGTTGGTGTGGTCCACGCGCACGGCAATGCCGGTCCCGCCGGCGGCCGTGACCATCGCCGCCGTCTCATCTATGGTCTCGGGGCGCGCATAGGGCGACGGCGATCCGGTCGCCGAGCGTCCCGTGCAATAGACGATCGCTCCAGCTTCGCCAAAGGCGCGGGCGATCCCGCGGCCAGCGCCACGCGTGGCGCCACCGACAACGACGATGAGGGGAGGCAAGGGATGGGGCTGGTGGGTGGTGGGTGGTGGCTTGTCGCTGGGGCCTGGTGCGCGGGGTGGTGCCTGACTCGTCTCTCGGCTGATCACGCTGCGGATGCCTTGTGCCTCGGCGCCCGCCGACTTCCGTCTGCCGTCTTGTTTATAAATGACCATTCACTTATTATCTGTCAACCCCAGCGCCCCCCGTGTCACCTCGCCCCCGAACCATCGACGACGCCGAGATCCTGGCGGCGTGCCAACGTGTCATGCAGCGCGTGGGGCCCGCGAAGTTCACGCTGCAGCTCGTGGCGAACGAGGCGGGGATCTCAGCGCCGACGGTCATTCAGCGGTTTGGCTCCAAGCAGGCCTTGCTCCGGCGTATGAGCGCGGGAACGCGGGGCATGGGGGCGGCCATTGTGTCGGCGCTGCGGGAACGACACGCCTCGCCAGTGGTGGTCGCGCGCGAGTTTCTGCTGTGCTTTGCCGAGATGGCACGGACACCGAAAGAGATGGCGCACCACCTGTCGTGGTTGCAGCTGGACCTCACCGATCCGGTGATGCACCGGCACTTCGTCCAATTGTCGCAGGAGAACGAAGCGCTCGTGGCGGCGTTGCTCGACGAGGGGGTGGTCGCTGGTGAACTGCTCGCGCTGGATGCGCCGGCGGTGGCGCGTCTGCTGAACGCCCTGGTCAGCGGATCGTTGTTGTCCTGGGCGGCGCACCGCGACGGCACGGCACGGTCGTGGCTAAAGCGCGACATTGACCTCGCGCTCCAGCCATATCGGGTCCTGGCATCCGCCGACCGGCGCTCACGTCGTCAGGCACGCTGACGACGCGAGCCATACGGTCCGCGCCGCGTTAATCTGCGGTCACCGTCAATGACGCGCGGCAGGTCTCCACGAACGGCGACGCCAGCAGGGAGGCGAAATCCGTGAGGGCGACAATTTCATGGTTCTGTGCCAGGAACGTGAACTGGTGCACCCCTGGAGTCGTCGTGGCACCGGAAACCGTGACCCGTGCCGTCGTGCCGACGTACTGGCTGCTGGAACCAAAGGCGAGCAGGCGGGCGCCATTCGCGTCATCCGTGATAGTGTAGGCCCAATACAACGAGAGACCGGGTGACGCCGCGGGATAGGTGGACGGCCCGACGACGTTCATGATGATCTCAGCGCGGTCGTTGATCCCCTTGCGGATCGTCACGCCCATCGACGTTCCCCGGTCGCATGCTGCGCCAGCTGAGGCAGTGCGGATGCGGCCGACGACGGCACCACCACCACCGCCGCCACCACCGCCGCCACCGCCACCACCGCCGCCACTGCCCTTCGCGAGGAGCGCCTCAAACTGATGCGACTTCGGCGAGGTGGGATCGGCGCAGGCGGCGAGCAGGGCGCCGCACAGGAGGGCGCCCGTGCGAAGGATGGTGGCAGGTGTCACGAGTTGGCTTCCACGAAAGGGTGTCGGCGACCAGGTGGCCGTCTCACCAAGTGAAAGGCAGGTCGCGTGCCCATGCCGCGCCAGCGACATAACGCCATGACCGACAGGCACTTGCGTTGCCTACAGCTGCGCTCGGCGCACCAAGTGGCCAGATCACTTCGATACAATCCGTGGAACGTTCTGGTCGGCCAGGATGCGGACGAGCGGCTCAGTCCGTGTGACGCCAGCTCCCCACGAGGCGCGGCGTTTCCGTGGGGCCGGGCGAGCCGCCGGCCGGCTCGAGGGTCATCGCGCACAGCTCAACGACTCCGATCGCGTTGACGTCAGTGCCCACCGGAACGATGATCGTCGCGCGTCCTTCCTCGTCCGTGTTGAACGTTCCCATTGAGACGGGCGCCTTGAGCGCCTTCGAGATCGCCCACAGCTGGTAGGTCTTGCCCTCGGGGGCCCGCGGCACGTTGAACGCCGTCACGATGAAGACGCTGCGGGTGTGGTTCCAGTAGACGCGCGCCGTCGGCTTGTTGTTCGACTCAGCGAGCGAGACGACGTGGACCTCGGGGCCCATGAAGGCACTCAGCGTCCGATCCTTCTCCTGCAGCTCGCTCCGGACCTGCGTGAGTTCGCCGGAGAGCGCGACCATTGCCTCACGTGCCTCGCGTTGGCCATCGTACGCGAACACGGCAAATGCGGCACACGCGGCCGCGGGCAGCCACGGCGCGACCTGGCGCCAGCGCGATGGAGTCACCGTCACCGGCCGGGCACCAGGCGCCGTGCTGATGCTGCGGACCGTGCGTGCGTCAGCGAGGATGCGTTCGCGCAGGGACGCCGGGGCGGTGGCGGCCGGTGCGGCGTAGGCCATCAGGGCGCCAACCTCGCGGAACGCCTCTACCTCGCGGCGGAACTCGGCGTCGCGCGCGACGAGCGCGTCGAGCGCAGCCCGTTCGCCGGGATCGACGGCGTCGAGCGCATAGGCTGCGGCCAGTTCACGGAGGTCACTCATATGCCGGCCACCATCCGATGGGTGACGGCGCTCGAGGGAATGGCGACCAGATCGCGCAGCCCCTCCATCGCACTGCGCAGGGCCATGGCGATGCGCACCTCGGACTCGCCGAGCGCCCGCGCGATCTCGGCGCGACTCAGTCCGCCGAAATACGCGAGCTCAACACTCTGTCGTTCGACTGGCGCCAGTCGCTCCAGGGCGACGGCCAGTTGCGAGGCGGCGGGCGGGTGCGCTGGGGACGGTCGCCCCGTCGGACTCCGATGGGCCAGCGCGCGTGATCGCACCACGCGCGACAACCAGGCGAACAGCGACTCGCCAGGTTGTGTGACCGAGCGTGCCCCGCGCCAGACATCCCCGAACGCGTCGGTCACGACAGACTCCGCGATGAGGGGATCCTGGGTAATGGCGAGGGCAAGTCCGTACACGACAGCTCCATAGGAATCGTACAGCGACCCGAGGGCGCGCTCATCCCCGGCGACCAGGCGCGCCAGAAGGCGGGCGTTGTCGTCGTCGGGTGGTCTCGCGGATGGCCGGGCAACTGGGTCGACCATGAGGACGGCAGGGAGTTTCCGAAGATTGTGGTCTCCGCCGCCCGGACGGGAGGTCGGCCACCGACAGGACTACGCCGCTCGTGGGCGGGTGGATTGGCGATCTGGCCGATGCAGCGTCCGGCCCCCATGTTGGGGGCGCCCCCGATCCCCTGGGTGCCTCCTCCATTCATCACGCTAAGTCCATGTCAGCACACACCTTGCGACGTCGACGCGACCTCCTGGTGGCCTCCGCAGTCCTGTTCCTCGGTCCCGCTCTGGTGCACGGCCAACATCGCGGCGCCATGGACTCCGTGCGCATTCGGGAGCTGTACGTCAGCAACAAACCCGAGGACCATCCGGTCGCCAATTACGACCGGGATATGGCCAGCCGCAAGGCGTCCGACAGTACGTGGGCGGCGCGCAGCCGCGGCGTGATGGACTACGCCAAGGTGACCTACAAGAGTACTGCCGACGGCATGGAGATCCCGGCCCACGTCTTCCAGCCGCTGCAGAAGCGGGGGGTGAAGGGCCATGCGGCGATGGTGTGGGTGCATGGCGGGGTCCACAGCAACTTTGGTCCCACGATGTTCCCGTTCGTCCGGGAGGCGGTGCAGCGCGGCTACGTGATCATTGCGCCGGACTACCGCGGCTCCACCGGCTACGGCAAGGCGCACCACAACGCGATCGACTACGGCGGAAAGGAAGTCACGGACGCCATGTCGGCCGTGGAGTACCTCAAGACTCTGCCGCACGTGGATCAGGACCGGCTGGGGATGATGGGGTGGAGCCATGGCGGCTTCATCACCTCCCTCTCGATCATGCGCGACCAGCATCCGTTCAAGGGCGGGGCGGCCATCGTGCCGGTGACCAACCTCTTCTTCCGGCTTTCCTTCAAGGGGCCGTCCTACACGCGCAGCTTCTCCACGCAGGAAGGGATCCAGGGGATGCCGCATGAGAAGCGCGCGGAGTACGAGAAGCGCTCCCCGCTATACCAGGTGGAGAAGCTCAATGTGCCGATCCTCGTGCACGTCTCCACGAACGATGAGGACGTGAACTACGTCGAGGACCAACAGATGGTCTGGAAGCTTCGCGCCCTCAAGCCGGACCTCGCGGAGACGAAGGTCTACGTGGATCCGGCGCCCTGGGGGGCGAGCGTCGGGCATGCGTTCAGCCGCCGCGTCGATCCCCAAACGCTCGAGCGCGTGGACTCACCGGAGCAGATCGACTCGTGGAACCGGACGTGGGCGTTCTTCGACTGGATCCTCCGCCCGTATGAGGATCGCTCGAAGCCGCTGCCGCCGTGCTGGAAGGTGGACTGCCAGCGGGGGCGCTCCGTGCCGCCAAACTGAGAACTACAGACGGGTGACGCCTCGCGGTATCGAGGACCGGGCGGTCAAGGGGTACCGCGAAGAACGCGGCGCACGGCGGCAAGGCGTCGGCGACTGACTGGTACGACGAGCCCTGAGGACAGGCGCAATTGGTACGCGCCCGTGGCGCGGTCCCGGTCCATGCGGGTCACGGCGTGTTGTCGCACGATCCAGGAGCGGTGCACGCGGAGGAATGCGTCCACGGGAAGCTCTTCCGCGAGGGCGTCCAGGGCGCGCCGCACCAGGTGGCGTCGCCCGGCCGTATGGATCGCCGCATAGACGCCGTCCGCCTCGATGGCGTCGATGGTCTCCAGCTCAACGAATACCTCCCGGTCACCGAGGCGTGCCACGAGGCGCGCAGGAGAACGCGCGGACGTGGTCCGGGTGCGCTGGACGCGCGCCAGCGCGCGGTCGAGGCGCTCCGTCGTCACCGGCTTCGTGAGGTAGTCGATAGCCTCGGTGTCAAAGGCAGAGGGAGCATACCCCTCGTAGGCAGTGACGAACACCAGCGCCGGTCCGCCAGCCGGCCAGCCACGGGCCACGTCGATCCCCGAACGCTCGGGCATCTCAATGTCCATGAAGACGATATCTGCCTCGAGTGCGGACGGCACGAGGTCGACGGCATGTTCCCGCTCGGCGACCACCACGATGTCGTCGCGGCGCTCGAGGAGTTGCCGCAGCGCGCGGCGCGAGAGCGCCTCGTCATCGACGATGATGGCGCGCAGCCGATTCATACGGCTGGCATGGCGAGCGCCGGCAGCACGATGCGCGCCGACGTACCGCCACCGTCCCGTGGGGTGAGCAACGCACCAGCGGCTGCACCATGCAATTGGGCGAGTCGCGCCTGTACGTTGGAGACGCCGACCCCGCGGGCCATGCGCTCCTCGAGGTCCGGTGGGAGCCCCACGCCCGTATCCAGAATGTCGATGGAGAGCCGCTCGTCGGCCACACGAGCACGGATCGTCAGTCGCATCGCGGCACGGGTGGGACGCAGGCCGTGGCGCAGCGCGTTCTCAACGAACGGTTGCAGCAGGAGTGTTGGCACGCGCAGGGGCCCCAGCGCGTCCGGGACGTCGACCTCCACTTCGAGGCGTTCCCCGAACCGCAGCGCTTCGATGGAGAGGTAGTGACGACAGAAGGCCAGGTCGTCCGCGAGCGAGACCTCGTGGGCGGCGCCGAACCGCAGCGAGTGCCGTAACAACTCGGCGAGCGCCACGAGCGCGGCTTCGGCACGTGGGGTATCCACATCGCGCACCAGGGCAATGACCGCGTTCAGCGTATTGAACAGGAAGTGCGGCTGCACCTGAGCGCGCAGGGCGTGCAACTGCGCGTCGGCCAGCTGCACGGCGAGTTGCTGGGAGTGTCGCTCGCGCGCGAGGCGCTCGGCGGCTTGGCGCTGCGCGGTCCGCAAGGCGACGATCGCGGCGTAGACGATTACCCCGGCAGGCAGGAGCAGGGCAAGCCAGAAGGCGAAGACCGCCACCCACGGCGTGCCGTCATTGACGAGCAGCCAGGAGGTGGTCGTCGTCGCCATCGCCTGCACCACGACCGCCGCGAGTGCTGCGCCACCATGCAGGGCCAGGCGACGCAGCGGGCGCAGCCCGTCGACCGGGAAGCGATCGGCGAGGTGCACGATCGGGCCGGTGAGGACCGTCCAGACCTGCCAGGTGGCCACGAGGATGGCCAACACCTGCCACGGCGCCACCGATTGCCCTGTGGCGCGCAGGGTGATCAGGACGTATGGCACCCCAAGCAGCGTGGGCACACTCCAGGCGAAGAGTCGTGCCCGGAGGGGCCAGGGGACGGGGAGCCCCGGTGTGGGTGTGGGGACCATGTCGAGGAGGTTAGGGACCCTGGGCGCCGGGCTCAATCGGGTGCCGGGCCGATTGGCCGCCGTCGACAACGCCACGGATACCGTTCGCAACTTTGCCGAAACGGGGCGGCCAACGGCGTGCGTAGGCTGACCCTGTCACCGGTCACCTGGAGTCACCGATGCGTTCGTTCGCCCTCCTCGCTGCGGCGGTAGCGCTGCCAATCACTAGTCACTCGCAGGAAGCCACCTGCGCGCCGCCGGCGCGCCCGGGGATGACCTGGGCGTCGTGGGGCGCCACCGAGTCCAATGGACGCTTCACCGGGACGTCGGGCCTGGCGGCGCCCCAGGTGCCGCGCCTCACCCTCAAGTGGGCCCGGTCCCTTGGGGAGGTGGTCAACGCGCGCTCGCAGCCCGCGGTCGTGGCCGGGACGGTGTACGTGGCGAGCGAAGCCGGTGGCCTTGGGGCGCTTGATGCGGCGACCGGGTGCCTGCGCTGGAGTGCCCGGGCGGATGCGCCACTCCGCTCCGGCGTGGTGGCGGCGGTCGGGAAGGACGGCACCGCGACCACGATCTTCGTCGGCGACCTGGCCGGCAGCGTCCACGCCTACGATGCGACGACCGGCGTCCGTCGCTGGAAGGTGCGCGTCGACCCGCACTTCGCGGCGATCATCACCGGCACACCGCAGTTGGCCGATGATGTGCTCTACGTCCCCGTGTCGTCGTATGAGTCGGCATTGCCGGCCCAACCCGGGTATGCCTGTTGCACCTTTCGCGGGAGCGTGGTCGCCCTGGATGCCGCGACCGGCGCCGTGCGGTGGAGATCGTGGACCATCGACGACAGTGTGCGCGTGACCGGGAAGGCCACCGGAGGCGCGGTAAGCAAGGGGCCTTCCGGGGCGGCCGTGTGGTCGACCCCAACAATAGATAGAGCCCGCGGCGTGCTGTACGTGGGCACAGGGAACAACTATTCTGATCCCCCCACGGTGACAAGCGATGCCGTGCTTGCCATGGACCTCGCGACCGGTCGCATCGTGTGGTCGCGGCAGTTCGCCCAGGGTGATGCCTACAACCTGTCGTGCGACCTGCCGGGCAAGGCCAATTGTCCGGCGAGTGATGGCCCGGATGCGGATATCGGCCAGCCGCCCATGCTGGTGGACCTTGGCCGCGGCCAACGGGTGCTGCTCGTGGGGCAGAAGTCGGGTCATGTCCACGCGCTCGACCCGGATCGACAGGGCGCGTTACGGTGGAGCGTGAAGGTGGGCGACGGCGGCAAGCTCGGGGGCCTGCACTGGGGCTCGGCCACCGATGGGCGTCAGGTCTACGTGGCGCTGGGCGGCCAGGCGATCCTCGCCGTGGCCGACTCGACGGTGAAGGAAGGTTTCCGGATGGAGGCCGATCCGGTCAAGGGAGGCGGACTCTTCGCGCTCGATGTGCGCACCGGTCGCATCGCGTGGAAGGCCGCACCGCCCCCGTGTGGCCCGCGGCCGCGGTGCAGTCCCGCGATGTCTGCGCCGCTGAGCGCGATCCCCGGCGTGGTGTTCTCGGGGTCGCTCGATGGTTATCTGCGCGCCTGGTCGACGAGCGGAGGCAAGCTGCTGTGGGAGGTGGACACAGCGAAGGAGTACCAGACCGTGGACGGAGGGCGCGGGCGCGGCGGGTCCATTGATGCGGCGGGTCCGGTGGTGGCGGGTGGCATGGTGTTCGTGATGTCGGGGTATGGATTGTATGGGGCGATGCCCGGCAACGTGCTCCTCGCCTTCTCGGTGGACGGGCGGTAGCGTCACGGGGACTCCATCGTCCCCACCAATGTCATCGATCGAACGGCAGCTTCGCTGGCTCCGCGCCTGGGCACTCACGTCCTCGGTCCTTTTCGCCGTGCTCCTGCTTGGCGCCTTTGGTCAGCCCCGCCAGCGCTTCACCGAGATCGACGTGGAACGCATCAACATCGTGGAGCCCGACGGGAAGTACCGGATGGTGATCTCCAATCGGCCCCGCTCGATCGGGCCGATCTACAAGGGAGAGTCGTTCGGTTACCCCGGAGGGACGCGACCGGGGATCATCTTCTTCAATGATGAGGGGACCGAGAACGGCGGGCTGACCTTCAGCGGCAAGGTCGGCGCGGATGGGAAGTACCAGGCGTCGCATCACCTGTCGTTCGACCAGTTCAACCAGGACCAGGTCCTCTACTTCAACTACACCGATAACAACGGGTCGCGTCGGATGGGGTTCACGATCGCCGATCGGGCGGACGTGGACATCATGCAAATGGTGAAGCAGCGTGACTCGATCGTCGCGGCGACCGCCGAGGGTGCGGCGCGCAATGCCGCACTTCAGCAATGGGCCCAGCAACGGCCCGGCGGTCGCGCGATGTTTGCGCAGCGGGTGTATGTCGGCCGGGATCCGGCGCGGAACGCGGTCGTGAACCTCAGCGACCCCGAAGGGCGCACTCGCCTCCGCCTCGTCGTGGACTCGCTTGGGAACCCCGCGATGGAGTTTCTCGACGCCCAGGGGAAGGTGCTTTCCCGGCTGCCGCAGTAGCGACGTCCGACTGGCTTGCGTCCCCCCGGCTGCGAGGGCATATCTGACGACCGGCCGGGAGGCCCCCCGGCCGGATGGCGCTTCGCGCGTCGCCAGTCAGGACACCCCTGCCCCAGGTTGCATCCATGTTCCGTACGTCCCTCACGACGGCCGCGCTCGTTGTGGTGAGCGCGCAGGTCGTCCATGCCCAGGCCGAAGTTGCCCGCATCGTCGCCGATCCGGCGCGGGTTACCATCCGGGCCGGCCAGACCCTGCCCCTCAAGATCACCGCGTTCGACGCCCAGAACCGCGAGATTGCGGGCCCGATGATGCGGGTGAACGCGCCCCGCGGCACGATGCGCTGGGCCGAAGGGCAGCTGAGCGCGATGCGCGCCGGCTCGTACACGCTCACGGTGGCCGCCGCGGGTCGGGACAATGCCCTGGTGACGCTGGACATCCCGGTCCTGATCACGAACCCGGCCATTGCCAAGCTGGAGATTGCCGGCGAAGCGGGGGCGCCCTACGTGGGCACGATGCTCGCGCACACGGCGAAGGGATCGCACGAAGACGGGAGTGTGCGGCAGGACCTCCGCGTGACCTGGCGTTCGTCGGATGCCACGGTGGCCTCGGTGGACCGCTTCGGGAACCTCACGGCGCTCAAGCCGGGAGCCGTCTCCATCTCAGCGGAGGCCGAAGGGGTCACGGCACGGAAGAGCTATACGATCGCCGCGAACCCCGTCGCGTCGCTCGATCTTGCCGTCACGGAGAACACGGTGAACACGGGTGACGTCGTGCACCTCAAGGCCACCGCGAAGCGTGCGAATGGCCAGCCGGTGACCGACGCCAAGATCTCGTGGACCTTCCAGTACACGCCGGATGACACCACGGCGGCTCCCGGTGGACCCGGGATGATCGATCGGGCGCCAGATGGGACCGACCTGTTCGCGGCGAACGCGCCGGGTCGCTTCACGCTGATGGCGCAGGCAGGCAATGTCTTCGCGCGCACGGTGGTGGACGTCAAGCCCCGCGATGTGCGCCGCCGGATCACGGTGACGGGGCGTGGCAACATCAACACAACGGCGACGTCGGACCTCTGGCCCTGGACGGGCAAGGATGGTCGCGATTACGCGCTCGTGGGCACCTGGGGCGGCGATGGCTATGCCATCGTGTTCGACATCACGGACATGAACAACATCGTGAGGACCGACTCGGTGAAGGTCGACGCTCGCACGATCAACGACGTGACGGTCTCCCCGGACGGGCGTTACGGCGTGCTGACGCGCGAGGGCGCGTCGAACCGGGTGAACGGTGTGGTCATCCTCGACTTGGCGACGCCGGCACATCCGAAGGTGGCCGCGACGTTCGATGAAGACCTCACCGGTGGTGTGCACAACGCTTTTGCGACCAACGACTACCTGTATGCGATCTCCGGTGGGATGAAGTACGTCATCATCGACATCCGCGATATCTACAAGCCAAAGAAGGTCGGTGAGTACAAGTATCCGGGCGCCCGCATCCACGACCTGTGGGTGAACAACGGGATCGCCTACTCGGCCCAGGGCGGGATCGGCGCGGTGATCGTCGACGTCGGCAACGGCAAGTGGGGCGGAAGCCCACAAAATCCAAAGTTGATCAACGTCTTCCCGGTCAACTCCGGCCACGAGATCTATCCCTACTTCCAGAAGAGCACCGGCAAGACCTACCTCTTCCTCGGCGACGAGGAGATGAACCGCGAGGGTCGGGTGTGGGAAGGGACAAACTACCGAAACACGCTCGGCACCGCGGGCGGCGTCGCCCAGACGTCGGGGGGCTATGTGCACATTGTGGACGCCACCGACCCGATGAACATGAAGAAGGTCGGGCGGTACCACCTGGAGGACTACGGCGCCCACGACATCATCGTCGAGGATGACGTGCTCTACCAGGCGTACTACGATGGCGGCGTGCGCGTGGTCGATGTCTCCGGCGAGCTGCTGGGGAACCTGGCCGAGCAGCGGCGCGAGATCGCCGTGTTCAAGTCGTTCGACCCGAAGGGCTTCACTGCCAACGCCTCTTTCGTAATGAACGCGATGCCGTGGAAGGGGCAGGTGCTCTTCACGGACTTCAACTCGGGGTTGTGGGCCGCCAAGCTGGAACCGAAGCCGAAAGTCACGCCGTAAGCACACGTGCCGCTCGTGCTGCGCTTACCTCTCGTGCAGCTCGTGCTGCATCAGTTGAGCCCCTCGAAGGGCCACTGCGAAGCACGAGCGGTACGGGCAGCCCGGGCGGCACGAGTGGCACGCTTCCCGTGCTGCCCTGACCTCTCGTGCTCCTCGTGCTGCATCAGTTGATGCCCCGCTGAACTGCCACAGCGAAGCACGAGCGGTACGGGCAGCCCGAGCGGCACGAGTGGCACGCTTCTCGTACCGCCCTGACCTCTCGTGCTCCTCGTGCTGCATCGGTTCAGCCTCCCTGCCTGCGCCTGCGCCTCCACCGGGGAAACCAGATTAACACCCCGGTCACCGGCAGGCTCGCCACCAGCAGGCAGAGTAGCGTGCCCGCCACCTGCATCGGCCACCCGTACAGCGTGGCCGTATGCAAGCCATAGTTGGAGTTGCGCCATCGGAGGCCGAGGTTCTTCTCGTCGAAGCGCTCGTCGCCGGTGAGGGTCGCCGTGCGTGGGTCGAAGAAGTACCGGTCATACTCCTCCCACGCGCTCCCGTGGTCGTAGATCACCCCGACGGTCAGCGCCCCGAACTTGCCGCCCGGAAGGTCGACCATGTAGCGCCGCCCGTCCGGGATGCGCGTGCGAATCGTCGCGAGGGCCGCCTGGAGCGGTTCGGCGATCGGGGGCGCGTCGAGCAGCCTCGGCTTCTCCACGGGTGGGGCGGTGATGCGTGCCTCGCCCGTGAACAGCCACGCGATCGCTCCTTCGTACCACTTCCAGGTCCACACCGGGCCGGTCAGGGCGAGCACCAGCATCCCCAACGCGCCCCAGGCGCCGAGCACGTTGTGCGTGTCAAAGACCGTGCGCTTCCATGGACCCGAGAGCCGGGGCACGAGCCGGGTTCGCCAGACGGCGCGGGTGCGGGGCCACCAGAGCACCATCCCCACGATCACCATCAACACGAACACGATCGTTGAGGTGGCGACGACCCAGGTGCCGCGCGTGGAGAGCAGCAGGTTGGTGTGGATCATCCGCGTGATGAAGATCCAGTCGTGCTTTCGGTCGACCACGCCAAGCACCCGCGCGGTGGACGGGTCGATGAAGACTTCGTCGTAGTAGAGGAACTCGTGAAAGTAGGTCGGGGCGTCGTCAACAAGCCGCTGGGCCATCGCGACGACGCTACGACGCGGATCGGCGTGCCAGGTGAGGCGGATGACCGGGCGATCAGGGGGCAGGGCACGGCGGGCCGCGGCCAGGATTGCATCGGCGCTCGCGCGCGTGCCCGACGGCTCCGCGTAGACGAGCCGGCGGTGGAGCATGGCGAACAGCTCGGCTTCCCAGACATACACCGCGCCGGTCAGGCCGACGACAAACACCACCAGGCCGGTGGCGAGCCCGACCCAGCGGTGGAGCCGTGCGAGAAGGCGTCGCATGGGGCCGAATGTGTGGCTGGGGCGTCAGGTTGACCAGCGCATGTGCGACCGTCCGGTACGGTCCCGCTCGCGACGGCCGAGCTCGCGGCGTTGACTTTGCAATGGCGGTCAGGGAACGCACCCAAGGACCATGCCCTACTACGCGTCGCTCAACCCCAAGCGTCCCGACGATCGTCGGACCGCCGAAGGACTCCTCCGGCTCCGCCTCGCCCTCGGGGCGGAAGTGCCGGCCAAGAGCATCGACGACACCCTGCTCATTGCCTCCTGGAACCTCCGCGAGTTCGGGGGCACCAAGTACGGTGGCCGTGAGCGCGAGGCGCTGTTCTACATCGCCGAGGTGATCTCGCACTTCGACCTCGTCGCTGTCCAGGAAGTGCGCGACAACCTGGATGTGCTGGACGACCTCATGCGCCTGTTGGGCGGGTGGTGGGACTACCTCGTCACCGACGTCACCGTGGGACGCCAGGGGAACGGCGAGCGCCTCGCCTTCATCTATGACAAGCGCAAGGTGAACTTCGGGGGGCTGGCGGGCGAGATCACCTCCGCGATGGTGAAGTCCGGCGACACGCTGTCCATCCCGCGGGCGTTTGCGCGGTCGCCATACCTCGTGGGCATGCAAGCCGGGTGGTTCAAGTTCACGCTCTGCACCGGCCACCTCTACTACGGAGAGGACAAGGCGGACGATCCGGTGCGCCTCGCCGAGATGCGCGAATTGGTCGAGCTGCTGAAAGACCGGGTGGATGCCAAGGACCGCTGGGCGCGCAACAGCATCCTGCTGGGGGACTTCAACATCTTTCGCGAGAGCGACCAGACCTTTGCGGCGCTCACCACAGTGTTCGAGGTGCCACCGGCCATCAAGGGACGGAGGACCAACCAGTCCCGCACCAAGCCGTTTGACCAGATCGCGTTCCTCTCCCCAGACGTGGGGAACCAGATCGCCGACGCGCGCGGCGGGGTGTTTGACTACTACCAGCACGTGTACCGCGACGCCGATGCGGCGCTCTATCCCGTCCCGGACGGAACGACGTTCTCCACGTGGCGTTCCTACAAGATGTCGGACCACCTGTTGCTCTGGACCGAGGTGAAGGTGGACTTCGGCGCGGAATACCTGAAGAAGAAGGCGACACCACCGGCGTAAGGACGGCCGCTTACCTCCGCCCCGACGCTGGCGCAGATTCTGCGCGACTCAACGGAGAACGCACAGATGCTGGGGTGGTCTGCGATCGTGATGGTCACGCTGGGTGTCGTCGGTCCTGGGCGAGGGAACCCGCCCCAGGTCGGACGCGATGTCCGCCACGATACCAGCCGGCCGATCCGCAACCTCGCGGCGCCGCAGCCCCAGGGGTCGATCGAGCAGCGCTTCATGGGGCGTCGCGCAGCCGCACCAATCCTCGAATCGTTCGACGGCCTCGGCGTTGGTTTTGACGGACCCGTGGGGGCCCCGCTCCTGCGCAATCCGTCCGACAACTCGGTGGCGGTCGGCCCGGACCACATCGTGCAGACGGTGAACTCCGTGATGGCGGTGTTCACCAGGAAGGGGCGTCTCTTCCAGGAAACCGGGCGTGCGCTCCACGGCGCCGTATCGACCAACAGCATCTTCCGCGGGTTTGGTGGCGCGTGCGAACAACGCAACAGCGGAGACGCCGTCGTGCGCTACGACCAGCTCGCCCGGCGCTGGCTCTTTGTGCTGCCGATCTTCTCTCGCCCGCCGGGTGAGCCCAACGGACCGTATTCGATGTGTTATGCGGTGAGCGCCGGGGCCGATCCGCTGGGCCCCTACCATCGGTATGAGTTCAAGCGCCCACTCTTTCCCGACTACCCGCGCCCCGCGATCTGGCCCGACGGCTACTACGTGCCCACCAGCACGGGCGACGATGTCATCCAGAAGCACGCCTGTGTCGTGGAACGCGACCGCATGCTGCGCGGGGAGCCCGCGCGTGAACAGTGCGTGATCATCGAAGGGGTGAACTTCCTGAACAACGCGGACATTGACGGCTACGCCCTGCCACCGCGCGGGGCCCCGAACGTGATGATGGCCGCCGGTGGGGCACAGCTGAAGGGTGACCTGGACGACGACGGCATCTACGTCTGGCAGTTCCACGTCGACTGGAAGGACACGACGCGCACGAAGGTGACGGGACCGGTGAAGATCCCGGTGGCACCGTACGCCTACCTGTGCGGCGGCCAGCTGACCAACTGCGTGCCGCAGCCGGGAAGTGAGCGCAAGCTCGACAGTCAGGGCGACAAGCTCATGGCTCGCCTGGTCTACCGGAACATCAACGGCCGGGAGTCGATCGTCGGTTTGCACTCGATCGCGACGAGTGCCGGCGGTGGAGGGGTGCGCTGGTACGAGTTCCGCATCGGGCCCAATCGTGCCGTGCGCCTCCACCAACAGGGGACCTACGCGCCAGACGACCCGTCCGGCAGTCCCTCGTACCGGTGGATGGGCAGCATCGGGATGGACCGCGCCGGCAACATCGCGATGGGATACTCGTTTGGGGGTACGCCACACTTCGCCGGACAACGCGTTGCGGGACGCAGGCCGCAGGATCCGCCAGGGACGTTAGGCACGGCGGAGACGGTGCTGGCGACCGGGGCCGCTGCGCAGGAGGCGACCCTGCGCTGGGAGGATTACACGCAACTGTCGATGGACCCGGATGACTGTCGCTTCTGGTACGTGGGCGACTACTTCAAGCCGGGAGCGTCGAGTTACTCGACGCGGATCGGGTCCTGGCGAATGCCAGGATGCGTGGGCCGGCCGGGGCGATAGAGCGGCAGTAGGAGCAACGGCCAGGGCGAAGCACGGGAGGCACGAGCAGCCCGCGCAGCACGCGGGGTACGGGACCCGTGCTTCCCGTGCCGCTCGTGCTCCTCGTGCTTCATCAGTTCGCTCTTCCCTAGAATCCCCACGGCACCAACTGCACCTGCCGCGTGACGAGCACACGCCGTTCACTCCCACCGATCCAGGCAATCTTCGCGTCGCCCCAACCGAAGAATGCGCCGAATCGCGACCGTCCCTTGAACGGGTTGGTCACGGCACCGTCCGCCTCCCCCGCCATGGCCGCGCCGATCGACCAGTATCCCGGCCGCAGCACGCCACCGGTACGCCCTCCCCAACGCGGATTCCAGGTGTATGAGCGCACGCCGAGTTCGAGGACCGAGACCGCACGCGCTTCCTTTTCAACGTACGTCAGGTAGGTCGGCACGTACGCGGCAACCACCTCGTGCCGCGAAGGCCATCCCTCGTCGTTCGGCCGGAAGGCCGGGAGCCACTGTGCGCCATAGTTGAGCACCACTTCTGCAAGATTCAGCTTGGGAGTGCCGGGCCCGTACTTGCGCTCGAACCGCCGCAACTTCTCCAGGCTCATGTCCTTCGACGCGGCCCGCCGGATGACATCGAACGCCTCGAACGGATCGAGCAGGGAATCAATGCCCGCGCGGCTCAGCTTGGATGCGAGCGCATCCCGGTACTCCTGGCCCACGACCTCGGCCAATTGATTGAGCGCGATCGTGTCACGCGCCGTGTATCCCACGGGGCGCGTCCGGCGACCCACCACACCCCACGACGCGCGCGAGTCACCGATGACATGCAGCGGCAGGCGACGCAACTCGGGGCGATCGAGGTGTCGCAACAGGGATTGCACCATCGAGTCCACGACCGGGGAACTCGTGCGAAACCCGGCGATCGAGTCGCCGATGCGAGCACCGTCCAGCAACTGCGCGAGCGTCGCCCGGCGGACGAGTGCAGTATCAAAGCGCGCCGGTTGCTGTGCGCCGAGCGTGGCGGCTATCCCCAGCACCGCACAAAGCAGGCGGTTTCTCATGCGAGGATCCAGTCGCGGAGCTGCGTGGCGTGGTTGGCTACATACTCTTCCCAGCTATGCGGGTTGGTGGGCTGGATCTTCGGCTGCCCGCCCGACACCACCGGCTTGAGGGCGTTGGCCCACTCCTGCCTGGTGCTGACGTTGAAGGCGTTCTGCTCATCGAGGAACGTCTCCTGGCCCGGCACGTTCATGGATGCCCAGTCCGCCTGGTTCCGGAAGAACCAACCGCCCACGGGATCCAGCTTGCCGGTGATCGACACCCACCGTTCCACCGAGGAGACCTTCCGCCCCGACACGGTGGTCTCGCTGGGAATGCTGAGCGCGTCGCCCTGCACCGCATAGAGCCATCGGCGATTGGGAACCAGCGAGCCCATGGCGTCGGCGACTGTGCGGATGAGCTGCACGGGCGACGCCATGAAGATCACGTTGGCAAACCGTACACCCTCTGATGCCGGTCGCAACCGGTGTGAGGCGGTCTGGGAGGCGTGGTGCAACACCTCATAAGTGTGAAAGCACCCGAGGGAATGACAAATGATCGTGAGCTTCTGGTCCCGCGTGCGGATGCCGGCCGCATTCCCGTCCGCCACGACCTGCTTGAGCTGCGCCAGGTACGCCTCGCGCACCGCGGTCCGGGCATCGGCCACCAGGACGGGCCACAACACGTCCCCGATGGTATCCGCGAGGGAGTCGCCCACCTGCGGATCGGCGATCTTGCCGGACAAGGCCGATACGGCCTGCGTCAGGACAGTCCCCAGCTGCGACTTGGCGGCGAACCAGTCGTTGACCTGGTCGTAGAAGAGCTGGTAGATGGTCGTGTCGGCCGCGGCCGGGCCGAGTGCCGCCTCCACCCCGGCCTTCAGTTCCTGGTAGTCGCCCGGCTTGGCGTTCCCGATCCCGTGGACCAGCACCACGGCGCGATCGGACGCCCACGGTAATGATTGCGGCTCCAATGCCATCGTTCCCCCCTCCCGACAAGTCGTCCCACGCTACACCCTTCCGCCCCACGCAGCAACGGCGCTCACGAATACCCAACGCAAAGTGCATTCCCACGACCTGGTCGAGTCCCTTCGGCGCGCGCTGCGCGGCGAAGTTCGTGGTGACCAGGTGGCACGCCAGCAGTTCGCGTCGGACGCCAGTATCTACCGTATCGAGCCCCTCGCCGTCGCCTTTCCCCGGGATGCCGACGACGTCAGCGCTGCGGTTGAGGTCGCTGCGGCCCATGGGGTTCCTGTCTTGGCGCGTGGTGCCGGAACCTCCCTGGCCGGCCAGACGGTCGCCGCGGCTGTGGTGCTCGACTTCTCGCGCCACATGCACGCGCTGCTCGCGGTGGACGCAGCTCACCAGGTGGCGCGGGTGCAGCCGGGCCTGGTGCAGGACGACCTCAACCGGGCGGTCGCGCGACACGGGCTGATGTTCGCCCCGGACACCAGCACGGCCAACCGGGCCACGTTAGGCGGGATGATCGGCAACAACTCGTGCGGCATGCGCTCGGCGCGTTATGGCATGACGATCGATCATGTCGCGACCGTCGAAGTGGTGCTCTCCGATGGCAGTCGCGCCCACCTCCGCGCGACCGCCGATGACGAGATCGCCGCGCGTGCGCGCGGCACCACCCTCGAGGCCAATCTCTATCGCGAGCTCCCCGCACTCATCTCGCGCCACGACGCGGCGATCCGACGTGACATGCCGCCATTCTGGCGACGCAGCGGTGGCTATCGCCTCGAACGGATGCTCCCCGATCGTGGACCCTTCAACCTCGCCAACCTCGTGGTCGGCTCCGAGGGAACGCTGGCCCTCGTCACGGAGGCCACCGTGCGCCTCGTCCCGACGCCAAAGCACGTGGTGGCGGTGGCCGGGCACTTCCACACGGTTTCCGAGGCGATTGCCGCGACCACCGACGCCCAGGCGTGCGACGCGGCGGCCATCGAGCTGGTCGATCACTTCATCCTTGACCTGTCGCGCCGCTCGCCGATGCATCGCGACGTCGTCTCGTTCCTCGACGGGTCGCCCGGCGCATTGCTGTTTGTCGAGTTTTATGGGGACACCGTTGACGAGGCATCCGCACAGGCGGATCGCCTCACGACCCTCTGGCGCTCTCATGGCCATGGGTATGCGGCGCTCCGTGCGGATACGCCGGCCACCCTCAAACGCTTCCGGGAGCTGCGCGCGTCCGGCCAGGGGCTCCTGCTGGCCGCCGGACAGGGAGGCAAACGTTCGATTGCCTTTGTGGAAGACACGGCTGTGGATCCGTCGCGCCTCGTGGAGTACTGTGAGCGATTCGCGAGCCTCCTGCGCGGCTTTCACCTCGAGGCCGGCTTCTACGGCCACGCCTCGGCGGGCTGCATGCACGTGCGTCCCTTCATGGACCTGAGCCGCCCCGCCGAGGTGGCGACCATGCGCGCGGTCGCGGAGGGGGTGCTGGCCCTCGTCACCGAGTTTGGTGGCAACAACTCGAGTGAACACGGCGACGGCCTGGTGCGGAGCGAGTTCAACCCACGGATTCATGGCGCCGAGGTGTACGGCGTCATGCGCGAGGTGAAGGGGCTCTTTGATCCCCACCACCGGCTGAATCCCGGCAAGAAGGTCGATGCGCCGCCGATGACGTCTCACCTGCGTGACCAGGGTCGCCATGCGCCGGTCCCCATCGCCACGCACTTCGCCTCGCTGGCGGATGGGGGGATGTACGCCAACGCCAACGGGTGCGCCCGCATTGGGCAGTGCCGCAAGTCGCCGGGCGCCGGCGCGACCATGTGTCCGTCGTACATGGCGACGCGCGACGAACAACATGCCACGCGCGGGCGGGCGATGGCCCTGGCCGAGGCGCTGCGGTCACCCGATCCCCGGGCCGCGTTAGGCGATGGACGCCTGCGCGAGTCGCTGGACCTGTGCCTTGAGTGCAAGGCCTGCGCCACGGAGTGCCCCCTCGGCGTGGACATGGCCACCCTCAAGAGCGAGGTGCTCGCCCAGGTGCAGGCGGTCGAGGGAACGTCCTGGCGCACGCGCTTCTTCGGCCACGCACGCACGCTCAACGCGATGGGGAGCGCCGTGGCACCCCTCGCGAATGCCATCTCCCAGTGGCGGCCCGTCCGCGCCGTCATGGAACGCGCCCTGGGGATCGATCGCCGGCGACCGCTGCCGGTGTTTGCCCCGGAGACCCTGTCCCAGTGGTTCGCCCGTCGTGCGACCACCCGGCAGCGTGGCGCCCCGGCCGGCACCGTTGCCTTCTTCGCTGATTCCTTCACCAACTATACAGAGCCGCAGATCGGACAGGCGGCGATCGAGTTGCTGGAGCTGGCGGGCCACGACGTCATCCTGGTGGATGACGTCTGCTGCGGTCGGTCGCTGATCTCGAAGGGGATGCTGGACCACGCACGGGCGCGCCACACCGCCCTCGCCGAGCGCCTGTATCCGCTGGCCGCGGCGGGCGTACCGATTGTCGGCGTCGAGCCGTCTTGCCTGTTCACCCTGCGTGACGAGTTGGTCACTCTCGGCGCCGCTCCGGACAAGGCACCGGCGATCGCCGCCCGCGTCCAGTTGGTCGAATCCCTCCTTCTGGAGGCGATCGATGCTGGCCGGTTGTCGCTCACGTCGCGCGAACGGCGGGACATCCTCTTTCACCCGCATTGTCATCAGAAGGCTGCATCCGCCGTGGAGCCGACCGCACAGCTGCTGCAGCGCATCGGTGGGGCGAGGGTCGACGTCCTTGACGCAGGGTGTTGCGGGATGGCCGGTTCGTTCGGCTTTGAGCACGAGCACTACGACATCTCGATGCAGGTTGGCGAATTGCGCCTCCTGCCGACCGTGCGCGCGGCACCCGGGGCCATCATCGCGGCGACCGGGGTCTCGTGTCGCCAACAGGTGGCACATGGGACAGGCCGCGACGCGATTCACCCTCTCAAACTGGTGCATGCATGCGTCGAAACCTGATTGGCGGGACCCTCCTGACCCTCCTCGGGGTCGTCAGCAGCAGCGCATGCACGAGCGCGCCGGCTGTCGTGGCGTCCTACCCACATGAACAGGAGCCGATCGGAACCGTACGGCAGAGCTACGATGGCGCGCTCACCCCCGATCTCGCGGTCACGACCTTCCGCAACATCCATCGGCTCTTCCCGTCGCGGGTCATCCGTCACGGGAATACAGTGCGGCCGCTCCCGCCATCGACGCGTCCACTCGGCGCCGTCTCGTTCACGCAGGGAGACAGCACCCTCACCCTGGACGACTACGTCGCGCGCAACCGGGTCGCCGGCCTGCTGGTCCTGAAGGACGGTGCCGTGGCCCTCGAACGCCACGAGTTCGGCAACACCCCGGCGACGCGCTGGATGTCGATGAGCGTGGCCAAGTCCATCACGGCCACCCTCGTCGGGGCCGCGCTGCGCGATGGGGCGATCCGCAGCCTGGAGGACTCGGTCACCCGATACGTGCCGCGCCTCGCGGGCAGCGCCTACGACGGGGTGACGATTCGCAACGTGCTGATGATGGCGTCTGGCGTGTCGTGGAACGAAACCTACACCAATCCTGCATCGGATCGACGCCGGTTGTTGGATGCGCAGATCTCCCAGGTGCCGGGGTCGGCGATGACGGTGATGGCGTCCCTGCCGCGTGCGGCCGAGCCGGGGACGAAAAACACCTACAGCACGGGAGAGACGCAGGTGATCGGCGAGGTGGTGCGCGGCGCGGTGAAGAAGCCGCTGGCCGATTACCTCGCCGACGTCATCTGGGGACCGGCCGGGATGGAGGCGGATGGGACCTGGTGGCTGGATTCCCCCGAGGGGATCGAGATCGGCGGGTCTGGCATCAGCGCGACGCTGCGCGACTATGCGCGCTTTGGGCAGTTCATCCTCGAGGACGGGGTCGCACACGGGCGGCGCTTCATACCCGAGGGATGGAGTCGTGAGGCGGGATCACCCAAGGTGCTGCGCAACGGGACGCCGCTGCACTATGGCTATCTCTGGTGGCCCGCCACCACGGAGGCAGGACGTCGGGACGGCGCGTTCTCCGCTGTGGGGATCCACGGCCAGTCCGTGTACATCAACCCGACGGCACAGGTGGTGGTGGTGGCCTGGGGTGCGCAGGTTCACCCGACGGCCGACGGTCCGGTCAGCGACGAGTTGGTGTTTGATGCGATCGTGGCAGCCCTGCGTTAGCAGCGCCCGATGGTGCCGAGTGGGAGACGGGCGAAGCTGATGCCGTCGTATGCGCCATGTTCATACAACACACCGACCACATCGTCGGGGAGCATCACCAGGGTCGAGTAGGCCGATGGGCCCGCAGCGAGGACGTGCGAGGAACGCCACGTGGCACCGTCGTCGCAGGACAAGCGCAACGTCAGGTTCGCGCGTCGCAGGGTATCTGCGGTATTGCTGAAGACCAGCTGCCGAGCGCGGGCCGTCCCGGGTGGGGCGAGCGGGTCTACCCGGATCAGCGAGGCATTGTTCGCAGGGTCCGGGAGCGCGCGATCGGAGCGTGGCACGGTGAACGTCACCCCACCGTCGGTGGAGATGGCCACCAGCCGGTACGGTTTGGCCCGGCTGTTCAGCATCACCGTGCCGTTGGACAACTCGACGACCTCGAATTCGTCGAGCCCCGGGCCCACGAGTGCTCCCATCGTCCAGTGGTCGCCATGATCATCGCTGCGCAACACCGCCGCCCACGTCGCGCCGTCCTTCCGGATGACAAAGGGCTGAAGGAGGCGACCGCTGCGCAGCTGCACGCCGGCGCCGGAGGAGGCAAAGAACCCGCCCCACCCGGGCGCCTTGATGCCTGACGTCAGGCGGCGGTGCGTCCACGTGGCCCCGTCGTCGTCCGACCAGCTCACATCAGCCTGCAGGACGTCGGGATCATCGTCCCGGGTTCCGGTGGATCCTCCAAAGAAGCCCTGCCGCACGGAGGCCGCGTGAAAGAGGAACACGCGACCTGTCGCACGATCCACCAGGAGGCTGGGATCGCCAAACCCCAACGGTGCGGTATCCGCGCGGACCACCCGCAGGTCGTCCCAGTTGCGTCCACCGTCTCGGCTGCGACGCATCACCAACCGGATGTGGCTGGGCACATCGGCCATCGTGGGTCGCGCGTCCCACGCGGCGATCAGCGTGCCCCGGGTGGAGAGCGCGAGTGCCGGGATTCGGTGGACCGGCGCATCGAAACCACGAGCGGCCAACTCCACTGGGGACACGGAAGGCACCGCGACGCCACGGGTCGCGGTGCACGCCGCAAGCCCTGCGAGGGCCGCAGCCGCACCCCAATTCACGCGCGTCGCACCCGGCGTCGCCAGAGTGCCAGGCCGGCGACCAACCATCCTATGCTGACCAGACGTTCCGGCACCGTCGCCATGCGGACCGCCTGCCAGGTGAGTCGAGGGACGGTCATCGCGAGGGCGATCGGTGTTCCCGTCGCTGCAAGCCCGGCGCGCTCGACAACAAACACGCGGCCCGCGCCGGCGCCTAACGCCTCACGGATGGCCGCATCGAGGGCGAGGGGCGAGAGCTGCCGCCAACCCGGGAGCCGCATCGCCGTCCATGCCACGGCCGTGGAGCCCCACCCGTGGTGATTGCTGGAGGCGACCAACGGCACCTGGAGTGAGTCGGCCAAGTGCACGATGCGCGACCGGTGTTCTCGTGAAAAACGGAGTCCTTTCGGGGCTCCGTTGGTGAGTTCGATCGCGTCGATGCGGGGCGGGCGGTGGAGCGACCGCCCCAGGTCAAACGGCAACGTCAGCAGGGCGAGCGGGCGGTCGACGGCACCGAACTTCGCCAATTGCGCGGTGTCGAGGTTGCGCCGGTGGGAGAAAAGCGGGAGGTGCGTGGTGGAGACACCCAGGAGGTTGAGGTGCGCACCGGGGACGACGCTCTCGATCCCCGGGAGCAGCGTGGTGGACACCGTGCTGGGGATACCGCCCACCACCGAGGCTTCGCGCAACGACGTGCGGCTGGACGCCAGCTCGCCACTCGCGGCCAGCAGCCGCCAGGCCTGCATTGTCTGGTGGTCGGTCACGTAGGCGGCGTGAAACCCCGCCGCCGCGTGCCACGCCCGGTTCGACTCGGCATCAAAGCGCCAGCGCCCATCGTGGGATCGATCCGTGTGGCTGTGAAAGTCCACCAGCGCGATCTCGGCGTCCGTTGTGACCAGCCGGGCCATGGGGCGGGGCACGAGGGCCCCGACGACGTACACGCCCAGTCCCACACCGAACGCCACCGCCGCGGCACGGCCCGCGGCTCGCGCGCGGGTGAACCAGCACGGGGTGCGCAGTGCCGTGCGGAGGGCCACGGCCACGACGATCACCCCCAGGGTCCATAGGATCGCGAGGTGTTGCTGGTCATCGAGCAGCGTGAGCTCGTCAAGGATCCGCGTGATCGGGGCCAGCAGCAGGTACTCGATGGGCAGCTGCAACCGAACAGCAGGTGCGCCGACGCCGGTGACCTGGAGGGAGGCGGCTGGTGCCCACACGCCCCAAGCGATGTAGAACATCCCGGCCGCCGCCAGGATCCAGGCAGGGACACGGAGTTGACGAAGGCGTGGTCCGCGCGAGGCGGCAGGGAATGGCATCGCCCCAATCCTACAGGCTCAGGACCGCCGGGGAAGGTGCGCGCCGTCACGGTCTGGTTGCTCGGGCCCGGGCGGGCGTCTCCAATGCCCCGTGCTCTGGCCTGTTGCGGGTCTTTTCGACACCTTGGGACTCTCGATTCCTCTTGCCCTGCACCATGAAGATTCGCACGCTCCTTATCGTCTTCGCCCTGGCCGGCTGCACCGGCGCCGCCAGCAGCCCCGAGGTCGCGGCCTGGGAGGCCCAGGCGTCCAATGTGACGATCACCCGCGACGACTGGGGCATTGCCCACGTGAAGGGCAAGACGGACGCCGACGCCGTCTTCGGGATGATCTATGCCCAGGCCGAAGACGACTTCAACCGGGTCGAGACGAACTACCTGGCTTCCCTGGGGCGACTCGCCGAGGCCGAGGGGGAGGAGGCGATCTGGCGTGACCTCCGGCAGAAGTTGTTCATCGACCCGGAACAGCTGAAGCGCATGTACGGCGAGTCACCGGACTGGCTGGTGAAGCTGATGGATGCGTGGGCGGCGGGGCTCAACTACTATCTGCACACGCACCCCGACGTGAAGCCGCGGGTCATCACGACGTTCGAGCCGTGGATGGCGCTGAGTTTTAGCGAGGGGAGCATTGGGGGTGACATCGAGCGGGTGAACCTGCGCGGTCTCCAGGCCCTGCACGACAGCACGCCACCGAAGGACGTTGCCGTGGCGGACCCCGGCGTGGAGCCGGAGCCGCGGGGCTCCAACGGCATCGCCATCGGTGGCCCGATGACGGCCAACGGCAAGGCGATGCTCCTCATCAATCCCCACACCTCCTTCTTCTTCCGCTCCGAGCTGCAGATGACCAGCGACGAGGGACTGAATGCGTACGGCGCGGTGACCTGGGGACAGTTCTTCATCTACCAGGGGTTCAACGAGAAGGCCGGCTGGATGCACACCTCCAGCAACGTGGACAACGTCGACGAGTACATCGAGACGATCGTCCAGGCCGACAGCGGCGTGTTCTACCGGCACGGCAAGGACCTGAAGCCGGTCACCGTGCGCACGATCGCCGTCCCCTACAAGACCGCATCCGGGCTCGCCACGCGGGAGTTCACCACCTGGCGCACGCACCACGGTCCGGTGGTCCGGCGCGCCGATGGCAAGTACATCGCCATGCGGATCATGGAGGAGCCGCTCAAGGCGCTGCGCCAGTCCTACCTGCGCACCCGCGTGCGCAACCTCGCCGAGTTCCGCGAGACGATGGCCCTGCACACGAATTCGTCCAACAACACGCTGTATGCCGACGCGGAGGGCACGTATGCCTACTTCCACGCCAATTTCGTTCCGCGGCGCGACACGACCTACAACTACCAGGTGCCGGTCGATGGCACCAACCCCGCCACCGACTGGCAGGACACCCACGCGCTGGACGACAGCCCGAACGTCGTGAACCCGCCTAACGGCTGGGTCTACAACACCAACAACTTTCCGTACACTGCCGCTGGCCCCAACTCACCAAAGCAGTCGACCTACCCTGGCTACTTCGATGAAGGGACCGAGAACCCACGCGGCGTGCATGCCATCCGGGTGCTCAGCGGCCGGAAGAACTTCACCCTCGACTCACTCCTCGCGGCGGCCTACGACTCCTACCTGCCGGCGTTCGAGACGAGTGTGCCGGCACTCGTGAAGGCCTACGATGCCCTCCCGGCCGCGTCCCCGCTCAAGGCCAAGCTCGCCGATCCCATCGCCCAGCTCCGCACGTGGGACTTCCGCTGGAGCGCGACCTCGGTCCCGACCGCCGTCGCGGTCTTCTGGGGCGAGGAGATGTTCCGTCGGCAGCGCGCCGACGAACATCCCGAGGCCGAGTCGATGAACGGCTATGAGTACATGGAACGGGGAGCGGCCGCCCAGCGCCTCGAAGGGCTCGCGGCGGCCGTCGACAAGCTCGCGGCGGACTTTGGCAAGTGGGACACCCCGTGGGGTGACATCAACCGCTTTCAGCGCATCAGCCCCGAGATCGTCCACCCCTTCGACGACGCGAAACCCAGCATCCCGGTCATGTTCACGTCCGCCCGCTGGGGATCGTTGGCCTCGTTTGGCGCACGTCCATACCCCACCACCAAGAAGTGGTACGGCACCAGCGGGAATTCCTTCGTCGCCGTGGTCGAATTTGGGGACAAGGTCCGCGCGCGGGCCGTAAGCGCCGGAGGCGAAAGCGGCCACATGGACTCCAAACACTTCAACGACCAGGCCGAGCGGTACGCCACGGGGAACCTGCGCGAGGTGTACTTCTACCCCGACCAGCTCACCGGGCACACCGAGAAGACCTACAAGCCCGGCCGCTGATTCACCGGGGCGCCTGGCACGATGGCCGGCGCCCCACGCGGCGCGGGACTACCGCGAGCGCCGGGCGACCAGTTCGATCTCGACCTGGGCGCCTAACGGCAATCCGGCAACGGCGACGGTCGTCCGGGCCGGATACGGCGAGGCGAAGCGCGTCTTGTACGCCGCGTTCATCGCCGGAAAGTCCGCCATGTCCGTGAGGTAGACGTTGCACTTGATCACGTCGTCGCTCGTGAGGCCGGCGTCGCCCAGGATCGCGAGCAGGTTGTCGAAGCAGCGATGCGTCTGGGCCTCCACGTCGCCGTCGATCAACTTTCCCGTGGCGGGGTCAATGGGCGTCTGGCCCGAAAGGTACAGGAGGTCGCCCGCCCAGATCCCCTGGGAGTACGGGCCGATCGCGGCCGGGCCGCGATCGGAGTGGGTGTGGATGCGCGTCATGCGGGGAAGTTAGTCAGCCCCGCGCCATTGCGAGTGTCCCATATCCCGTCCCGCGGGTGCCGCGCGCGCAAGGCCCGCGCGTTAGGCGCACACGATCAGGTCACCACGCACCACGCGCAGGAGGCACTCCAGCCGGGGCAGTGCCGCCGGGAGCGGCGCCCGCGTGTCATAGGACACCTGCCAGCGCCGACCATTCGCTACCACGGTCAGCGTTGCCGCAGAACCGTCCGGCGGCACCATCCCGTTCGGGAACCCGTACGTCGACCGCAGCGCCCGGAACTCTGCGGAGGTCGCGACCTGCCAGAGCGTGGCCTGCTCGGCCGCACCGGCGACGCCCGAGCGTGTGAGGGTACGTTCGCAGCGGCCCAGCTGGGATCCCCCCTCGCAGGTGACGTCGTCCCACCGGGCACTCAAGGAATCGAAGGTCAGCACCGTGAGCCGCGGTTGGCCGCCGGCCACCGCCTGAAGCTCGTACGTGATGCGCGAGGCCACCCCGCCTGCGGGCTCACCCGACAGGTCCGGCCCAGTGGACGTGCTGCATGCCCCAAGCAGAGAGAGGACACAGGCTGCTTTCGCGACTCGCATGGCCTTGAGGAAAGGGTCTCTCTTCCAGACAGCGCCGGATGCGACCGCCCCTGATCTTTCCGTCCCGCTATCGAACCTCTCAGCACGGCCGCGCCACAACGTCAGTCGTCGTGGCGCATGCCCGCGTGATGATCCTGGCGCTGAAAGGCGAGGAACTCGTGAACTGCCTTCAGGGCGACACTGTCCGTCGTCGTGATACGCACCTGCGCCCCCTTCGGCAGCTCTTCGGCCACGTAGGAAATTGTGGATCGTCGAGCGGCCATGGTCTCGGTCCCCGGGACGACCTGGGCATGCACCATCCCGGGAAGCGTAAAGTCGCCGGCCGCGAAGGCCGTCGCGATCTCCCGCATGTGGGCGCGGATCTGCGTAATGCCGGTCGGGTCGATGCTGTCCCGCTGCAGCTCAATTAACCCGCCGTTCGGGAGCGGGGTGAAGTGGTGCGTCGAGGTGTATTGGTCGACCCCCATCGCGACCGCGCCACGATCCTGTACGGCGGCGAAGGTCGAGTCGCCGGAGGCCTCCGCCCGTCGCGCGCCCTCGTCGGCGGCTGGTTCACCGCGAGCGCAACCGGCCAGGGCAACAACGAACAGGTATCGATTCATCAAGCCTCCTTGGACGACCGAAGATGGCGTCCCTACGTGATTCCGGCGACCTGCGGCCGCAACGAACAGTCCACGCGACGGGATCCGCTCCCGCCTGACTATGCACACGGCCGGTTCAGGGGGTAGAATCCCGCCAACCCCTGCGGAGTCCCCCATGCGCGCGTGTCTCGCCGTATCCGTCGTTGCCGTTCTCAGTGTGTCGCCACTCCTCGCACAGGACGCACCACCTGCGGCAGGGCCATGTCGCGACACCCCGTGCAAGATGGCGCTGGACTGGGGCTCGGGGAACACCGCGGCCAACTTCCCCGTGGATCGGCGCTATGGCACGCCCAATGACTTTGAGCCGATGGTCCTGGCCGGCCTCCGGGATGCGGGACTCAAGATGGCGACCGCGGGCGAGGCGATGCAAATGACGCTGCGGGTCGGCATGAAGAACGCGATGTGTGACGCGATGCCTGGCACCAATACCGACATGAGCTGCCGCACCATTGACGAGGTGCAGGTCCAGTGGGTGGCACAGGCGCCCGACACCAAGGCCCCGCCGTCTGTGCGCGTGACCAATCGGTGTGGTGCCGGCGACCAACGGATGAACATCGCGCAGATGGCCGCGTACACCGCCGCCTCCATCGTCTACCAGACAGCGGCCGACAAGAAGGGACTCAAGCGTCCCTCCGCTCGCTGTTAGTGTCCGCCTCTCACCCGCCCGTGATCATGCGCGCCGCTCTCCTCCTTGCGTTCGCCCCCTCCGTCGTCCTCGCGCAGCTCAACCGCTACGGCAACCCGCCGCGACTGCGCCCCGCACCGACGACGGCCGCCATCACCGCCCGCGACCTCCAGATCCGGCTTTACCAGTTTGCCGACGACTCGATGCACGGGCGGCAGGTGGGACGCATCGGAAACATGAAGGGGACCGACTACATCGCCGCCGAGCTGAAGAAGCTCGGCGTCGCACCAGCCGGGGACAACGGGACCTACTTCCAGGTCCTGCCGTATCACCTGCGCTCCTTTACGGCCAATTCGCGGCTGGCCGTGAACGGCAATCCCCTGGAATGGAACCGGGACTGGGTGGCCGTGCCGGGTCCGCGCGCTCCGCGGCCAATCGTTGGCGCGGAGGTGGTGTTTGGCGGCGTGGCCGGTGATACGTCGCGACAGATTTCCGCAGCGGCGGCGGCCGGCAAGCTGGTCGTGTTGTTACCCGGCGCGGCGGCAGCCCCCGGCGGACGACCACAGTTCGGCGCACCACCCAACACGCGACTTGCGGCGGCGGCGGCGATTGCCACTGTCGATCTCGACGGCCTGTCCCTCGCGCAGCGACAGAAACTGAACCAGCCCGACGTCGCCACGCAGTCGGGTGGTGGTCGCGGCCGCCCGGGGGGCGCGCCCGCCGGTGGGGATTCCCTCGCGATGCTGCGCGCACAGCTGGACCAGTTGGCCCCGCAGGCCACCCTTCGGTTGACGAAAGCCGGCGCGGCGGCGCTGTTCGGCGGACAGCCCGTGGAGCGCCTGCGGCCGGGGACGATCGGCGGCTCGGTGAACGCCTCCCTCGATTACGTCGAGCTGCCCAGCAACTACGCGCGCAACGTGGTCGCCGTGATCCCGGGGAGCGACCCCCAGCTCAAGGGACAATACGTCGCCCTCGGGTCCCACAACGACCATGTCGGCTTCAACACGCCGGTCGACAAGGATTCGCTCAAGGCTTTCAATGACATCCGCAACCGGATGCTGCTGGCCAACAACATGGTGGCGCTGAACCGGGACCAGCTGGCCGCCATTCGCGTAAACATGGACAGTATTCGCCGCGCCCACCCGGTCGCGCGCCTGGACTCCATCAACAACGGCGCCGATGACGACGGCTCCGGCTCGATGGCCCTCCTCGAGATGGCCGAAGCGATCCAGGCGATGCGCGTGAAGCCCAAGCGCTCGACCCTGCTGGTCTGGCACACCGGCGAGGAGGCCGGGTTGATCGGGTCGGCGTACTTCACGCGTCACCCGACCGTGCCGATGGACTCGATCGTGGCCCAGATCAACATCGACATGATCGGGCGCGGGCGTGATGGCGACATCCCCGGGGGCGGCGAGGACTACCTCGGCGTTGTCGGCTCGTTCTTCGACTCGAAGGACCTCGGGGAAACGGTCGCGGCGGTCAACCAGAAGCGGGCGCGGCCCTTCCAGCTCGATTACCGGTACGACAGCACCCTCGCCTGGACCGGCTACAACAACATCTACGGGCGCAGCGACCACTACAACTACGCGCTGCAAGGCGTGCCCATCGCCTTCTTCTTCACGGGGCTGCATGGGGACTATCACCAGCGGACCGACGAAGCCGAGTTCATCGACTATCCGCATTATACCCGTATCACGAACTACATCCTGGAGCTGGCGACCACGCTCGGGAACGGCCCGCGTCCGCGGATGAACGGCACGCGCCCCGCCCGACCCCCGCGACCCGTGGTGCCCTGAGGCACGTCGGGGGCGGCGACGGGAGCGGTGTCGTCCGGTCATGCGATCCCTTCGTTTCCTGTTGGGCGCCTTCACCTGCGGAGGTTGTGCGATCTCCGGCGGTACGGCTGACCTGCCCCGCGACCAGCTCGCCGTCGGACGCTGGGGGGCGGAGGACCGAGGCGTCATTGTGACCGCCGACCTGGTGCATATTCACATCGGCTGCACCAAGGGGGACTTCCCGGGCCCGATCCGCCTGGACGCGGACGGGCGCTTTCGGGTCGACGGGAGCTACACGCTGCGGGCCTTTCCGGTGGCGCGCGAATCCCTGCCCGCGCAGGTCTCGGGGGTAGTCTCGGGGCGTCGGCTCACCTTCTCGATTGCGGTGAACGACACCGTGCTCAACCGCCCAACGTCACTGGGTCCGGTGACCGTGACGCTCGGGGTGGAGCCGCAGATGGCCATCTGTCCCGTCTGCGTCGAGCCGGCCGCCGTGGTGCGTTAGGCTACTCGCCGGCCTGGGTTCGCACCGCCTCGATACGCTGTTGCGCCGACTGCTTGGCCGACGACAGGTAGCCAGGCTCCAGCTCCAGCAGGTTCGCGATCTTGCGCGTGAGGTAGTGCTCGTGGTCGGCCACCTTCCCATCGGCGAGGACGAGCCCCCACATGATCTCGGCGAGCACCATCTTCTGCCCCACGTCGTACTGCTCACGCAACACACGCGTGAACTGGAAGTGATCCACCGCCTGCAACCGCTCGCGTTCACACAGGGCGATCAACTCGCGCCCGGCCTCGGCGGGCAACGCAAAGTGCCGGGCCAGGACCCCTTCAAGGTGGGCCCGTTCCGGAGCCGTGAACTCTCCGTCCGCCCAAGCGATGTCCAGCATCAGGGTGCAGGCCGCGACGTGCACCGGATCGGGGCCGGCGGATTCCGGTGTGGGGGCCGAAGTGTCCTTGCGCAGGAAGGCGCGGATCTGGTCGAGCAACATGTGCGGCGGTGAGAGGGCGCGAGTGACTCGATGGGAGAATCCTAAGGGACGTAACGTGTCGTCGGGACGATACTATTACAAGCGATCATGGTCTCCGTCGCCCGTCTCTTTCTCGTGGCGGTCACCACCTTCGGGGTGGTGCGCCCGGCACTGGCCCAGCCCGTGGCGACTGGGGCCTGGTTCCGGCGCGCCATCGAGCAGGACCAGGGTCTTCCGGAGACCCAGGTCAACGCGGTGGCCCAGACCCCGGATGGCTATCTCTGGTTAGGTACACGCCGTGGTGTCGTACGGTATGACGGCGTGAACTTCACCACCTTCGCCCCGGACCGATACCCGGCCCTCCCGGCCTTCTGGATCAACGGTCTTACGGTCGACCGTCGTGGACGCCTCTGGGTCGCGACGGACCGGGGGCTGGCCCTGCGTGAATCAAGTGGTGAGTTCCGCCGCATCGACAGCACGCAGGTCCCGCTGCGCAACACATGGAGGGTGCTGGAGGACGGAGACTCCTACCTCGTTGCGACGTCCACCGGCGTCTATCGTGGCGACGGCGAGCGCTTTCGTCGCATCACCGGACCGGAGTACGCCTACGCCTTGGCGCGCGATGCGGACGGGCGCATCTGGGTCGCGGGGCGCAACCTCCTGGCGCGTGTCGACGGCGACGTTGTCCAACGGGTGCCGATCAGCGGGTGGACGGATGATCCGGATGTGCTCGACATCCTGCCCGATGGTGCCCGGGGCCTGTGGGCCGCCACGCGGGCCGGCGTGGTGCAGCTCAGCCTCTCCGCCCAGGGGGCCAAGGTCACGCGCCGCATCGATGCGACGCGCGCTGGTATTCCCAGTGCCGTGTGGTCGTTAGGCGCCAGCCCGGACGGGCGTCTCTGGATCGGCTCGGCAAACCATGGCGTGTTGACCTGGGACGGACGCCGGCTCCGCCAGGAAGAACCCGGGTCGACCGAACAGGTCTGGGCCTTCCACCTCGACACCCGGGGGCGGATGTGGGCGGGAACGGGCGCCGGCCTCGAGCGCTACCAGCGCAGTGCGTTCACCACCTATGGGGACCTCCGCCCCACGCGATCCGCCTGGTCGATCCGCCCGGGGCCCGAGGGCGATCTCTGGACGGCCACCGCGTCCGGGGCCGTCTATCGGTTTCGCGATGGCGAACACCACGAGGTGCTGCCGCCATCTCCACGTCAGGTCTCACCGGCGACCTGGCCCGCGCCGGGAAACGGAGTCTACGTCACGCGCGAACTGCGGCGCGTCCTCCAGGTCTCCCGATCCGGGGTCACCGACCTGAGTGCGCGCTACCAACTCGCAGCCGGTGACATCGTCGGGATCTTTCGCGATTCGAAGGGGAGTATGTGGTTCTCCACCGACAGCGGGCTGTTCCGCTCGGATGGGGGGCCGGCGCGACGTGTGGACGCTGAACTCGGCCGATCAGGCGACACGAACCCGCGCGACATCCGGGAGGATGCGTCCGGTCGGCTCCTGATCGGACGACCTGGCCTCACCGTTATCGAAGGAGCGCGCCAGACCAGGTATGGCGCCCGCGAAGGGCTCACCGACGAGGAAGTCCTGGTCTTGTATCCGCAGGGCGAGAACGTCTGGATCGGTACCTCAGACTCGGGACTGTACGTACTCCGCAAGGATCGCGTGGTTGGATTGGGTCACCTGGACGCGCGCCTGCATCGCGAGATCCTTGGGATCGCCGAAGACACCACCGGTCACCTGTGGCTGAGTTCGAGTTTTGGGCTGACGCGCGTGTCGGTTCAGGAACTCGAGGCTGCCGTCGATGGACGCGGGGCACCCCTGCAGGTGCGAAGTTTCGACCGACGCGATGGGCTCCCCACCACGGAGTTCAACGGTGACTTCCAGGGCGCCATTCATCGGGACGCGAATGGGCACCTCTGGTTCCCCTCCTACCTCGGCGCCGTCCGCGTCGACCCGACGGCCGTGCACGCGGACACGATCCCGCCGCAAGTCCACGTCGAGCGCCTGCAGGTAAACGGTCGGCCGGTCGCGTGGGACCGCGCGCTGGCGCTGGATCCCGGCGTCGAGCGCATCGAACTCACCTTTGCGGTCACCGATGCCGTTGAGCCCAGCCGGGTGCGCGTGCAATACCGGATGGAAGGGATCAGCACCGCATGGATCGACGCGGGCACGCGGCGCACGCTGGCGTTTGGCCCCCTCCGCGGCGGTCGCTACGACCTGCAGGTCCGGGCCGCCAACGAAGAAGGGGGCTGGACGCCCCGGATGGCCACGCTGACCATCCACGTGGCGTCGACCTGGTACGAACGGCCATGGTTCCTCCCCGCCGTCGTCATGACGGGGGTCCTGATCACCCTGGCCGGCGCCCGTGCCCGGCAGCGTCGCCTGGTGCAGCGTGGGGTGATGCTGGAGAAGGAAGTGCGCGCGCGCACCGCGGACCTCGAGAACGCCAGGGCCACCCTGGAGCGCCGGGTGGAAGCGCGCACCGCCCAGCTTGCCGGGGAGCTGGCGGAACGCAAGCGACTGGAGAAGCAGTTGGTCGAAGCCCAAAAGCTCGAAAGCCTCGGCCGCCTGGCCGGCGGCGTCGCGCACGAAATCAACAACAGCATGACGGGTGTCCTCGGCTTCACCGAGTTAGCCGAACACGCGGCCCGGGGCCATCCGGCGTTGCTCGGAGACCTCGCCGAGATCCGGCGCGCCGGCGAACGAGTGGCTGGCATCACGCGCCAGCTCCTCGCCTTTGCCCGGCGCCAGGCCACCTCGCGCGCGGTGGTCGACCTCGGGCCGCTGGTGGAACGCATGGAACGCAGCATGCAGCAGCTGGTTGGGGAGTCGTGTTCCCTTGTGCTGGAGATTGCCCCAGGACTTCCGTGCGTGCGCGCCGACCTCTCACAGGTCGAGCAGGTGATCCTCAACCTCGTCATGAATGCCCGCGACGCCATGCCGGACGGTGGCGTGATCACCCTGCAGCTCAAGGCCGAGGAGGTCACGCAACCTCGCGCCGTCGGAAGTTCCGAGGTGCCGCCCGGGCCCTATCTCCACTTGACCGTGGCAGACCAGGGCGTCGGGATGCCGGAGGCCGTGTTGTCGCGCCTCTTCGAGCCCTTCTTCACGACGAAAGAGGTCGACAAGGGAACTGGCCTGGGGCTCGCCGTGTGCCATGGCATCATCACGCAACACGGCGGCGCGATCGCCGCCGCGTCGACCCTGGGTGAGGGGAGTCGGTTGCATGTCTGGCTGCCGGCCACGGCAGAGCGTCCGGCATCGACCAGCGACGGACCCCAGGTCGTGGACGGTGACGAGACCATCCTCCTCGTCGAGGACGAGGCCTCCGTTCGCGAGGTCGCACGGCGCGGGCTCCAACACCACGGCTACCGCGTGATCGAGGCAACCGACGGCGTCGAGGCACTCGCGCGCCTCGCCGCTGCCGGGGCGCGCGTTCACCTGGTCCTCACCGACGTCGTCATGCCGAACATGGATGGGCTGGCGCTGGCTCGGGCCATCCGAAAAGGTGGCCACGAGATGCCGATCGTCTTCATGTCCGGCTACATCGGCCACGAGCCCGAGGTGGAAGCCCAGTTGGCCGAGCTCGGGCCGACACTCACTAAGCCCTTCTCGCGAGAAGACCTGCTGCAAGGGGTCCGGCACGCACTCGACATGGAGCTGCTGGGACGCCCGACACCGGGACGATACCAGTCGCTGTAGGCCGTCGACCGCTCCCCGCCCCCGCGCACAGCGCCGCTGTAACAGGGTGATATCGCGCGCCCGTTCCCCTGGTCCCGCGCCTTGACTTGAGAACACGCACACAATACGCTTCCATCCGCATACACGGATGGAATGACGACCGCCGCCTTCTCCCACCTGTCTACACTGGCCGATCCCACCCGGGCGCGGCTGCTGCTGGCGTTGGACGGGCATGAGCTATCGGTGAGTGAACTCGTTGCAGCGCTGCAACTTCCGCAGTCAACGGTCTCGCGCCACCTGAAGCTCCTCGGCGACGACGGCTGGGTGACGAGCCGGGCGGACGGCACGTCCCGCTTCTATCGAAAGGTGAGCGACGCGGGAGCGTGGCCCGAGCAGCTCTGGGAAGTGGTCCGACGTGACATGGACACCTCGGCTGGGGCCGCCACCGACCTCGGTCGGGTGGCGGCTGTAGTCGCGGAACGGCGTCAGCGGTCGAAGGAGTTCTTCTCCTCCGAGGCCGGCCGCTGGCAGGACCATCGGGGCGAATTGTTCGGTCGGGGGACGGACCTCAACCTGCTGGCCGCCCTCGTCAATCCAGACGCTGACGTCGGCGACTTTGGTTGCGGGGACGGCAAGCTCACGGCCCTCCTCGCGGATCAGGTTCGGCGCGTGGTGGCGGTGGACGGCTCGCAGGAGATGCTTGCCGCAGCCAGGGAACGGGTCGGAGAACGCCCAAACGTTCAGTGGCGACTTTCGGACCTCGAGCGCCTGCCGGTCCGCGATGGGGAGCTCGACCTCGCCATCCTCTCCCTGGTGCTGCACTACCTCCCGGAGCCGGGGGTGGTCCTTGCCGAGGCGGCGCGGACCCTAAAACCGGGGGGCCGACTGGTCGTCATGGACATGGTTCCCCACGATCGGGAGGAATTGCGCCGGTCCATGGGGCATGCCTGGTCCGGATTCGAGGAGCGCCAGCTCCGTGAGTGGATGAGCGCGGCTGGACTGGAAGGGGTGCGTCATCGGCGCCTCGCGCCGGATCCCGAGGCGAAGGGGCCGGGACTGTTTGTCGCGCAGGGAACCAGAACCAGCACAAAGACGCAAGATCGGTGACCTCTCCATAGGCACCGACATGAATCGAGTGGCAGTCACGACACACCAACCAACGAGACCATCATGACTTCGACGGCACGACCGATCCTCGCAACGGATTCCCCCATGGACCGACCCGCCTTCAAGGTGAAGGACATCTCCCTCGCGGAGTGGGGGCGGAAGGAGATTCGCCTCGCCGAGGTGGAGATGCCCGGCCTGATGGCGCTGCGCGCGGAGTTCGGCGCAAAGCAGCCGCTCGCGGGGGCGAAGATCATGGGCTCGCTCCACATGACCATCCAGACCGCGGTCCTGATCGAGACCCTCGTGGAGCTCGGCGCCGACGTCCGCTGGGTGTCCTGCAACATCTTCTCGACCCAGGATCATGCGGCGTCCGCGGTGGTGGTGGGCCCGCACGGGACCGTCGACCATCCCACGGGTGTCCCGGTGTACGCGTGGAAGGGCGAGACCCTCGACGAGTACTGGTGGTGCACCGAGCAGGCCTTGATGTGGCCGGACGGCACGGGGCCGAACATGCTCCTCGACGACGGCGGCGATGCGACGCTGCTCATCCACAAGGGCGTGGAGTACGAGAAGGCGGGCGTGGTGCCGACCTTCAACCCAAAGACGGACAGCGAGGAGTGGGGGGTCATCCTGCAGCTGCTCCGTCACGAGCTGGAGAAGCACCCGGGTCGTTGGACGAAGGTGGCCGCCGCGATCAAGGGCGTGACCGAGGAAACCACCACCGGGGTGCACCGCCTCTACGAGATGATGAAGGCCGGCACGCTGCTCTTCCCGGCGATCAACGTCAACGACTCCGTCACCAAGTCCAAGTTCGACAACCTGTACGGCTGCCGCCACTCGTTGACGGATGGCATCCTGCGCGCCAGCGACGTGATGCTCGCCGGCAAGGTCGCCGTGATCTGCGGCTACGGGGATGTAGGCAAGGGATGCGCGCAGGCGCTGCGTGGGCAGGGCGCACGGGTGATCGTCACCGAGATCGACCCGATCTGCGCGCTCCAGGCCGCGATGGAAGGCTACCAGGTCACGACGCTCGACGAGGTCCTCGCGACGGCCGACATCTTCGTGACGGCGACCGGCAACATGAAGATCCTCACGGTCGACCACATGAAGCGCATGAAGGACAAGGCGATCGTCGGCAACATCGGCCACTTCGACAACGAGATCGACATGGCCGGGCTCAAGTCGGCGGGGATCACGCGCAACAACATCAAGCCGCAGTTCGACGAGTACATCTTCCCGGACGGCCACTCGGTGCTCGTCCTCGCTGAAGGCCGCCTCCTCAACCTCGGCTGCGCCACGGGGCACCCCAGCTTTGTGATGTCGTCGTCGTTCTCGAATCAGGTCATCGCGCAGATCGAGCTCTACGGCAACACGTCGCGGTACGAGAAGCAGGTGTACGTCCTGCCCAAGCACCTCGACGAGAAGGTCGCCCGCCTCCACCTCGCCAAGCTGGGCGTCAAGCTCACGAAGTTGACCGAAGAGCAGGCCTCGTACATCGGCGTTCCGGTCGACGGCCCGTACAAGCCGGATCACTACCGGTACTAGGTCGCGCCAGTCGGCGCAGCACCACGGGGCGGGCAAGAGGGCCAGAGTGGCCCCCTTGCCCGCTCGCTGCTTTGGGCCTTCCTTAGGCGTTCCGACAGCTCAGGAGGCACTGTGCAGTCCACCGAATTTGATGCCATCGTCGTTGGGTCCGGAATATCTGGTGGATGGGCCGCCAAGGAGCTGACCGAGCGGGGGCTGCGGGTCCTGCTACTCGAGCGCGGCAAGAATGTCGAGCACGTCAAGGACTATCCCAACGCCACGAAAGGGACGTGGGAGTACCCGCACCGCGGGGGCCGCACCCAGCAGATGGAGCAGGACTACCCGGTCCTCAAGCGGGATTACCCACTCAACGAGAAGAACCTCGACTGGTGGGCCAATGAGACGGAGAATCCGTACACCGAGGTCAAGCGATTCGACTGGTATCGCGGCTACCAGGTCGGGGGCCGCTCCCTGCTCTGGGGTCGCCAGAGCTACCGGCTGAGCGACTTTGACTTCACGGCCAACCAGCGCGATGGAATCGCGATCGACTGGCCGATTCGGTACGCCGAGCTCGCGCCATGGTATGACCATGTGGAACGGTTCGCCGGGATCGCCGGATCTCGTGAGGGGCTCGCCCAGCTCCCCGACGGCGAGTTCCAGCCGGCGATGCCCCTCAACTGCGCCGAGGAGAAGGTGGCGGAGCGCATTGCGAAGGGGTTTGGTGGCCGACGTCGGATCATCCCGGGCCGCACCGCGAACCTGACGCAAGCGCTGCCCGGTCGCACCGCGTGCCAGTACCGCAATGCCTGCTGGCTCGGTTGTCCGCACGGCGCGTACTTCAGCACACAGTCGTCCACCCTGCCGGCCGCGGTGGCCACGGGTCGCTTGACCCTCAAGGTCCACGCGATCGTGAGTGAAGTGCTCTACGACAAGGACCGAAAGCGTGCGACGGGCGTGCGCGTGATCGATGCCGCGACGAAGGCCACCACCGACTACACCGCGCGGCTGGTGTTCCTGTGTGCCTCCACACTCAATTCCACCTGGCTCCTCATGCGGTCGGCGACGGACGTGTGGCCGGGCGGGCTGGGGAGCAGCAGCGGAGAGTTGGGGCACAACCTCATGGACCATCACTTCCGGTGTGGTGCGCGCGGCGTGATCGAGGGGATGGAGGATTCGTACGTGTACGGCCGGCGCCCCACGGGCTTCTACATCCCGCGGTATCGCAACCTGTTTGGGGACCGGCGCGGCTATCTGCGCGGGTTTGGCTACCAGGGCAGCGCGAACCGGCGCGGCTGGGAACGCGCGGTCGCCGAGCTCGGGATCGGCGCCTCGTTCAAGACGGCGATGACGCAGCCGGGCGAGTGGTCGATTGGTGCGACCGGCTTTGGCGAGATGCTGCCGAACCACGCGAACCGGATCGCCCTGGACCCCAACAAGGTGGATGCTTGGGGAATGCCTGTGCTGTCGATCGACTGCGCCACCGGGGAAAACGAGCGCCTGATGCGCGTGGACATGATGAACGATATGGCCGAGATGCTCACGGCGGCCGGTGTGCGCGAGGTCGAGACCTTTGACAACGGTTACTGGCCGGCGATGGGGATCCACGAGATGGGCACCGCGCGCATGGGGCGTGACCCGAAGACCTCGGTGCTCAACGCCAGGAACCAGGTGTGGGATGCCCCGAACGTTTTCGTCACCGATGGCTCGTGCATGACCTCGGCAGCGTGCCAGAACCCATCCCTGACCTACATGGCCCTGACCGCGCGGGCCGCGGAACATGCGGTGGAGTCGCTCAATCGGAGGGAACTATGAGTAAGGACGTGGTGATGGAGCGCCGGGAGGCGATCCGGCGCGTAGCGGCCCTGCTGGGTGGCGCGGCCATGGTGGGCAGCAGCGGGCTCCTTGCCGCCTGCGGCAAGGAGCGACCTGCCGCCGGCGCGGTCGGCGCGTTCAGCGCGGATGATGTCGCGCTCCTGGATGAAGTCGCCGAGACCATCCTCCCGGCCACGGACACGCCGGGCGCCAAGGCGGCGCGGACGGGTGCGTTCATGGCCCTGATGGTCAGTGACACCTACAAGCTGGAAGACGCGGCCATTTTTCGGACGGGATTGGGAACACTGGACGCGGCCGTGCGCGCGGCCGGTGGCACGACCTTCGTGGCGGCGGAGCCATCACTCCGAACGAAGGTCTTGGAGGCGCTCGATGCCGAGCAGCATGCGTGGATGAAGGACAAGGCGACGGACGCGCCGACGCATTGGTTCCGCATGGTGAAGGAGCTGGCGCTCACCGGGTACTTCACCTCGGAAATCGGGATGACGCAGGCGCTCCGGTACGTGGAATCACCCGGACGCTTCGACCCGTGCGTCCCCTACACGCCGGGCGACCGGATCTGGGCTCCGCACGCATGATGGCTTCCGTACTCAATGCCTGGGCGTGGATCGAGACGGTGACGCTCGTGCTGCTGGGGACGCCGTTGATGTGCATCACCTTCTTCGTGACCGCGCCGTTTGATCGTGGCCGATATGTCGCCGGTCGGCTCTTTCGCCTGATTGGCGTTGCGTCCGTGAAGTTGAACCCGCTGTGGCATTTTGACACCTCGGGAACCTTCATTCGTGACCCGCGACGTCCCTACATCGCCGTGTCCAACCACGAGTCGTACGCCGACATCTTCCTCATCTCGCACCTGCCGTGGGAGATGAAGTGGTTGTCCAAGGAAACGATGTTCCGCATCCCATGTTTTGGCTGGATGATGCGCATGGCCGGCGACATCGCGGTGCGGCGCGGCGAGCGTACCAGCATCGTGGAGGCGATGGCGGCCGCGCGCGATCGGCTGGGTAAACGGGTGAGTGTGATGATCTTCCCGGAAGGAACCCGCTCACGTTCCGGGGAGATGCTCCCCTTCAAGGACGGGGCGTTCCGGCTCGCGGTGGAGACGGGGACGCCGATCCTGCCCATGGCCGTGGCCGGGACGCGCGACGCGATGGCGAAGGGGACCTTTCGGTTCCAGCGATCCCGCGCGATGGTCCGCGTGCTGGAGCCGATCGACGTGACCGGCTTGACGCTCGACGACGTGCCGTCCCTGAAAGAGCAAACACGCGCCGTGATCGATCGCGCGCGCCTGGAGCTGCGCGGCGAGCTGGCCGGCTGAGGGTGGGTCGCCCGTTCGTGGCGGACGACCCGGTGCGCGCTACTCCTCGACCTCTTCGACCTCCGGCTCCGCCGGCTTCTCGGTCTTGGCGGCGGCGTTCGCCGGCGGGCGGCCCTGGCCCCACGAGTGCGTGGTCGGAGTGGCGCGCTTCTCCAGGAGGGCGGCGTACCAGGCCACAATGCGCGGCCGAACGCTGGCCGGGGTGTCCCCGGGCTCGGCGCGGAACGGTGCGTAGCGCTGCCGGTCTGCCGCCGACGAAACGCTGAACCACCACCACGCGTCGGCCATGAACTTGTCCGGGCCTTCGCGCGTGCAGGTGTAGGTGATGCCGTTTTCCTCGAACTCAAACGAGGTCGGCGCCGGCACCTTGGACTTGGCCACGAAATGTCCTTGTAGGAGACTGTCCGAAAAGTAGTCGATCGGGGACCAGAATCATCGGGATGCGGGATTCCATTTCTTGCGCGGAACCTGTCACTTTGACACGACCCCCAACCCGCCGTCATGGCTGACACCCCCGATCCAAGGCTCGAGGCGCTCGAGGCGACTGCCCAGCGCCTGGAGGCGGAGCTTGCCGAGCTGAAGTCGTCGCTCCGTTCGATGCGGGGGGACGCACCGAGCCCGGTGCCGGCGATGTCGGCGGCGTCGGAGCCTCATGTCCCGCCTTCGGGTCAGGCACAGGGACCGGCCAAGACCTGGGAAGAGGTGATGGGGAGGCTCGGCACCGTGCCTCCAGCGGGGACCCCGCAACCGGCGACGGCGGCACCGATGCCGACAGTGGCTCGCCCACCGCAGCCCCGGGCAGAGCGTCGGGGGTTGGAGGAACTGGTGGGTCGGTACGGGACGATCGGGTTGGCGACGCTCACGATCCTCATGGGGGTCGGCGCGTTGCTCGGATGGGCGGTGCGCAACGGGTACATCGGGCCGACCGTCCGCGTGGTGCTTGGCCTCGTCGCCGCGGCGGTGCTCGCCGGGATCGGGTGGCGGGTGCGGCGCGGCGACAGCCCGCGGTACGGCAATGCCTTGCTCGCGCTGTCCCTGGCGGTGGTGCACGTGGTGGCCTGGGGGGCGGGACCACGTCTTCAGCTGATCGGGACCGGTTGGGTGCTTGGCCTGGCGGCGCTGGCCTCCACGGCGCTGGCGGGATTGGCGTGGCACGAGGACGACCAGGCGCTGTTCAACGTCGGGTTTGGGGGTGCGCTGCTCGCCCCGTTTGTGACGTCGTCGGGTGGCGGGAACGCCGTGATGCTCCTGACGTACGGCTTCATCGTGCTGATGGCCGGCATCGCGTCGTTGGGGCAGCGCTCATGGACGAAGGCGCCGTGGGTGGCGTCGGCCGCGATCGTGTGGTACGCCGCCGTGTCGGAGACGATGGTGGATGGGAGCATGCGCTGGGCGGTGGTGAACGCGCCGGGGGCGTTCTCGCTGGGACTGGGCGCCCTGTCGATCGTGCTGCTCGATGGGAGGAAGCGGGCTGCCGTGGTGTGGCCGGCGCTGCTCACCGCGCTGGTGGTGCTCGTCGCGGTGGCAGACAGTCCGGCGAACGACGACCCGCAACTGGTCTTTGCCGTGGGGCTGGCGCTCGCGGCGATGGCCGCCGGCGATCGTGATCGCCGTGGGGTGCGTGGGGCCGTCCTCGGCGCCCTGGTGCTGCCGCTTGGGGCGACGGCACTCGCGTTAGGCACCCTGGGGGACGTGACGAGCTGGATGGGCGCCCTGGTCGCCGTGGCGTTCGCCGGGCTGTCGGCGTGGGCCGCCTGGAAGGACCTCGGTGGTGAGCGCGGGACGTGGGCGTTCACGTCGACGATCCAACTGGGGCTGGCCATTCCCTTGGCGGCCGACGGTCAACAGCTGGTGCTGTGCTTCGGGATCGCGGTCTTCGGCGTGGCCAGTGCGCTCATGACGCAGCGCCTGCGAGAGCCAGGCATCGGCCTGGCCGGCGCCCTATGGATGGCGGCGGCCACCGCGGAGGCGTTCCAGATGCTGCAGGGGCGTGAGCGGTACGCGTACACCCCCTTCCTTACGCAGGCCTCGGTGGCGGCGGCGGCACTGAGTGCCGCTTGGGTGTTGCTGTCGTGGCACACCGCGCGTTCGGTGCGACCGGGGAGTGTGTTCGCGCAGGACCTGCCCCGCAGCGTGATCCGCGTCGCCGGTTGGGTCGTCGCGTTTTTCTGGGTGCGCCAGGAACTCGCGCGTGCCGTCTCGCCGGACGTGAGTGGGTTCCTGCTGGTGGCATGGTATGCCGTGAGCGGTGTGGGATCGATTTTCATTGGTCGGGCACGTGCGCTGCCGATGCTGCGCCAGGTTGGGCTGGGACTCTCCTTGTTTGCCGCTCTCACCTCATTGACCCAGGCGACGAGCCTGGCGATCGGGTGGCGGGTGGCGTCGTACCTGCTGACCGGGGCGTTCCTGCTTGGGGTGGCGTGGAGCTACCGGATCACGCGGCTGGTTTCCATGCCGGAACCGCTTGATCCCCTGCCGGAGCCGGCCGATCCCACGCCCCCAGCGCCTTCACCGGTCGATGGGGGCAGCCCCTAAGCTGATACTGCAGCCCGCCAGCCGCGCACCGACGCGATGGCGCGCTGAAGGCGCAACGGCCCTCGTCCGTCGACCGGGAGTACGCGCGCGCCCATCGCGCGCAGCTGCGCCCCAAACGCGGCATGCAATTCGGCTCGCGCGGTGGGCCGGTCACGCACGCCATCGGCCTCCCAGGGCAGGTCGGGCGCGCACAACAGGTAGAGGTCTGCGCGTCGCGCCGACGCCTCCTCGGTGATCCACGCCTCGCACGCGCCGTAGTAGTGACGCGCGTAGACGACCGTGCTCACGAGGTCGGTGTCCAGTACCACCAGGGCGGGGCGCGCGCGGTGGACCAGGGCGTCTTCCTGTGCCATGTGGCGGCTGGCGATGGTGCCCACATCGTCGGCGGTCAGGGGGCGCGCCACCGCTTCGGCCACGGCGCGGGAGGCCTCAGTGAGACTTGGCACCTTGAGCCAGGTGGCGAGTTGCCGCGCGAGCGTCGACTTGCCCGTGCACTCGGAGCCGGTCACCACGATGCGCTTCATGCGCGCCGGGCGAGGGTGCGCTTACGCTCCGCGGTGTAGTGCCACCAGGGGCGGGCCGGAGCGCCCTCCATGTAGCGCACTGCGCTAATGAGGACGTCGTACACGCAGGGATCGTGCACGATCCCCGTGCGCTCGCACAAGGCGTCGTAGAGGGCGTATGGGTCTCGCCCGATGAGCTGCGCCGGCGCGGTAATGCCGAGTTGATGGAAATCCTTCTCCGTGGCGGGCCCGACGTTGGGGATGTCCTGCAGACGGGCCACGGTGCGGTGTCGTGCCATGTTCAGGATGGTTGGGGAGCGCCGGGAGAATGCCACGACGCCCGCCAGCTGCGCCAGCCCAGGACCGCCAGGACGAGGAACACCGCGTACAACACCGCGGTCGTGACCATGCCGCGCGACAGGAACATTGGGACGTACACGAGGTCGAGGGCGATCCAGACGAGCCAGTTCTCCAGCACCTTGCGGGTCATGAGGAACTGCGCGCACAACGACGTCGTGGAGAGCAGCGCATCGAGCCAGGGGAGGGCGGCGTCGGTTGAACGATCCAGCCAGCTCGCGAGGCTCACCCACGCGACAAGGTTGAGCGCGAGCAGGGTGACCCCAAGCCGGGCGGAGAGTCGCGTCACGGGGAGCGGGGTGCGCTGCGCGCCACCAAAGCGCCACTCGTACCACCCGTACAGGGAAAGGACGAAGTACACCACCTGCAGCCCCATGTCGGCGTACAGGCGCTGGTCGCGAAAGACGATCGCGTACAATCCCACGTTCACCAGCGCCGTGGGCCAGCTGAGGAGCTTCTCCTTCGCGCTCAGGTAAACGGCGAGGACGCCGAAGGCGGCGGCGACATGTTCGATCATCTGTGGGCGCCGTGGATCAGTTCGCCCACACTTGCACCACGCGGAGTCCCGGCTGGTACCGAGACACGCCGTGGCGTGAAGGGTCCGCGTGCACCCTACTGCGGAGCGAGGCGGATGATCCGGTCATCCTGCGCCTGCGGACTTCCCCGGCCATCCTTGTTGCTCGTCGCCAGGTAAACGGCCCCGTCGGGGGCGACCAACACGTCGCGCAGTCGACCGAACTGGTCGGCATACAACTTTTCCATGGTGCCGACGCTGCGGCCGTCGGTGGAGAGTGGCGCGCGATACAACGTGCTCCCCTTGAGCGAGGTGAAGAGCAGCGACCCACGCCACAGGGGAATGCGCGCGTTGTCGTAGAAGTCGAGACCCGAGGGAGCGATGGTCGGGGTCCACTTGGCGAGTGGCTCGACGACGTTGTTGGCGGTGCAAAACGAGAGTTCGGCCTGGCCCGCATCGCCGTCACAGGCCCCGCGCACATCCGGCCAGCCGTAGTTGCGGCCCGCCTCGATCCGGTTGAGTTCGTCGTTGTCGCCCGGGCCGTGTTCCGTGGAGTACAACGTGCCACGCGCGAAGACGAGCCCCTGCGGATTGCGATGGCCCAGCGTGTAGACGCGACCGCCGAGCGTGTTCCCAGGCGCCGCCTGCCCGTCCAGGGTGAGGCGCAGGATCTTCCCTGCGAGCGAGGCGGCATTCTGCGGGAGCGCGGTATTGGCCGCGTCCCCAAAGCTCACGTACAGGAGCCGATCGGGCCCCACCACGATCCGTGATCCGTTGTGGACCGAGCTGCCCGGCACGTCCTCGAGGATCGGCGTCACCGCCCCGAGGGTGCCGTTGGTGATCGCCACCCGGAGGACGCGGTTGCGCACCGCATTTCCGGCGCTGTAGGTGTGCGCCACGTAGATGAACGGGGAGCCGCTCGCGTAGTCCGGGTGGAAGGCGAGCCCCATCAACCCCCCCTCGCCGACCTCGTTCACCGGCAGCGTCCCGACGCGGCTGATCGCACCGGTGGTCGGGTTCACGCGCGAGATCGTTCCGCCACGCTCGGTGACCCAGATCTGGTTGTCCGGCCCCCAGGCCAGCTCCCAGATGGTGTCAAAGCCACCAGCGACGGTGGCCACGTTGAGCGCCACGTCCCCCGGGCCCGGTGGCGTTGGCGTCGTCCCGGACTGGCCGGAGGTCCCGCAGCCGGTAAGAAGGGTCCAACAGGTCAGCAGGCCCAGCGGGCGGGCGAAGGAGGTAGACATGGGATCAATTTGGCTGATTTGCCATACAAGTCACGGTCGGTAGCTTGCCGCGCCGTGACCCCCACCACGAATGCCGTCGTGACTACCCGCCTGGCCCCCCGGAGTCCCCGTCGAGCGGGTGTTGCGGGAGTCCTGGTCACGTGGGTGGTGGTGGCGGCCATCGTCGTGTCCGGGACCGGCTGCCTGCAGCCGTACGTTGCCCCGCCGCCCACACCAGCTGACAGCGCCGAAGCGCGGGAGGACTTCTCCAAGGTCCTGACCACCTACTGGCGCGAGATGATCCCACGTCGGCCCCGCTTTGCGGCAGCGGTTGGCCAGCGGGTCGACGCGATCCTCTCCCCGACCCTGGCGACGAGCGACGATGAACGCACGCGCTTCGTGTCCCGCCGCCTGACCCAGGCGCTCGACCGGGTCGATGCGGACGCGCTCTCTCCACGTGAGTATGCATCGCTGCAAACGCTGCGATGGGAGCTCGACCTGCAGGCCGAGGGGGCGTCGATCGGGCTGCCCGACTTTTCCATGATCTCGTCGTCGGAGTCGTCGCTGCGCGAAGGGATCGAGATCCTGCTGGACCACCCGTTTACATCCGCCGGCGACCTCGACCGCTACCTCTTCCTCATCGACGGCGTCGCCCTGTGGATGTCGGATGCGACCGGGGTCCTGCAGACCTGGCGGGAGCAGGGGATCACGGCGAACCGCGAGGCGGTGGATGACTTCATCCGATGGCTGAAGGCGCTTCGCGGCCTGGTCACCAATGATGCGTTGCAGGTTACCCCGTCGCGCCTCGTGTCGATGGACACAGGGCTGGTGGTGGCCTTTCGGGTCCAGGAGAGCGAGGGGATTCGCGAACGGTTGATCCCGTCGCTGGACAGCCTGGTCACCTACCTCGGCAGCTACCGGCAGCACGCGACAGAGCGACCGGGGTTGTGGCAGTATCCCGGCGGCAAGGAGGCGTATCGCTACCTCCTCCGTCGACGGCTGGGGCTCGAGGTCGAGCCGGAGGAAGCACACCAGGCCGCGCTGAGCCAGCTGCGACGCATCGACTCACTGCTGCGCGCCGTCCAACCGCGCCTGTCACGCACGGGCCCGCTTCGCCTGGACTCCCTGCGCGCGCTATCCGCCGTCGCTCCGCGCCAGCCTGCGGCGGTGGCCACCAGCGTCGCCGCACAGCTCAAGGCGGCTGCGGACACCCTGCGGACGCGGGTGCTGGGGATGCCCGACAGCTTGCCCACTGTCCGGGTCGCGACGCCGCTGGAGGCGCTGTTGTACCCCGAGGGAATCGTGCGACCGCCGGAGTTCCTCTACTCCGCGACCGAGCTGGTGGTCACGCCCTGGTGGGGGACAACCACGGCGCAGCTTGAAGGGCCGGGGCGTGCCTTCGCGTGGGGATGGCCGGGTCGCTCCCTGGCCGCTGCGGTCTCGTATTCGGGAGGAATCCTGAACCCGGTGGTCCTGCTGCACGCCTCGCGCACGACGACGGCGGGGTGGGCCGAGTATGCGTCGTCGATCGCCGGGGAACTGGGGTTCTATCGCGATCCGCTGGCCACCTGGGGTCAACTGATGCACGAGGGGCTGAACGCGGCCTGGCTGGTGGTGGACACCGGAATCCACTACTTCGGCTGGTCGCGCGCACAGGCGCTGTCCACGCTGCGGCCGTTCAGCACGGCCACCACCGCCGAACTGGACTCGATGTTCGTGGCGCGCGTGGTCCAGTCACCGGGCTCGGCGGGCGCCGCCGCCATGGGGGCGCGCGAGTTCGCCGCGATGCGGACGTGGATGCAGCGTCTCCTCGGCAAGGAGTTCAACGAGGCGCTGTGGCACCAGGAGTTGTTGACGGTCGGTCCGGTGCCGTTGCCCGTGCTGGCAGCGCACCTGGAGTGGTGGGGGTGGGATACGCAACAGCGTGCGGTGCAGCGCGCGGCCCTCGAGGAACAGGCGCGCAAGGCGCGGCGTCGTTAGGCGGCGGTGGTGGCGGCGGCGTCGACGAGGGCCAGGACCTCGTCGCCTGAGGCATGGGTCGCAATGATGACGACGTCGCCCGGTTCAGCGGCAGCGAGTGCGTCCCGCGAGGCGGTCACCTCGTCCGGGGTCAGGGACAGGCGCTCGTCCGGGGCTCCCGCCGCCCGCAACGCGTCCCACAGGCGCTCGGACACCTGACCGTAGGGCCGGCCGCGCAGGTACGACTCCATCTCCTTGAGGATGATGCGATCCGGTCGTGCCTCCCAGACGACCTGGGCCATCTCATCGAGGTCAGCATCGTTGCGATCGCCCGCCTGCCCCAGGGTGACGATCAGGCGTCCCGTGGTCCGCAGCTGCCGGGCGAGGTCGAGCATGGCGCGCCATCCGTCGGGGTTGTGCACGAAGTCCACGATGACGGTGGCCCCGCGCACCTGCCGTAGCTGCAGACGCCCGGGGTTGTCCATGGGCGATCCCCCAAATGTCCGCAACGTCTGCTCGATGGCCGCGAGCGGGGCGCCGAGTGCATGCGCGGCCAGGATGGCGGCGAGCGCATTGGCGGTGTTGTGCCGCGCCTTGCCGCCAAGCAGGATCGGGATGTCACCCACCGGCACCTGCAGCACGATGGCGCCGGCAGACACGAGGGCGAGGTGATCGCCGATCACTGTTGCCACCGCGGCGCCGGCGAGGGTCGCCTGGCGGATGACCGGGCTTTCGGCGTCGAGGGAGAACCACCAGGTGGGGCCGTCCAGTGCACGCGACAACGCGACGAGGGTGTCGTCGTCGGCGTTGAGGACGAGCGGGGCGCTAGGGCGCAGGGCGCGCCGGACGACCAGCTTCGCCTCGCCTAACGATGTCACGTCGTGAATGCCGTATTCCCCAAAATGGTCGGCGGCGATCCGCGTGACGACGGCGACATCGGCCACGTTCACGCCGAGTCCGCGCCGGAGCATCCCGCCCCGCGCCGTCTCGAGGACCGCCGCCTGCACGCGGGAATCCCACGCGACCCGTCGTGCGCCGGCCGGTCCTGACCAGTCTCCCTCCTCCACCTGCGTGTCGCCGATCCAGACGCCATCGGTGCAGGTGTGGCCGGTCACCCAACCGGCCGCTCGGCACATGGCCGCGATCAATCGCGTGGTCGTGGTCTTGCCGTTGGAGCCGGTGACGAGCGCGGTGGGCACGCCGTGCACGGTGCCCCAATCGACGTCAGTGGCGGTGGGGAGCGTGGTGAGTGGCCAGACGTGAGCCCCGGTCCCGACGCCAACCCCGGCCTGGTCGTCGTCGAAGCTGAAGGCCATCCCATGGTCGTGTGCGGCGTGGGCCAGGGAGGCGAAGGCGGGACGTCGTTCGTGCTGGATGTGCACGCGCAGGCGCGCGACGAGGTCGTCGTCTGGCAACGCCTCACCGAGCTCGACCAGGGCGAGGGCCTGTTCGGTGACCTCGGTGGCGGCGAGGAGGCCGTCGACCGGCGCGGTGACAAACAAGCCGAGGCCGCCGGGCCACTCGCGCGTCACGACCGACTCGCCATGCCATCCCAGCGCATCCAGCAGGCGTCGAGCGGTCACGGACCACCGTCGTGCCAGCTCCGCCGCGTGCGCCGATTCCACCGCGACCTCGAGTACCGCGCCGGGGAGGGCATGGTAGAGGTTCGGGCCCATGAGGCGGCGGGAATCGATGAGTGCGGAGAGCAAGCGGCTGCGTGGTGCTGGTTGATGGTGGCGGGGCGCGGGGCCGCGGGACTAGTCGTCGCTCTCTTTCGCCAACCGCACGCCACGCTCATCGCGCACCAGCGACACCTCCTCACCCAACGTAGCGGCACTTGCCCGGATCGCCGCATCATCACCGGCCACCGGGACCCGATGTGAACCGGTCACGTGCAGCGATTCCGTCGCGCCTTCGCTCCGGAAGTGCACGACCTGCTTCCACCCGCGCGCCAGGGCATCGGCGAAGAGCAGCAGGATGTCCCCGCGCTGCGCCATCTCCAGCCCGGCCTGCATCGCTTCCTGCTCGTCGGGGATTACCTGGACCCGGTTGGCGGGGACTCCGGCGGCGAGCATCGCATCGCGGATGCGGTGCGGTACGTCCATCTCGCCGCGGCCGCGGAGGTCGTCGTCGCGGCGGCAGATGTAATGATCAAAGTTCGCGCGCGCGGCGGCCTGACCGATCTCGTCCAGGTCCTCATCGCGCCGGTCGCCGGGACCGGCCACCACACAAATGCGCCGGCCCTTGCACTCGAGCCGTGCCACCAGCTGGCACACGGCGTCCACGGCGGCGGCATTGTGCCCGTAGTCCATGATGACCTTGAACGGGTGCTCATCGAACACATTGAGCCGACCGGGGGCCTGGTAAAACGTCGTGTGAAACGTCCGCAGCCCGTTGCGAATGTCCTCCAGCTTGAGCCCCATGCTGTAGGCCATCGCGGCGGCGAACATCGCGTTCTGCACGTTGAAGGTCGCCTTGCCTTCCATCGTCGCGGGGACGAGGTGCGTCCACAACAACGGGATGTGGGCCCCCTTGTCGTAGATCGTCATCATCTGCCCGTTGATCCCCCCCTCGAGCGCAATCGCCCGGCCACCGGCGCGGATATGCTCGCGCACCAGCTGGTGCTCCGGGTTGAGGGTCACGTAGCACAGGTTCTTCGCATCCGTGTACGCGGCCATCCGCAGGACGCGCGGATCATCTGCGTTGAGGACCACGGTGTCGCGCGCAACCTCGGCGATGATGCGCTTCACCTCAGCCAGGTCGTCCAGCGTGTTGACCCCACGCATCCCGAGGTGGTCGCTCTGCACGTTGAGGACCGCACCCACGTCCACATGTCGCACGCCGAGCCCGGCGCGCAGGAGGCCGCCGCGCGCGACTTCCAGCACCGCCACGTCGACCGAGGGGTCGGAGAGGACCATGCGCGCGGAGACGGGGCCCGTCATGTCGCCCGCCACGGTGCGCTGGCCGTTGATGTACACACCATCCGTGGAGGTCAGCCCCACCGTCTTGCCGCACATCTTGTGGATGTGGGCGAGCATGCGTGCCGTGGTGGTCTTGCCGTTGGTGCCGGTGACGGCGGCGATCGGGATCCAGCTCGGGCTGCCGGCCGGGAAGAGCATGTCGATCGTGCGACCCGCGACATCGCGCGGCTTGCCGTCGCTGGGGGCCATGTGCATGCGGTACCCGGGAGCCGCGTTGACTTCACAAATGGCGCCGCCGATGTCCTTGTACGACTGCGTGATGTCGGTGGTGAGGAAGTCCACGCCGCCGACGTCGAGGCCGATCGCCTTGATGGCCCGCACCGCCATCTCAACGTTGTCGGGATGGACGACGTCGGTCACGTCCGATGCGGTGCCGCCCGTGGAGAGGTTCGCGGTGAGGCGCAGGTAGACCTTCTCGCCCGCCGGCGGGACGGTGTCCTTGTTGTAGCCCTTCGTCTCCATGAGGCGATTGGCCTCGTGGTCGAGCTCGATGCGCGTGAGCACCTTCTCGTGGCCAATGCCGCGGCGTGGGTCCTGGTTCACGATGGCGACGAGTTGCTCGATCGTGTGCGCGCCGTCGCCCACCACGTGCCCGGGCTCGCGGCGTGACGCGGCCACCAGCTCACCGTTGATCACGAGCATGCGGTGGTCGGCGCCCGTGATGAAGCTCTCCACGAGGACCGAACGCGAGTGCTCCTTCGCCTTGTCGAACGCGACCCGTACACTGTCGTCGTCCATCAGGCGAATCGAGACGCCGCGGCCGTGATTGGCGTTGTAGGGCTTCACCACCACCGGGAAGCCGATGCGCCGTGCGGCCTGCACGGCCCCGTCCACGGACTGGACCAGGCGCTGCTGCGGCACGGGGAGTCCCAGCATCCCGAGGATCTTGTTGGTCTCTTCCTTGTCGCTCGCCAGCTCAACGGCGATGTGTGGCGTGCTGGAGGTGACGGTGGCCTGCAGGCGCTTCTGGTGGCGGCCGTAGCCGAGCTGGACGAGCGAGAACTGGTTGAGCCGCAGCCACGGGATGCCGCGCCGTTGCGCCTCGCGCACCAGCGACGCCGTCGATGGACCCAGCGCCCGTCGCTGCGCGTACCGGATGAACTCGTCGCGTGCTGTCTCCCATGACCAGTCGGCCGGATGGTCGCCCGGTCGCAACGCGCCGGCATCAACGAATGCAGCAGCGATAACGCGAGGTCCGCGGCCTCGTTCCCCACCTCGGCCTGCTCATACTCGAAGACCACGTCGTACACGCCCGGGCGCCCATCGATCTCGCGCGTCTTGCCGAAGGTGACGTCCTCGCCCGTCATGTTCTGCAGCTCAATGGCCACATGTTCCAGGACGTGGCCGAGCCAGGTGCCCTCGTCCTCGCGCATCCGGCGGATGAAGCCACCGGGGACGCCGTATGAACAGCCGTGCTCCGTGAGCCCCGGGAGTCGCTCGATCAGCGCATCAACGAAGGCGGGTCCCAGGCGCGCGGTGGGCCACTGTTCCAGTTCGCCCAGGTCGACTTCAGGCGGATGACCGGGAAGTGCGCGTAGACAGAGGGTCCGACGAAGACGCGGCGATCGAGGATGCGCATGGGGAGGGACGAGGAATCCGGGGAAACTGCCTCCAAACCCTCGCGGCGGAAGACGCCGGGCAGGGTGCGACCCCGCCGGCGCAGCTGAAATCCGCCCGACGGTCGACGGCGCAGGATCCCGCTCGTCGGGGCGCCGCCGTCGGTGCGAGCGGGCGCCCCCGCCGGCAGCAGACAATCTCTTCAGGCCCCACCCACCGTGCAGCTCTGAATACCTAAAAGGTAGAAAGGGCATACGTCTGGCTATCCACGCGGCCGCCTTTCTTGTATTTGACACAATTGTGAAGATGCCCGATCGTCAAAGGAGACGCAGGGAGGGCACAATGACGGGGACGCGCGGACGAAGCCTGGAAGCCGGTGCGCACCGTAACCACGGTGTCGGCTTCCTCTGCCGCCCTCGCGCAGCACGAGCCCGGCGGTGGAGCGCTGGCCTGAAGGGACTTGTCCTCGGATGTGCGCCCTCCTGCAAGGGAACGGTGCGCGCCCTCAAGCGATGTGCGGCCCTCACGGCATTCCTGTGCGTCGCGTGGTCGCGGCCGCTCGTGGCGCAGGAGCTTCGTGTGACGGCGGTCGACTCCGCGACAGGTCAGCCGCTCGCAGGGGTGATCATCTCCGTGATCAGTGCAAACGGAGCGGTGCGGGTGCACGGCCTTACCGATGAGGTCGGGGGGCTGCGACTTCGCACTGACATCGGCAGTTCGATCGAACTGACGGGTCAACGGGTAGGGCTGGCCGCTGCGCGTCTTGGTCCCCTCACCAGCGCGGTTGGGGTTCAAGAGGTCACGCTGTCACTCGGCCCATCCCGCCAGCGACTTTCCGCCGTGACGATCACCGGACGTTCACAGTGTGGCGCCATGGGCGCTGGCACCGATGCGGCCCAGATCTGGAACGAGGTTCGCAAGGCGCTGACTGCCTCGACCTTCCGCGCGCGAAGTGCGCCAGCGCTGCGGGTGTGGCGGTACGTGCGGACGCTGGATATGCAGGATCGCGTCCTGCAGGACTCCGTGACCTCGCGCGAAGCCACCAACGACCCGGGGTTCTCGTCGGCCCCGGTCACCTCCGTCATGCAGGCAGGCTTTGTCCAGACACGAGACGAGCGCCAGGTGTACTTCGCGCCCGACGCCGCCGTGCTGCTCTCCGACGCCTTCGTGCAAGAGCACTGCTTTCGGGCCGGGAGCGCCGGAGCCGGGTTGCTTGCCTCCAGTTCTCGCCGCGGCCTGGTCGTTCGGTCCCCGACATTCAAGGGGAGATGCTGGTGTCCAGCGTGTCGTCGGAACTGCGTTCGCTGACGTTCACCTATGTGGGCAGCGGCGTGCCACGCGAGGCCACGGGGCGCGTCGCCTTTCTCGTCCTGCCTAACGGCGAGTGGGCGGTTGCACAATGGAGCCTCCGGATTCCGCGCATCGCACGAGCTCGCGCCGAGCGCGCGGGCCGCTTGACCACGGAGGAGCAGGAATCGGTCGTGGGCTACCAGGAGGAGGGTGGATGGATCGCGCTCCGCGATGCGGCGGTCAGCCCGCACGGCGGCACGGTCTCCGGGACGCTGTTCGATAGTGTCTCACAACGACCATTGAGCGGAGCCTCGGTCTCGTTGACAGGGGCGGGGCCGGTGACGCTGACGGACAGCGCGGGTCGCTTCTCGCTGGTATCGCCGATGGAGGGCAGGTACCAACTGACGATCACACATCCCGTGCTCGAACTGTACGGCTTGAACCGCTCCTCACATGACATCGTGATCAGCCGGGGAGGCGCCATCGAGACGAAATGGTCGGTGCCAGGGATGTCGCAGGTGCTCGAACGGGTCTGCCCAGGCGCGTCAGCTTGGCGTGATCGCCGTGCGCTCCTGATACGAGTCACGGGGACCTCGCCAGGCGATTCGACTGCGGCAGTCACTGCGTCGTGGCAAGCGCAGGCGTTGCGACGAGAACCCGATCGCGCCATGGCGCGCACGGCGGACTCCACGTTGCAGGTCACCCTCGATCGCGCTGGTGTGGCTTGGCTGTGTGATGTGCCCTCACTATCGCCCGTAACGGTATCGGCGGTCAGCCGGTCGCTGCGTGCCGACACCACAATGGGTGCCGGTACGACCGGCCTAGCGACCGTCAACCTCGTCCTGGGTCGTGTTGGCGCGCTTCGGGGTCGCGTTCTCGCGCGGAACGGGACGACACTGCAGCCCCTGCCCGACGCGGAGGTCATCGACGCGTCGAATGGGGTCAGCGTACGGACCAGCGACGATGGCACGTGGCTCCTGGCGCCATCCCGGAGCGTGGTGCCGCGACTCCTGATCAGGAAGCCCGGCTTTTCTCCGCGAATGGTGAACGTCAGTGGAGCAGCGGGCGAGGACATCGTCCTCGACGCACTCACCAGCAGCCTCCCCCTCGTCCAGGTGGAGGGAACGTCCGGCAGTGGCGCCTTCGCGGACTTCGAATCTCGTCGACGGCTGAACCCGGGCGGCACCTTCATGACGCGCGCCGAGATCGTGCGTTCCGGCCGCGCTCGAGTGAGCGACCTGCTGCGAACCGTCGGCGGATTCCGTGTGACAGGAACGCAGGGGAAGGCGGTGCTCATGAGCACTCGCGGTCGCGGGAGTATCCGAACAGGCGCCTGCTATTCCCAGCTCGTCGTCGACGGCGCTCGGTGGTGGGCCCCTGGAGATTTCCAGCAACCGCCGTCTGTTGACGACTTCACGGTCGACCTGATCGAGGCGATCGAGGTGTACCCCGGACCAGCGGACACTCCCCCGGCGTACGCAGGCCTCGGGGCGACCTGTGGTACGCTCGTCATCTGGACTCGTCGCTAGGTGTAGATCACGAAGAGTTCGGGTCACTGAGTCGTCGCAGAGCAAGCTGGTTGTCGAACCGGCAACCGCCAGCGGGGTCAGTGAACGTTCACACGCATGCACGCGAACGCCCGCGGAACGAGCCCATCCGGTGGCACCAGCCACAGGGCCCCTACCCCGCGCGTGCCCCGGGGCCATCGCTTCGCGCGTGTGCAGGTTGAAGGCGGCGCCGTGCGTCAGGATGTGCAGCCGCACCCCCAACAGCGACACGGGCTGCCCGCGGTCTGTGTGATCGGCCGCGGAGAACTCGACCTTGGACGGATCGATGCAGGTGATCGCACCGGACCCATGGATGTCCACGACGTTATCCGGGCCAATGAACGCGGCGGTGTCCTCGTCCAGCCCCAACCCGATGGCGAACGGGTTGAGCGCGAGATGCCATCAACAGGCGGCCCAATCGGTCGCGTTGACGGAAGTGCTGGTCGATGACGACGCGATTGGTCAGCCCCAGCCCGGGGCCAGGGTCACCATGCCGACGCGCGGGGTGGGGCCTTCCTCGCCGAACCCGATCATGTGCTCGGAGAGGAAGGCAGCCCCGGCCGAGGTGCCCGCCACATGCTGTCCCGCGGCGTTGCGGCGGCGGATGTGGGTGGCGATCGGCGTCCCGCCGAGCGTGGTGCTGAGCCAGGCTGGGAGCCGCCGGTGAGGAAGACGCCGTCGGCGGCGTCGATCACGGCAGGTAGTCGCTGTCGTCGCAGTCGGAGCGGCGCTCGATGTTGAGGGCCTTGGCCTCGCGTGCCAGCTTCTTGAAGGTGGCCTCGTACTCCCCTGCCGGTGTTGCTGTCGGCCGAGGCGGTGGGGACGATGGCGATCCGCGCGTCCCGGCCACCGCAGAGGGCGACAAAACGACCGAGGATGTCGGAATCCCCAATGCGTCCCCGATGGGGATGATGTAGCCGCGGGATCCTTCGGGGGCGACGGGAGAGAGGGCATGCTATGGGGACGTAGCGGTGTCGACGCCGAACCATGTACGGGACCGGGAGCAGGGGCAAGGTTCAAATCCCCGCGAATCGCACGGTCGGGGCCGCCCGGCCGGGGGGCTCTCGCTCCACGCGCGTGGACACGGCGACGGCACCTGCGGGGGACATTCGGCCCCGCCGACGTTCGCTCCGTCACACCCGCACTGGCGAATGAAGCGGGCCCGCCGCACTCTACCCGCCCACTTCACCTCCCCTCATGACTGCCCCCTCCTCGCGCGGCCGCTTTGTCTGGCACCAGCTCAATACCCCCAACGCCGAAGCGGCGAAGACGTTCTATGCGGCCGTGTGCGAGTGGGACAGTGAGAGCTGGCAGCCCGACCCCTCCCAACCGGCGTACCACATGTGGAAGGGGAGTGGGGCCGCCCACAGCGGGGTGATGCAGATGCCCCCGGGCAGCAAAGATCCGGCCCACTGGCTCGGCTACATCTCGACCCCCGATGTCGACGCGACGGTTGCCACGGCGAAGGCACACGGCGGTTCGTTGCTCTTCGGCCCGATGGACATTCCCGTGGTGGGCCGGTTTGCCGTGATGGCCGATCCCGATGGCGCGATGTTCGCCCCGTTCACGCCTAGCCAGGAAATGCCTGCCCAGGCGCCCGGCGTCGGTGACTTCGCGTGGTTCGAGCTGGGGACCCGCGATATCAACAAGGCGCTGGCGTTTTATGGCGAGCTCTTTGGGTGGACGAAAGGTGACTCGATGGACATGGGGCCGAATGGCATCTACCAGTTCTTCAATCGCGACGGCGAGATGATGGGCGGGATGTACCAGGTGAGCGACTCGGGACCGATTGCCATGCCGCCGTCGTGGACGCACTACGTCACCGTGACCGATCTCGGGGCAGCCGTCGCGCGGGTGAAGGCGCACGGCGGCAACGTGTTCGTCGAGACCGATATCCCCGGCGGACGCATCGCGATGTGCACCGATCCGCAGGGTGCGATGTTCGCGCTGCACTGGGCCGCGGCGGCGTAGTACGCAGACGTGTACGACGGTGCGCGAGATCACGCGCGCACCGCCTTACCCCGGCCGCACACATTCGTCCCTGCAATGAGACTCAAGACGCAGGGACATTCCGCTGTTCGATCCACTCGCCGGCCTTTCCGACCAGTCACGGGGACGGCCTGACGCCTTCGAAACCCCCACGCACCTCGCCGCGATCACGGATGGGGCGCGTTACCGCGTGTGTGTGATCGTCGGCACACGTGCGCAGGCGATCAAGCTGGCACCGGTGATTCGCGAGTTGGATCGGCATCGGCGGACGGTCCCACGACCGTGGTGACGACGGCACCGCATCGTGAGATGTTGACCCAGGCGCTGGAGTCGTTCGAGATCACCCCCAGGTGGACCTGGGGCTCGTCGCACCGCGTGGGCTGCTGGCGGACTTCACCGCACGCGCTTCAGGCGATGAGCGCGGTCTTCTCGGAACGACGTCCCGATGTGGTCGTGGTGCAGGGCGACAATTCGACCGTATTGGCCGCCTCGCTCGCGGCGCACTACCTCGGGATCCCCGTGGCCCACGTCGAGGCGGGGGTTCGCTCGCAGCACCTGCGCAACCCGTTTCCCGAAGAACTCAATCGGCGCATGGCCGCGGTGATCGCGGACCTGCATTTCGCTCCCACGGCCCACGCAAAGGAAAACCTGCGCCGCGAGGAGTGGCGGACGGGCAGATCATCGTCACCGGGAACACGATCATCGATGCGCTGCGGCTCACGCCGCGCCGGCAGCTGTTCGATGAGTCGCGCCTCAACCTCATCCCCTGGCACAAGCGGCGCGTCATTGCCGTCACGATGCATCGTCGCGAGAACCTCGGCGAGCCGCTGGCCAATGTGTGCGCGGCACTCGCTGAGCTGGTGACGATGCATGGGGACCTGCACGTGGTCTTTCCCGTCCACCTCAATCCCCGCGTGCGGGACGTGGTGCGCGAGGAGCTGGAGGGGATTCCCCGCATCGACCTGGTGGACCCCCTGCAGTACGGGGACATGGTCGAGTTGCTGCGCCGCGCCCAGTTCACCCTCACCGATTCCGGGACGGTCGTTGAGGAGAATGTGGCGATCGCCCATCCGTCCTCGTGCTGCGCAAGCACCGACCGCCCCGAGGCCGTGGACGCCGGGTTCGCCCGCGTCATTGGCACCGAGACGTTGCGGGTCGTCGAGGCGGCGACGCGACTGCTGGATGACGATCGCGAACTCGCGCGCATGCGCGACGGCGAGCAACCCTTTGGTGATGGCTTCGCGGCGATGCGCATCGTGCAGGCCCTGATGAGCCGCATGCCGCGCCATGCGGGCGGCGTTCCCGTGGCTGAAGGCCCAGCCATTCTCCCGCCGCGCCGCGCCGTCGAGCGATAGTCGCGCGGGCGGATCTTTCAGGGGGGGAAATGATACGGCACCAGAATCCCCGGAGATCCTGGTGCCGCATCAGAACTGCAGTGAACCACCTGCGTTCACTGGCCCAGAAGGTACAACCAGCCCGCGAATTGCGAAAGGCTCTTCGTCCACATTCGCGGTCAATCGTATCGCCCATGGGACAGGTCCCTGACCCCTGCGACGGACAAACCTGCGTATGTGGTGGGGCAGTCGCGCTGGCACACTTCGTTCGAGGGAGGGGGTGTACCACGTGGCGATGAACGCCATGGAACCCGGGAACACGGGAGGATCTCATGTATCGAGCGATGTATGTGGCCCTGTTAGGCATCGTCCCCGCGACGGTCGCGTTCGCGGGCGAGCGGAACTACACGCTGCGTGGCGATGGGTGGTTCGATGGCAACAATGCCCGGTTCGGGCGCCTCCCCATGCGCGAGGTGCGGATGACGGTGCGCGACAATGGTGAGTTTGCCGTCACCCTGTTTGTTCGCAACGAGCGCTACCTGGTGCGTGGTCGTTGGGACCGGGGTGGGCGCGGCAACGTTGAGCGCATCGACCTGGACCCAGGCGTTTGGTCGCCGCGCCTCGGGACGTGGCACGCTGCAGTACGCGCAGCCATGACACGCCGGAGCGCCTCGTCCTCGAGGGGCGGACCACAGATGGTACGTTCCGCGCCGAGATCGCTGAGGACCGCGGCTTTGGGTGGAGCGACCCGCGCAATCGCGACGAGCGCGACCGCGCCGACGATCGCCGTGGGCGTGATGGCCGGCGGGACCGCGACGATCGTGACGATCGCAACGGATGGTTCGGGTCGTTCGAGTCCAACGATCGCGGCAATGGTCGACTGCGTCAGGACGTGGGTCCCGACCTCGCGTTCGATCGCATGCGCGTACGCCTGGAGGCCAACGGGCGCGCGTGGATCGGCCCTCGAGGGACGACGTCAGTCCGTGCAGCTGCGCGGCACGTGGCGCGCAGACGGGCGCGACGTGCGCATCGACCTCGACGCGATCAATGAGATGCGAGCGAATGGTCGCCTGACCTTGGAGCGATCAGGCACGCGGGTCGAACGGCTCCAGGGGAACGGCCGGACCGACCGTGGTCGCTTTGACGTGCGGTTCGGGCGGTAAGGCTCTTCCGAAACCGGGGAGGTGGAGGCGACGATAGTAGCGACTATCGTCGCCTTCTCACGTCCCCAACATGTTGACCCTGCTCCCCGTCGCCCTGCAGCTGCTCGCCATCACCAACACCTCGGTGGTGGATCCCTCCACAGGTACCGTCCGCGCCGGACAAACGGTGGTCGTGCGCGGGTCACGCATCGAAGCGGTGACGCCGGCACGGCAGGCACGGGTTCCCCAGGGGGCGCGTCGCATCGACGGCACGGGGCGCTTTGTGATCCCCGGGTTGTGGGACATGCACGTCCACATGGACCTTCCCGGCGGGCGGGCGATGCTGCCCCTGTACGTGGCCCACGGCGTGACGGGGGTGCGCGACATGAACAGTCGCCTCGAGGTGCTGCGGGGCTGGCAGCAGGAGATTGGTCGCGGGGCACAGGTCGGGCCGCGGATGGTCGTCTCTGGCCCCTATGTGGTGGGCCGCGCGGTTCCCCTCCCGCACCTCGTGGCACTGACGGCCGCGGAGGGAGCGCGCGCCGTCGATTCCCTGGCAACGCTCGGCGTCGACTTCATCAAGGTGCACAACGCCCTCCCTCCCGCCGCCCTGTTCGGCGCCGCGCGTCGCGCGCGCGAACGGGGCATCGTCTTCGCGGGACATGTATTTCCCCCTACGACGCCGCTCCAGGCCTCCGACTCCGGCCAGCGCAGCCGGAGCACCCGGCCGGCTTTCCCAACGAATGTTCAGCCGCCGACTCCGTACGGTTTGCGCGCGCACTTCCTGCATCGCTTGTTGTTCGGCAGCTGCACCAGCGTGCCGCAAGCGCCGCTCTACGCGGGGATCGCGAAGAACGCCATCTGGGTGACTCCCACCCTGGTGGTGCAGGCGCCGTTGATTGACTTCTCGCCGTCGGTGGTCCCGGGCGACTCCGTGCACAAGTTCTTCAACGATTCCTGATGGCGTTTATCCAGGTGGTGATGGAACTGCCGCGCGACGTGCCGGCGGATCAGGTGGCGCTGGGGCAACCGCTTTTTGATCGACGCGTCGCGATGACAGGCGCCCTGGCCCGCGCGGGAGTCCCGATGTTGGTCGGGACCGACGCGCCCCTGACCCGATCGATGCCGGGTCTCGCCGTGCACGATGAACTGGCCTTGCTCGTGAAAGCAGGTCTCACCCCGGCGCAGGCGCTGCGCTCAGGGACGTGGGAGCCGGCGCGCTACCTCGCCGCCACCGACAGCCTGGGGACGGTCGCGCCGGGGAAGGTGGCCGACCTCGTCCTGCTCGAGGCCAATCCCCCTGGTCAACATCGCGAACACGCGACGCATCGCGGGCGTGGTGGCGGGCGGGAGGTACTTCGACCGGCCGCAGCTCAACGGACTAGTGGCCGGAGCGCGAGTGCGTCGGTAGGGACGCGTGCTGCTCGGGCTGCCCGTACCGCCCGTGCTTCGCAGTGGCTGTTGGGGCTCTCAACTGATGCAGCACGAGCCGCACGAGAGGTCAGAGCAGCACGAGAAGCGTACCGCCCGTGCCGCGCGTGCTGCTCGTACCGCCCGTGCTTCGCAGTTGCAGTTGAAGTACCCCCTACATCCGCGGCCGCCCATCCATCTGCTCAATCGTTCGCGTGGATGGCCCCCGCATACGACGCAGTCGCGCGCTCGCCAGCTCGGCCTGGCGCATCGCGCGGAGCACGTTTTCTCCGGCGAGCTTGCGCAGGTCGCCTTCGGTCCAGCCGCGACGCGACAGTTCAGCGAACAGGGCCGGGTACTTCGACACGTCTTCCAGGCCCTCGACGACATCGTCGATCCCATCAAAGTCGGACCCGATCCCCACGTGATTCACCCCGGCGATCTTGCGCACGTGGTCGATGTGGTCGGCCACGTCCTTGATGGTGGCCCGCACGGGCGGGTTCGTGCGCTCCCACTCCCGCAGCTCGCGGTTGAGGCCGGCCGTGTCCGCGCCGTATTGGCTCTGCAGCTGGATCATCTTGCCACGTCGCACGATGCTGTAGTCCGCCACCTTCTGCGACAGGAACCCCGGGACGAAGGTCACCATCAACACGCCGCCGTTCTGCGGGAGTCGACGCAGGATGGAGTCCGGCACATTGCGCGGGACGTCGGTGATCGCGCGCGTGCAGGCGTGCGACCAGATGACGGGCGCTTCGGCCACGTTGAGCGCATCGCTCATCGTCGAGGGCGAGGTATGGGCGAGGTCGACGAGCATCCCCAGGCGGTTCATCTCGCGCACGACCTCTTCACCGAACTTCGTCAGCCCGCCGTGTTTCTGCTCGCCGTTGCCGGCGTCGGCCCAGTCCAGGGTGACGTTGTGGGTGAGGGTCATGTAGCGCACCCCCATGTCGTAGTAGGCGCGGAGGGCGCCGAGTGAGTTCTCGATGGCGTGGCCGCCTTCCATGCCGAGCAAGGAGCCAATGCGCTTTTTCGCGAATGCCGATCGCACGTCGGCGGCGGTGAGGGCCGGCGTCATGGCCTGCGGGTACTTGCGCAGGACCTGTCGCATGATGTCGATCTGCTCGAGCTGCACCTTCGCGAAGCCGGAATCCTTAATCTCACCGGGGATGTAGACCGACCAGAACTGGCCGCCAACCATCCCACTGCGCAGTCGGGCGAGGTCGGTGTGCCCCGTGGTGCGCTTGGTGAGGTCGTAGGCCTCGACGTCCTTGGGGGCGGCCTTGTTGTTGCGAATGACCCAGGGGAGGTCGTTGTGCCCGTCCACGAGCGGCGTGGTGGCCAACACGCGTCGCGCCTTGGCCATGTGGGGGTCCTGGGCGAGCAGGAGGGCGGGGGCGAACGCGGCGAGGACGACGAGTCGGTGCATCGAAGGGCTCCAGGGGTGCGCTTCGTGAGACGCTAGCGGGTGGAGGAGGAGCCGCAAGGGGCAAGATCAACGGATGCAGCACGAGGAGCACGAGAGGTCAGGGCAGCACGGGAAGCGTACCGCGCGTACCGCCCGTGCCGCTCGAGCTGCCCGTACTGCGCGTGCTTCGCAGTGGCAGTTTCGCCCTTATTGCGTCACATCAACCCGAAACGCCGGCGCGAGCGTCGAGTAGCCGCGCGCGATCAGTTCGGCGGAGACGAAGTAGGTCCCCGGGGGGACCTTGGTCGGGGTATCGGGCGGGGCGAAGTCGAAGCCGCCCGTCCACACCGTCGTGAAGACCTGCCGGCCCCCGATCGGGATCGCAAGCTGCGACTGCACCGGGAGGCACGCGGGCCGGCCATCGCGCGGGGCGACGATATCGCCCTCGCGATTGCGCACCGTCACGAACACCTGGCACAGGTTCCCGAACGTCAGGCGAACCGGCTGTTCCAGATTGTTGACGACCGCGACGCGAATGGTATCGGCGCGTCCCAGGGTGAGGGTCTGGGTGGAGACACTCAACTCAAGGGAGACCGGGTCCAGCTCGACCTTTGGCACGTCGAGTTCCTGCACGCAGCCAAGCAGTGCCCCGAGCAGGGCGAGCAGGAATCGGCGAGGTCGCATGGCGTCAAGGTAGGGTGTTGCCCGGCGTCAGGAAACCACTGCTGGGACGAACCGTCGGTCAGCGGGGCAGGGTGGCCCGGCCGCTCGTAGGATCAAAGCGCGATCCGGCCGGCAACACGTGGGTCATGATCCCGCTGCCGCCTAACGGTGAGGTGGCGGGCCCGGCGGTGGCCTGGCGCGCATCATAGATCACGACGGTGCTTGCCCCGCTCACCCGCCAACCGCCCGAGGGCTCGATCACCAGCGCGGTCGACTCGTCGATGCCTGCACCGAGTCGGACCGGTCCCTCGAGGACGAGGGAGAGCAGGCGGTTATGCCGCTTGCGGCGCACGAAGTGCTGGTCGATGACCACCTGGGTCAACAGGTCGAGGCCGGTGGCCGTCTCGACGTTCTGGCGATCGATCGTGATGAAGATGGCCGAGGAATCATCCGGGTACCGGTCGCCGCCCCGCCGGCGCTCATCCCCAGTGATCATCGGGGTGGACATGACGGCGGCGCCGGCCGACGTCCCGCCAATCACGGCACCAGCCGCGTAGCGGGCCCGGATGGCGGCGCCGACTCGTGTCCCCACAATGACATCGGCCAGACGGGTCTGCAGTCCACCGCCAAACCAGATCCCCGTCGCCCCGTCGAGCAGGCGGGCCACCGAATCGCTGTCGGCCTGCCGACGGTTGATCCACAGGTTGGTGGCCGTCGCGCCAAGCCCGCGCAGCTGCCTGGCCTTGTCTTCGCCACTCTTCTCGCCGTCGGCGCTGGCCATCGCCATCACCACGATGCGGGCCCGCCCACGGCCGCCGGCCAGCTCAACAAACTCCCGCACGAGGGCGTCCGGTTGCGGCCCACCGCCAACGACGAACAGCGTGCCTTGTGCGAGCGCCTGCAGCGGAAGCCACGCGGCGACGGCAAGGAGGATCCGTGCCCTAGCGAAAGACAACATGCGCCGCCTGCTCGAGAAGGGCCCGGGACACCGTGCGGTCCGTTTGCTCGGTGACCGACGCCGCCAGGGTGACATCCTGCGCCGGAAAGTGGTACGACCAGGTGTTCCAGAAGCCGGAGTGTCCCCATCCCTCCGCAGTCCCCACTCGCACGCCGGACAACCCCGCCGCGTACCCCGCGGCGCGCCCCGACGACCCCATGGTGGTTTTCATCAGCGTCAACGTGGCCGGGGAGCGAAACACGTGCCCGGTCAGCAGGGCCCGCGTGAACCGCGCCATATCCATCGGCGTCGCAACCAGCCCGCCGCCGCCGTACAGGTCAACACTGGCGTCAAAGCCATAGGTGTCCTGCGGGCCGATGTACTGGTGGGCGCGCGGGCCGGCGGTGGCGGGCTGCGGCTCCAGGCTCTCCAGCCAGGTCGCCCCCAGCTGAAGGCGCTCGAAGTTCAGCAGCGAGCGCAGCGAGGGCGCCAATCCCTGCCCGGTGATCCGCTCGATCACCTCGGCGAGCAGGAGGTAGCCGGTGTCCGTGTAGTGGTAGACCTGACCCGGCGCGCCATACGGGGCCCCCCAGGCCATCGCCGAGTCCACCTGTTCGCTGCGGGTCCATCGGTACGTTGGTCGTGCGAGGGTCGCTGCGATAAAGCGGTCGTCCATCGCGTAGTCGTAGATCCCCGCCCGGTGGGTGATCAGGTGCCGAACGGTCATGCGATCGACGTCGTATCCGTCGCGCCGCAGGGCGGCGAGGTGCCCGGTTGAGAGCCGCTGGGTGATCCGGTCGTCGAGCGACAGGCGCCCGTCCTCAACGAGCCGCATCGCCGCGGCGGCCACATACGTCTTGGTGTTGCTGGCGATCCGATGGGTAAACGCCGGGGTGAGCCGTGCGCCCGTGGTCCGGTCGGCGACACCGGCCGCCCCCTCAAAGCGCATACATCCCCCGCGGCCGATGACCGCGAGGGAGATGCCCGAGATGGAGGGGTTGGCGCGGGCGAGGGAGTCGACCAGGCCCTGCAACCGGGCGCCAGTGCTGTCGAGGACGGCGCCCGGCGGGCAAGACTGCGCGCCGAGGGTGGCGGGCGCGGTTGCGCCCGCCAGGATCAGGAGGAAGGCCGGGATGCGTTGCATCCCGGAAAAGCTACCTCGACTTCCGCTTGGCCGCGCGGGTACCAGCCGGCCGGCGCCGGGAGCGCTTCGGGTCGGTAGGCTTCATGGGCTTCTTGGCACCGGGGAGCCAGGTCCAGGTCTTTCCTGTGCGGGCGAGGGAGATCGCCGCGGGGGAGACTCCCCACTTTTCGGCCAGCTCGGCGTAGGGGCGATTGTCGTACTTGCCCGCGCGGAGTGCCTTGACCACGTCAGCCGTGAGCTGCGCGGAGGGGTGCTTGGCTCCGCGGGGGAAGCCCTGCTGCGTGGTCTTCTTGCGGGCGGACTTGCCAGGGCGCTTGGCGGGAGCCTGGCGGCGGCTACGTGCGGCCATGGTGGGGGAGGATTGAGTTGTGGACCTGCGGTGGGAACCCGTGGGGAACTGCGCCGGGTAAAGACAACCCTACAGCTCCCTGCACAGATGTGCAAGGGAACACGCGTGGGTTGGGGACCGCTCATCGAGCGTTAAGCCGTCGGCGGTGACGGCTCGGCCGGCCCGGGCCGGTGCGCATTGAGGTGGATCAGGGAGGGGTGGCCCGGTGCCGACCTGCGTGGACGGGGGTGGCCGACCGGTCCCCACCGGCCGCTCAATAGGGGCCACACACGGCGTCGCGCGGGGGGGGCGACGCGGTCCGAACGGCAACCCGGCGCCCGGACGATGGCCTCCCACCGTCGAGGCTGCCTCCAAACGCAAACCACCCCGCGTCGGCTCAGTGAGGAGCGGCGACGCGGGGTGGCTTACTGCTGGGGCGGCGCTGGGCGCCGCAGGGCGCTTACGAGCGGATGCAGGCGGTCGGGTCGCCGACCGGAGCGTTGCCGTCGCAGTCCATGCCGATGCCGGGGATCAGGTCATCGCCAATGACGCGCTTGGTGTTGGTGGACGGATAACGGTTCAGGGTCAGCTCGCGAAAGCTGCCGAACTTCTCAAGCTTCGGGGTTTCGTACATCAGGATCTCCAGGATACCAGGGTTGGTGTGCGTCTCACAGGTACTGGTAAGCAAGTCTCGGACCAGACCCCGCATCCGTGGAGTCCTCCCGACGTGGTCGGCAGGAACTGCCGGTCGGCTGCCCGGATCGCGTCAGGCTGTCCGACCCGGAGAGGAGCCGGGTTCGACACCAAAACGAATGATGTGCGACCCATCACAGAAACTTCCGCGCGCTTGTTGCTGACCGGCAAGGTTCGCCGTCGCCCCCGTGGGACTGGTTAGGCAGGGGTGCTGCACGCCCGTAACGGTTCCGTGGAGCGATGTGACAGTGCGCGGTCCCCGTGGCATGGCCCAGCCACCAGGCAAACAATCAGCTCGTCGACAGGTTGTAGCGCATGATGCGCCCGTGGCGACCGCTGCGGTCACGCTCGAGCTCGTATACGTCCCCCGGCGGAACCGTCAGCTCGGCGAGACAGGTGTCGATCTCTGCGCGGTCGCGGTCGGTAAACGCCAGCGAGAGCGCGGCCAGCGTCGCGGCGAGGTGGCCCGCGTGGCGCGCACCCACGATCACGGCCTGAACCCCAGGTTGTTCAAGAACCCAGCGAATGGCGACTGCGCCGATGCTCACACCGTGTGAACGCGCGACCGCGTCCAGCTTCTGGAGCAGGGTCTGGAATCGCGTCCATCCGCCGACTTCATCGATGATGAGCTTGTACTTCACCAGGGACCGATTCTCCATGGGTTCGGCGGGCTCCGGTGCGCCCAGCCATCGCTCATGGAAAAAGCCACCGGCGAGCGCGCCATAACACAGCAGGCCGATCCCGTGGACCTGGCACAGCGCCGTCATCGTCGCCGCCGGTCGCCGGTCGAGCAGCGAGTACTGCACCTGGTGGGTGGCGATCGGCACGCCGGCGGCGAGCAGTGCCTTGAGCTGTAGCACGCCGAAGTTGGTCAGGCCGAGTCGGGCGAACAGCCCACGTGGGCGCAGGTCGGCCAGCGCCTGCGCCGCGGCGACATAATCTCCGCGTGTGTAGTCCCACCAGTGAAACTGCACAAGGTCGATCGCTGCGACCCCCAGGCGCTCGCGCGAGCGCTGGATCGTGCGCGCCATGGTCTCGATGTCCAGCGTATCGAGCTGGTCCAGGTCCGGCACGCACTTGGTATGGATCCGGACGGTTCCCGGCGGCACCGTGCGGAGAAACTCGCCGATCAGCGCCTCGACCCCCGTATAGATGTCGGCGCAGTCGAATGCGGTCACGCCGGCGTCGACAAAGGCGCGCATGTCCGCGAGGGCCGCGGCGCGATCCACGGGGCCGTGCCCGCCGGCCAGCTGCCACCCACCCTTGATGAGGGCGGTGGCAGGCTTTACGGCACGGTCATCCACGCGAGGTTACCGCGAGCGTCCTACTTGCTCCACGGCGGGGTGATGTTGTTCGCGCGCGCGTAGGCAATCATCTGCCCCAGGTGCTCATGCAGGTGCGTGGTTGCCATGATCCATACCTGCTGCCCCGTGTATTCGGCGCCGAACATGCTCTTCTTCGCGGACATCGCCTCCGGCGTGGCCGCCTGCATCGCCTGCTTCATGAAGGCAAACGACGCCTGCATCTCCTTCACCGCGGAGTCCGGCGAGACGGCGCGCTTTTCGTAGGCGACCACCGACTCGTAGTTGTCGGGGACGATTCCCGTGGCCGCCGGCGCCGGCGTTCCCGCCGCAGCCGGGATGAAGTAGTTGTCGCTCGCGACGTGCATCACCACTTCTCCCACCGAGCGCACGCCAGCCGAGGGGCGGTAGCTGTACTTGTTAGCCGGGATGGCCTTGGCCAGGTCAACCAGCTTCTGCTCCACCTCGCCGACGTCCTTCATGAGGTCGGCCATCAGGGTGGCGGCTGGAGCGGTCGTCGCGGTGTCCGCCGGCTTTTCGGCCGGTGTGCAGGCGGCGGCGGCGAACAGGGCGAGGAGGGTGAAACGCGTGGGTCGCATGGTGATGGAGGGGTGAATGGTGAGGGAGACTACGCGCGCGACGTGGGCGGCTTCTCGTGCGTCGGGTTGGCGTTGTACGCCGCCGTACCGCCAGGTGGAATGGACAGGTAGTTCCAGGTCGTTCCCTTCATCACCTTCCCCCAGAACTGGATCTGCCCCACGTGGGACGCGGCGTGGGCGAGGGAGCGGTGCAGGGCCTCAACGACGGGCAGCTCCTGTCCGCGGATCACCACCGTGCGGGAGAGGTCGTCGTCGACCAGGGTGCCCAGGGTGTCGAACAACACCTGCCATCCCGCGTTCCACTTCTCGAGGAGAACGTCCCGCGACACGTCGCGGTCGGTGAACTCCTCCTCGCGCTGCCGCCACGGCTTTTCGCCGTCGGTCGTGAGAAAGTCGGTGAAGCGGGACGTGAGGTTGCCCGCCATGTGCCAGACGATCGTGGCGATCGAGTTGGAGGTTTCCCCGGCGCGCATCCCGAGCTGGGCTTCATCAAGCTGGGCGAAGGTGGCTTCTGCAAGCCCCTTGTAGCGCAGGTACTCGGCTTCGAGGGAGGCGATGGTGGTCCGCATGATCAGGGGGCGTCGGGGGGCATGGGGACGACGGTGACGTCGCCATGGCGAAAACTACGCATCCCCGTGCGGGTGATGCGAAAGCGGCCGCCACAATAGGGATCCGGGCAGGCGATGTCCGTGTCGGTGGTCATCCAGTCGGCGGGATCGGTCATCCGCTGCTTGGCCGGCAGGATGGGGAGGAGCGCGGCCAGCGGGTACAGCGGAAAGGACTGGCCGTCGGGAAAGCGCAGGTTCTCCCCGTGCAGCTCGAACCAGGTGCCGGCCGGATGGTTGCAGACCATGGGGCGATCCGTGGCAAGAACCTCGACCCGGAGGTCGTAGAGCGTGAAAGTCGCGTCGGTCACGTGGCGCCGGGAGGAGACCCATTGAACCTACGGTGGTGACGGCGGCACGCGACCCCTTCCCGTCGCGGTGACGGGGCCCTATCTCCCGCGATCCTTCTCCCCGGGAACGCATGAACGGTTCGACAGGTCGGCTCGAGTACCGACTTGGTCTGGCAGGCGCGCTGGCCCCATTCGCCTTCTTCCTGACGGGAGTCGTCTGGCTCGCCGTGAATGGTGCGCCGGACGAACGCGGTTTCTGGCCCGTGCTGCTCGGTGCCCTCGGACTCGCCGCGCTCCTCGTGCGAGACCGACCGGCATGGGCCGAGGCCGTCCTGGGGTCGATGGGGCAACCGATCGTTGCCCTGATGATCATCGCCTGGCTGTTCAGTGGCGTCCTCGGCACGCTGCTGACTGAAGGTGGCCTGATCCCGTCGTTGGCATGGTTGGCTCGCACACTCCAACTCGGCGCAGCAGGCTACACCGGTGCGGCATTTCTCGCGTGTGCGATGGTCTCCACCGCCACCGGCACCAGCTTCGGGACGATCCTCGTGGCCGGGCCCTTGCTGTATCCGGCTGGAGGGTCGTTAGGCGCCGACCCGGTCGTGTTGATGGGGGCGATCCTCGCGGGGGCCACCTGGGGGGACTCGATCTCACCGGTGTCGGACACGAGCATTGCGAGTGCCGGTTCGCAGGCGACCGATGTGCCCGGGACGGTGCGCAGCCGGATGAAGTACGTCCTGCCGGCCGGACTTGTCGCGCTGGTGGCGACCGTCGTGCTCGCGGCGATGCGTGCGCGTCCCGCCGGGGCCGCAGCAGCGCTGGCCGGGTCGGCCGCGGGTCTCCCGCTGTTGCTGGTGCCGACGGTCGTGATTGTGATGCTGGTTCGTCGGCGTCACTTGCTGGAAGGGTTGCTCGCCGGGATTGGCCTCGCGCTGGCGATGGGACTCGGCCTCGGCCTGCTCGACCCTGCGCGCGTGTTCTACATCGATCGTGCAGCCTTCGGCGCACGTGGACTCATCATCGATGGGCTGGGCCGCGGGGTCGGCGTCTCGGTCTTCACGTTGCTGCTGATGGGGCTGGTGGGTGGATTGCAGGCGTCGGGGGTGGTGGACCGCCTTGCGGAGCGCCTGCACCGCGCCACGACGTCGGCAGCGGCGACCGAGGGCTGGATTGTCGCGATGGTGTCTGTCGCGGTGATGCTGACGACGCACAGTGTGGTGGCGATGCTCGCCGTGGGAACCATCGTCCAGCGGATGGGGGCGAGGGTCGGGCTCTCGGCCTATCGCCGCGCGAACCTGTTGGACCTCACCGTGTGCACGTGGCCGTTCCTGCTGCCGTGGTTCCTCCCGACGATCCTTGCGTCGAGCGCGAGCGCTGGGGCGGAGGCGTTCGGGATGCCGCGGTTGTCACCGTTTACCGTGGGGATGGCGAATCTCTACGCATGGGCGCTGCTGCTTACGGTTCCTCTTGTCATTGTCACGGGATATGGACGCGGGGAGCGTGCGGAGAGTGGTGACGGGGTCGCGGGATGATGTCGCATGGGTGCCGCTCCATCCTGCGAGCTTCGACGTCTCTGAGTCTCTCCGTGACGCGTGATACATGGGGTAAGTTCGCATCATTGCCGTTCCTTGCTTGCAAACTTCAAGGACACTGGGCCCCGGCTTCTGCGGGACGCGCCTATCTATTCCCTTGCCACACCTAACGACACTGGGTCCCGGCGGTCGCCGGGACGCGTGTTTCTCCGAGCCCTTCCATGCGCACACTGCTGACCTTGCTCTGCGTGCCTTGCCTCCTCACGGCACAGGCGGTTGATCTCACGCGATATCGCGTCGTTGACCTCACGCATGCGTTCAACAAGAAGACGTTGTATTGGCCCACGGCTACCACGGGGTTCTCGCTGGACCAGCTGGCGTATGGTCCCACGCCGGGCGGCTGGTTCTACAGTTCGTATGCCTATGCGGCGCCCGAGCATGGCGGGACGCACCTGGACGCTCCCATTCACTTCGCGAAGGATGGCCTCACGGCCGACCGGATCCCGGTCGACCAGTTCATTGGGCCGGCGGTCGTACTGGACGTGAGTGCACAAGCCGCGCGCAGTGCCGACTATCGCCTCACGCGTGCTGATGTGCTGGCGTGGGAGAAGGCGCACGGCACCATCCCACGCGGGGCGATCGTCATCCTGCGCACGGGATGGTCCATGCGGTGGCCCGATGCCAAGGCATACCTGGGCGACAACACCCCCGGTGATGCGTCGCGATTGCACTTCCCGAGCTTTGGGGAAGAGGCGGCGCGATTGCTGGTGACGGATCGCAAGGTGAAGGCGTTAGGCGCGGATGTCGCCTCCATCGACTACGGCGCATCCAAGGACTTCATCGTGCACCAGGTCGCGGCGCGGGCCGGCGTCCTCGGCCTCGAGAACCTTGCGAATGTGGGGGTCCTCCCGCCCAAGGGCGCGACGATCATTGCGCTGCCGATGAAGATCGAGGGAGGGTCCGGGGGGCCGCTCCGCGCGGTTGCCCTCGTGCCCCGCTAGTCAGCCGACCAGCGGGAGCGACCGATCGGTGGTCGCCCCGTTGCCGTTGCCGCGGAGCGCGCGGGCGAGCCAGCCTGTCACCAGGGCGAGCGTAAGGGAGCGCATCACCCACATGCTGCCAGTCCCCAAGGCAAAGGCGTGGGTGATCCCTGGTGCGACAAACCAGTAGTAACATCCCGCCGACAGGGCGCCGAGCAAGGTGACGCCGGTCGTGGCCTTCACCGCGAAGACCCGCACCAGCAGGACGACGGCGACGAACGAGATCACCATCCCCTGCAGCACCTGCACGTAGGTCGTCACGGCGGGGGCGCCATCGTGGCCGAGGAAGTACGCGACGATGAACCCCGGGAAGGCGGCCGCGAAGATCCCGAACGGCGAGAAGATCCAGTCCGGGGTGTTCCGTCGCGGCCCCAGCACGGTGCGCAGCGAATCCAGGTGCGACCGGTCGAGGCACCCGCGGTCCGTGCACTGGATGCACGGCAGGCAGCGGACGTTCTGCACCTTGAGCAGCGGCCGCTGCCCGTAGAGCCGCTCCACCGGGAGGACCGGGCAGATCGCGTTGCAGAAGCCGGCTTTTCGGTGGTAGGCCAGTCCGGCGACCAGGGCCAGCAGGGCGATCGCACCGATGGTGGTCGCGAGGAACGGCCCGTCCGTGTTGAACACCGCGCGCCGCGCCGGCACCAGGATGACGAGCAGCAGGAGGCCGATGACGGTGGCCGTGCGCACCGTGCGCTCCGTGATGCGCCGCGCAGTGGGGCGTTCCCGCGGCAACATCGTCAGCGTCGCGAGCGGGCAGACATTGCGCCAGAGTTGCGGGCTCACGAGAAAGGTGGCCGGCAGTACGGGGATCACGGCATTCCACAGGAGGCGCAGGGTGATCTCCGGCGACCACACGAGCCCGGCGAGGAGGGCGCCGGTGAGGGCGACCCCAATCCACTGCGCCGCGCGCCAGAGGGCGAGCTGAGAGGAGCGTGTGGATTGCGGAAGGACGCCGACCGTCATGCCGTCTCGTGAAGGGAGGAGCGGTCAGACAGTGTAGGGCTGTTCAGGGCGACGGCGAGTCGGGGAAAGCCCGACGCGTCCGCACGCTCTGTCTTGGCTCCGCCATTCTGCTGCCCTCAACGGGATGCCGCGTCTTGGCTGCTCCCGCGGGCGGACGCGACTCTGTCTAACGCAAACGACGCGCGTGTCGAAGCCAGGCGTTCTCAGCCCGCAATGCGCTCGAGTTCGCCCGGCAGGCGGCTCACCACGAGGCGTTGGAGCGCAACCTTGTGACTCGCATTGTCGATGTCGATCCCCACCAGGTTGCCCGCTTCGTCGTAGTCGAGGACGATGCCTTCTGAGACCTCGCGGCTTTCGACGCTCGTGCGTTCCGAAAGGTCGATGTACAGCGAGTCGGTGTCCGAATGGTAGTTGAGCTTCACGGCGTGAATCCCCGATCGGGAAAGGCGTTATGAATCGTGCGCTGATCCTCCAAGGTGACGACCCGCAGATAGCGACCTCCGAGTTCCGGAACCGGCGCCCAAAAGCGCCAGCGATTTCGCTCCTGGGGCTCCACCCTCGTAGGTGATTGCACCACCCGGACGCACCACTCCTTCTTCAGATACGGCCGCTTTCGGAGAACCTCCTCCTCGAAGTACTCCGTAAACTGAAAATCGGTCACGTTGGGTTGCCAGAATGTGCGCTTCTGGTCTAGGCTGCCTGACCCGATACCAGTCGGCGCTCCCGATCCGCCGCGAAGGCAAGCACCGCGCGAATATCCTCTCGTTCCAGGTCCGGGAAGTCGGCGAGGATTTCGTCCTCTGTCATGCCCCCGGCTAGATAGTCGAGGACGTCGTACACGGTGATTCGAAGGCCGCGGATGCAGGGCTTGCCACTCCGCTTCCCCGGTTCGACGGTGATCCGGCCGCGATAGTCCATAACTCCAGACTACCGCGCAACGAGATGCGAGACAAGGCTCGCGAGGCCGGTCCAGGGTTCAGGGGCGGCGCGCAGGCGGTGGATCACCGGCGCGACTCACCCCAGCGCATGTGGCGTACGGTCGCGATCCTCGAGCTCGGCCGCGAACGCGCGAAGGGTATCGGGCAACTCCCCGCCGCGCGCCATCACCTCGCGCATCAGCTCCAGCGCGCGACGCCGCGTACGCTGGCTGTCCACTCCAAGCGAGTCCTGCAGCTCCGCATCGGCATCGAGCAGGCGCGCATAGAGCCACACGCGCTCCGCGTCCGACAGCAGGTCGACCGCGGTGCGCACGTCCACATACGGGACCATCTGGCCAGCGGGGCCGAGTAGGTCCGTGGTGGCCTGGGCGAGATCGCCGCGCGCGCCGGCGGCGTCGCCCTCGTTCTTGCGGCGCATCGCGCGCGCGAGGACGGCGGCGATGCGCTCGATGAGCCGCAGGATATAGTCGCGCTGGTGAACGCCCATGGAGAAACAATATGGTGCATCACCGTGGTGAGCCCAGTCCAGCACGACGGCGACGTCGATCTGGTGTCGCGCTGGACGGACGGCTGGGGCCGGGATAGCCCCTATGACGCGACCAGGGTGACGAGCACGAGGTCCAGCTGCTCGAACTGCTCCGGCGCGCCATTCGTGCCCGAGCTGCCGGTGGCAAGGGCCTCGTCAAGCGCTTCCTTGGAGGGATACAGCTCGCTGAGGACCTGGAGGGTCGTGCCACCCCGGTCCTCGAAGGTCACGGTGGACACGGGGCCACCCGGTGTTTCCTCGTTTGTCCAGACGATGCGCGACGGGGGCGTGACCTCGATGTAGCGGCCGAAGAAGGCCATCGGCTGCTCGAGCGACGCGTGCGTGAACAGGAAGCGGTACGTGCCCCCGGTGCGCACATCGGCCTCGCAGGAGACGAAGGTGATCCCGAACGACTTCGGGGTCCACCAACGCTGGAACAGTTCGGGGTTGCTCCACGCCTCAAACACGACGTGCGCCGGGGCGTTGAAGGTGCGCGTGACGACGATCTCGCGATCGGACGTGCGCTCGATGGCGGTGGTGTGCTTCATGTGATGAGGGCTAAGAGAGAGGATTCACGGGGTGTTTCACTTGCCATCGACGCGGTGCTTCTGCTGCAACTCGGCCACGACCTGGTCCAACTCGTTGAAGCGTGCATCCCAGAGCTGGCGGTACCGCTCAATCCACGCGGTTTCGGCCTCGAGCCGGCGCTCGCCGAGCGAGCAAGTGCGCACCCGCCCGATCTTCTGGGTGGTGACGAGGCCGGCCTGCTCCAGTACGCCGACATGCTTCTTCATGCCGGTCAGGCTCATCCGGAACTGCTCGGCCAGTTCCGTGATGGAGGCGTCGGCCTGTCCCAGCCGTTCCAGGACGCCGCGTCGGGTGGCGTCCGAGAGGGCGGCGAACGAAGTGTCGAGGTGGGCTCTGCGAAACTGAACCATACGGTTCAGTTTAGTATGGCCGCCCTCAGAGGTGCAAGGGGTGCTGGGGCACGCCGAGTGCGGCGCGTAGCTTTGCGCCCGGACACGGCGCGGCTTTCCCAAACCGATGACCCGGTGGAACTCGGCCATGAAGCGACCTGCACGCATCGCGCAGGAAGATCAAGCAGACGCTGATGCGATGCCCCGCGTGCTCCGCGCGCTGCTCGATGCCGAGCTGGACGCGGGCAACACGATCATCGAGGTGGGGCACTCGCATCCGGCGCCACCGATCGGTGCCTACTTCAAGTTGGCGCGTCAGGTGACGACGCGGCCGCGCGAGAGCGGTGACGGCCTACACTTCTTTGACCGCCACGGGTCGACGTCATCCGGGGAATTCACCGATGCCGACCGCCGGTACTGGATCCTCGAGGCGCCGAACCCCACCGACGCGGAGTATCCGGACATGGACGCCATCCGCGCCTCGTTGCGCCCTCCGCCGTTTGTCGCCGCACCGCGCGACAGCGAGCCATCGGCGACGTCGGACGTGTTGCGACACCCTGGCCTCGATCACGATCGCAGTGGAGACGCGGACGCCTGGCAGCGCTTCGCCGAGAGCAAGCAGATCGATTACGACCGATGGAAGGAGGGAACGGGGTACGACCTCGAAGCTCTCGCCTCGCTTTCGGCCGAAAGCCAGCGCCTGGTGGAGCGACAGCTGACGCCCCCGTCGGGCTGGCGCGACGTGGAAGCTCTCGCAGCGCTCGACACTCCGACCGCGCAAGAGACGCTGCGCCGAGCCGTGCATGCGGGAGATATCGAGGTGCGGTTGGCTGTGCTGTCGCGCGCTCCCGCGTTGATCGACGACGCCACACGCACCGACACGATCCTGGCAGCACTCGGCGAGGCCGCCCCCTTTGCCGGACGCACCGAGGTGCTCGACCTGGTGATCGGGTTCCATCCCCCCGTGGTGGTGCAGGCGATGTTTGGGGGGTTGCTGCGTGCCGGCGGGGAGATGGCGTATCACTTCGCCGCGACGCTCGCGGCGATTCATGGGATTGTCGATTCGCGGTATGACTGGTCGCTTCGGCCGATGTACCTCGCGTTCAATACGGACGATGGTGCGGCGCGGCGCGCGGCGTTCCTCGCGTTGTGTGCGAAGCTTGGTGTGGATGGTCCGGCGCACCTGGCGATGGCGGAACAGGCCCTCGTCCGAACACCCGGCGCGCGTTCCAGATGAGGACGTCTTTCGCGACCTCTCGTGAGATCACGGAAGACGCGCCGACGTGCGTCACGTCTGCAGCCACCACGAGATGACCGCCACGGATCATCCGTGGCCCAGCACGTCTCGGCGCAGGCCATCGTGCCTGGCCTTTGCTTCCAGGAACGCGCGCTCGCTAATCCTGGTACTTACGGACTTCCCTTTCGTGCGGCCGGGATGAAGCGGTCCGTATGATGCTCCACTCTCGAAAACGCCATCAAGACGAGTGGGATGCGTGGACGTGCCTACGCGGTGCGCCGTTAACGTCTCGTGCGCATGCTGGTGGGTTGGAGTGCCTCCCGTCCTGGTGCGCCTGACGAGATACCCGAAGTCGAGGACGACATCATTCGGAGCATCCGGGGGCGCGATGCGGAGCGTGCCCGCCGTGGACCAGAACTCCGCCAAGTATCGGTCGTCCCCTCGGCAGGTACGGCAGGACGTAGCTCCCGGCGACGAGCGGGGGAAGCCAGTCGTTCTCAAGTAGGGCACCCGAGTGTCCCGATGCCTGGAAGGCCGCCGTGACGAGAATCATGACGATGGCGCTCGTCGCCATTCGGCGTGTCGTTTCCGGGAGAAGCATGGTGGATGTGGAGGGTACGGCGTATCGGTTAGCGGGTACGTGGGCGGCGTCGACATCTTGCGTCTTGCGATGTCACAAACGTCGGCATGCGTCTGGCCCCCGACGTTCTGTGTCGAGGATCCGATGTGTCAAGGGTCGCCACTTGCCAGCATCTGTGCTCCCATGCACACGTGACCACTGGGGGATCGTAGGCATGGGCGTTCAGCCCCAAGGGCTCGAAGAGTCGCCCCTCGTTCGCATGCGCCTCGCCGGCTTAAGGTGCGTGCCCTGCTTTCCGAATCCAGTCCACTGAATCGATCGCCCGCCATGGCACAATCTCCGTCGCGCCACGTCGCTGTGCCGCGTCGCCGCCATACACCACCGCGCGACGCATGCGTCCTGACGGCATCGATGGCTCAAGCGAGTGGGCCAGCCGCTCCACGCCGTCGGTGAAGTCGCTCGCCACCGTGGCTCCCGACTTTGCCTCCACCAGAACCACGTCGGGGGGGGCATCAATCACCAGGTCCACCTCGAGCCGGGTCGCATCCCGGTAATGCCACAGCGACACGGCGGATCCCGCGTGTGCCCCCTGCTTCAGCAACTCCGCCGCCACCCAACTCTCGAAGATCGCGCCACGCTGCGGGTGGCTCTGCAGCTGCTCGGGCGACCGGATGCCCAGCAGGTAGCAGGCGAGCCCGCTGTCGATGACGTGGAGCTTCGGCGACTTCACGACCTGCTTCCGCGCGTTGGTGTGCCACCCGGGGAGCCGAAAGAAGAGGTAACTCGCCTCCAGCACTGACAACCACGCCTTCACCGTGTTGTGCGAGACCCCGGCGTCGCCACCGAGGCGCGACAGGTTGATCTCGCAGGCTGTGGAGCCGGCGGCCAGTCGCACGAAGTTCGTGAAGGCCCGAAGGTCACCCACGTTGAGGAGCTGCCGCACGTCGCGCTGGACGTAGGTCGCGACATAGTCTGCCAGCCACTGCTGCGGCGGTATGGTGCGGTCGAAGATTCGGGGATAGGCCCCGCTCCACAGAACCTCCAGCAACGCGGTCGGGTGCGATGCGAAGCGCTGGAGTTCGCCCCAACTCGGCGGATAGAGCTCCAGCACCCCCGTTCGCCCCGCCAGTGACTGGGCGACCGAGGCGGAGCCCGCGAGGTTCTGCGAACCCGTGAGGATGAAACGTCCCGGCGTTGGGCGCTCATCGACCTCGGCCTGCAGGTAGCTCGTGAACTCCGGAGCCCGCTGGACTTCGTCGATAATGGCGCCAGCGGGATAGCTGGCGAGAAAGCCGCGTGGGTCGACCCGCGCGAACTCCCGGGTGTCGAGCGGCTCCAGGGAGACGTACGGGAGCGCGGGAAAGGTCGAGCGGCAGAGCGTGGTCTTGCCGGATTGTCGCGCCCCGGTGACGGTGACGACCGGGTAGAGGCGGGCGAGCTCGATGAGTCGTGAGGCGGCGTCACGGACGATCATAGCGGTACGGTAGTCCGTGCGCCACAAATTGGCAATCGCACTTACAATCCGTGATCGAGCCAGCTAAGTCGATGCCCATCATGGTCTTGCCAGTCCACACCACAGGAATACAGACAACATCCTCGACTCGCGGCGGTGCACGCATCTGTCTGCGTTGTGGGCGGGATGCGCAAGTCGATGTCTATCAACGCCTTGTCGGCTGGCAGCGGCCGGCCGAGCGGTGCCTTGGTGGCGAGAACTTCCGCAGCTTCGGGAGCTGCCATCCCAGTCCGGGAGAGCTACCATTTCCTAAAGTCGCCAAGCAGCTGCCCGGGACCGACGATGCTGCCCACTCCTCTCATCTCGACGCACCCGGATCGGCTGGGCGGTGAACCGTGCTTCACGGGGACCCGAGTGCCGGTGCGCACGCTCATCGATTACGTGGAAGGCGGGCACCCACTGGGCGAGTTCCTCGCGGACTTTCCGTCGGTCACGCGGGACCACGCCGTGGCGGTGCTCGAGCTCGCTCGGCAGGCACTGCTAAGCCAGGCCGTCATCTCCGCGGCGTAGCTCGCGGGTGCGCATTCGGGTGGTTCTCGTCCTAGCGCATTCAAACGCGCTCGAGCACCCGGTGCCAGGGGATTGAGACTGGCCGCAACCGCGCGACATGTGGGGAGGCGGCGCCACCTCCCCACGATGCCACACCATCATGCCGCGTTACGCGGCCCGGGCTGACTCACCTCCGGGAGCCACGGGGAGTTCCGCGGGCTGCGGCGGACGGGCGCGGCGGATGACCCGCTCCCATTCGACGAGGCGTGACGGATTCCCTTCCAGCGTCGGGCGCACGAGGACGTCGAGGAAGCGGGTGAGGGCGACCCCGCGCCGCGCCTCGGTTTCCACCCCCTCGGTGGCCGCGATGCGCCGCTCGAGTTCGAGGGCGCGTGCGCCGACGAGTGCGACGAGGGAGTCGGCGGCGGCGAGGAGGTTGGTGAGGAAGTCGGGGCCGAGTCCCGCAGCCGCGAGTTGGTCACGATAGGGCTCCGTGGTGGCTGCGACACCACGCGCCGCGAGGACGATCTGCTCGTAGTCCGCCTTGTAGCGCGGGAGGCGAGCGGCGTGTTCCAGGGCGATGGCGTCCTGGCTTTCGCGCGGCAGGATCGCGCGGGCGGCCAGGATGATCGCCCTCATGTGCACACCGCGGACACGGCGCCCCTGCGCTTGCAGCTGCGTGGTGAGGAGCTGCATCCGGCGGTGGTGTTCCTCCTGCCGCGCCCCAAAGGTCTCGAGCCGGCCGATGACGCCGGCCAGGTCGCGAATGGGGGTGGCGAGGGGTTCGGGACGCGCCTCCGCGTTGAGGAAGTCGTGGACGCGGCGGAGCGTGGGGGAGTCCGGGCGGTGCTCGCAGGGAACGGGCGCGCGTGGTGGTGCGCCGAGAAGGGGGGCGACCGGCCGGAATGTCGCGTCCGTGACCAGTCCCTCTACCAGTGAAAGGACGGCGGGACTGTTACGTGGGATCCCACCTCGGAAGCCGTTACCTGCGGTAGCATTTCCGCTGCCACCGGCACATGATGGATGTGACGACCCATAGACTGCCATCCCACCGTGAGGACAGCGGCCAACACCTCGTCTTCCAGAGCCGTAGCAATTTCCCGACCGCGTCCTGCGCCTGCCGAACCTCTGTCATCATGCCGTCTCGCTCTGCCCGCCAGCAACGATGTCGGAAGCGACTGCTGCGTCTTGCGGTTGTCGCGGCGGTTGTCTCGTCGCCGGCCTGCGCTAGCGGTCCTGTAACCGTGGTCGCGGCCCCCGCGAGGGTGGCTTCGAGTCGGCCCACGACGTTGGCGCGTCCCGCCTCTGCTCCGCAACCCGTTGAAGCGCCGCCATCGAAGTCCGACTCGCTCGTCGAGGCATCGCAGCGTGGTGATATTGCTGCGGTGCGGCGGCTCCTAAGTGCGGGCGCTGATCCGAACGCCGGGTCGAAGCGGCACGCTGAGTTGAGGCCTCTAATGGCAGCAGTTGAGAGGAGCCGTGTGGTTGTCGCCGACGAACTGCTACGGGCAGGAGCGGACGTGCACGCGACTCGCGCCACCGGCCTTGGCTGGAGCGCGATCCACTATGCCGGATACGCCAGCCCCGCGGCGATCTCGCTTGTCCTTGAAGCTGGAGGCAAGATTGAGGCGCGTACGATCTCGCAGATGACGCCGCTAATGCTCGCCGCATGGAGCGCTCGTCCAGCGCCGTTCAAGGATCTGCTCGATCGGGGGGCGCAATGGAACGCGGTCGACGCTTCGGGAAACGACGTCCTGGAGTTTCTGCTCTGGCGTGCACCGGTCACCCCGGACACTCCCCTGGCATTCCGCCCAGAACCGCTCCCGGCAGCTGGCGGCCCCGAAGAGCAGGGGCGGTGGAACACGATGCTTCCCAACCGCCTGAGCATGATCGAGAACCTGCTGGCACACGCACCTGAGTCCTGGCGGCACTGGCGGGCCAAGCTGCGTGGCGACCCGGAGGGGTGCGCCCTCCTGGTCGAATTGCTGAAGCTGCAGATCAAGGTGGCACGAGGGTCACTGCCGGGCGGCGTGCCTCGTGTGCAGGCACTTGCATCCGACTGCACGTCCAGGCGACCGACGCCATGAAGTACTTGCCGAGGCGCGAGCTCCTCATCGCCTGCGAGCAAACCCATACTGATCGGAGGTACCTGAATTCCATGCCTACATCTCGCAAAGCGATCGCCTTGCTGCTCCTATCGGGCCTTAGCCAGGTTGCTGCGGCACAGGGTACCATTCAGGGCAAGGTTGAAGCCGTGCTCCGAAGGTTCTCCCTCGCCCAGCTCCCTCGGGACAGTGTTGCGCTCCTCGGTGCGCTTCGCGCCCTGGGTGCGCAGGCGCCGATGGCAACCGTCGAGTTGGCGAGCTCACTCCAAATTCGTTTGATGTCAGTTGAACATGAGATGCTCAAGCTGCAAGCGCGGGATTGCAAGAGGTCATGGGTCGCCAGCAGCGGCGAGAGGAGCGCGAGGTTGTGTTTGGAGGATCGGCCCAAGTATCCCAATTTTCGTTTCTCCACTCAGGTTTCGCGCGACATGCTCGCGGTCACGGAGCTTTCTCAGCTGGCGACCGCCGCCTTCGAGGCTGCCTCCTGGATGGCCGGACCGAGGGAGTACGCCCTACTTCGCCGGCTGAACCCGGGGCCAGGCCAAGAGGAGCTTATCGGAAATACGGGCGTGCGACTGGCGCTCGCGTCGGCTGGCGTGCCACCGGCGCCCGATGCAGCTACGCTGGCACTGATCGACCACCTCAAGAGGCTCACCGCTGAAGCCAGTGATGAGGTATACAGGCATCTTGTGTCCATGGAGCAGTCCGTGGCATGCCGTGCGCTGCGAGAGTACGCGGATCGCGCGAGCGAGCCCCTGCGTGATCGCCTCTATCCGACTGGACTTTTCAAGTTCCCGCCGTGCTGACCTCTCCTTGCGACGACCCGACGCCGGCGTCTATTGCACTGGCCTACTGACCAACTCGTACTTCCAGGAGCCGCTGCTCCCCAGCGCGGGCTGGCCCTGCACCTCAATGCGATAGGAGGCCTTTACGCTCCGTACCGTGCCTTCCGGTGCGAGAGCCGTCTCACCCTCGGCCGTTAGGCGATACTCCGGGTTGACTGTCCACGATTGCACCACCTCCTCGAACAGGACGGGGCCCTGCGCTGGCCCCCGCGCGGCTGCGCGGACAGATCGTGTGCGAACGCGCCAAATGGCGTCCCTGGTGCCGGGGCGGAAGGCGAGGGTATCGCGCCAAGGTTGCACCTCATGGATGAGGGTGGGGCGCAGTGACGAGGCGTGCTCCCAGAGGGCACGTTCCACATCATTCCGGGCCCCGGTCCCCTCGAAGGACTGCCCGATCAGCCGACCGGTCGTGTCATAGGTGACCCGGAGGCGGGCGTGACGGATCTGGACGGTGTCGGGGAGCTCGTTCATCTCCTTTGCATGGAGTATGCGGATGGAGTCCACGGCGAACACCTGTTCGATGCGCCTCGCGAGAAGGTCCTGCCGCACCGTCACACTCAGCCAGGTGCGGATATCGAGTTCGAAGCGACTACGGACCTTCCCAAGGTCGACGACACCGGCCGCGTCCGGGCGAAAGCCGCGCCTGTTGCCCCGTCCCTCGTACAGCACGTCATACCGATAGAGCCCACTCTGCGGCAAGTTGGCCGTGAAGTTCCTGCGCGGTGCGATTGACACTGGGCGCGCGATGGAGTGCGTCACTGCGGCCGCCGTGGCTTCCAGTGCGGACTGAAACGCACCAGGCACAACCAGCGGAGCATCGGCTGGTGTCCGTGCCACAACGGCGGCCAGCTGCAGCCCGATCGACGGGGCGTCCAGCGCAGGCGTGCCCTGAGGAGGAAGGATCAGGACGACACCGGGCGGCAGCTTCTCCAGCGTCAAGTCATTCGACGCCGATGTCCACGTACGCGCAATAAAGGGGTTTCGCCGCGGCGCACTGATGGCGACGACCAGCGTGGCGGAGGGACGCCCCCGCGTGATTTCGAGAACGTCCGCGAGGGGCACACCCTCCGCAGGGATGTCTCGCTCGAACTCGAGCCGCGCGTCCGTCGGAAGCAGGTACGGCTGGCCCATGTACTGGAGGGCCATCCCACTGAACAACACAAACGCCGCGGCGTTGGGCGGCAAGCGATCGCGGAACGAGCGGAGCGCCTCCAGCATGGACGTCCGCGTGGGATTCGTCAGCGCAGAGACCGGGTACCCTCGCCGCCCCAAGGCGTCATTGAGTCGTGTAACGTGCAGTCGCGCCTCAGGCACGCTACCCGTCCGGTACTGATCTACGGCGATCCCGAGCGTGGCGACAGGGACGAGGATACCATCGGAGCCCGCCTGCGGAGCGGCCTGTCCCCCCAGAGTCGCGGCCTTCGACAGGAGCCATGCAAGGGCTACCAGGACTCTCACGGACGCCCGGGGTCGGGATTCGGTCGACAGCTGTGCATGCGGCATGGTGCACCTTACCAGGAGGACAGCAGGCCGACCGCCCGTTTCCTGGCGTCGGGGGTCAGGGCGAGCGGGATTCCCTCCGAGGCCAACAAGGCCTCGGCGAGCCGGAGGATCACGTCGCGTTTGCCTGCTGGGGTCGTCGATCGCACGGAATCCGCCTCTCGGGCCATGTCGGGCTCTCGGTGATGCACTTCCTCGAGCCAGGCCCGGCGACCAGATCGTGCGGAGGGATCGCCGAACCTGAACACTCGTGCCTGGGCATTAGCACGTACGGCGGCGTCGATGAACACCGCAACGGCCAGCGCCAGCCCGTTGTCTTCCCCGTCCGACCGAAAGCCCACAACCAGCCGGTCGAGGTCGTAGGGCGATGTCCACAGCGCATTGCCCGAGCCATCAGGGGGCTGGGTGCGTCTGCCCGTGTCATCGGTGGTTTTGTCCTTCTGTTCGCTGAACCCGGTCGCAGCGGTGGAATCCGCCGGTTGCTTCGGCGCGGTCAGTGACTCCATAGCCATGCGGAGCTCATTCGCGTCGGAGAGCGCGGACCGCCATGATGCGGCCGTGTCCGGAGTGGCCAGCTCAACAGGAACAGGTTCAGGCGAGATGGGCGTGGCGTCGGCAGGGGCGCGTTCCTTTGCGCTATCCAAGATAGCCGCAAGGTCTGTCGGAAGGTCGACCTGCCGGTTTCCCTGCGGTGGACGCGCGGTATGCCAAGCGGCGAAAGCAATGACGAAGGTGATTCCGAGGCTGGCCCCAGCGCGCGCGAGCCATCGGGTACGTGGCCCATGCGTTGTGTCCTCTGAGTCGACCGGGCAACCTGTGGCCACTGCTAGGGCATCGGCAAACTCGCGCGGCGTCGCACAACGCTCGCGCTTGGCAGGCATGAGCCCGCTCTTGAGTACCGGAATGACGTCGGAGCCGAGGCCGACCGGCCGGGGCAGTGTGTCAATTCCGTAGGGGTCTTCGCTCGTCGCGTCGGGGAGGTCGTGGCCGGCAAGCGGAGGGAGCCGTCCAAACAGAGCCACGGTCGCCACAACGGCGAGGGCGAAAACGTCGCTCCGCGCGTCCACCTGACCGAGCCCGAGCTGCTCAGGGCTCATGTAGGCTGGCGTGCCGACCGCTTCGTTCGGTGCGGTGAGGTCGTGGCTGGTGCCTCGCCCGATGGCCTTTGCCAGGCCGAAGTCGATGACTGTTGCCGTCTCCGTGCCGAGCTCCGTGGTCCGCACTATCACGTTGGCGGCAGTTAGGTCTCGATGGATCACGTGACGGGCGTGGGCAAACTCAAGTGCGTCGGCCACCTGCGTCACCAGTCGTGCGGCACGAGGTGGGGACATGGGGCCCTCGCGCTCGACCAGCGTCCGGATCGAGTCGCCCCGGATGCGTTCCATGACCAGGTACGGGATGCCCTGTACCAGGCCCGTATCGTAGATGCGAACGATGTGGGGATGCTCAAGGGACTCCGCGATCTGCGCCTCGTGCCGGAAGCGAAGGACCGTGTCCTTGTTGACCGCCAACTCTGGGCGCAGCATCTTCACGACGCGTGCGCCCCTCGTCTCGATGTGGTGTGCGAAGTACACATGCGCGAAGCCACCAGTGGCGACAAACTCCGTGAGGAGGAGCTTGTCGCTGATGAGGCACCCGGTCAGTGCCCGCGGTTCGAAACCTCGGGCCACCGTGAACCCGTCGGCGGGACATGCGGGCGTGTCCAGGCGCAGGGTCGTGTCGCACTTGGGGCAGGTCCAGCCAGCGACGGGACTGTGCATCGTCAGGGTACGCGTTGCACGGGGAGGGCTGGGGTGGCCCGGGTCGATCCGGCCCAAAGCTACTTCTGGTGTCCCGGGGGCAACAGCCGTTCCCTCACTCCATCCCAGTCAGGAGCCTGACCTCGGCTTCCTTCGCGCGCAGCCTTGCCCGGGCCCGGCTCAGACGCGTCCTAACCGCGCCAGGCTTCATCCCGTGAGCCTCGGCGATGTCTTTCGTGGAGAAGCCCTCCTCATCCATCACCAGCATCTCCCGATCGTCGGCAGAGAGGAACTTGAGCAGGTGCTCGACGAGGTCGGTGCGGGTGATTTTGGCGCTCACCGAAGACGCGCCATCCGCCATTCCGTCCATCGAGACATCATCAAGCCGCTGACGGGCAACGCCACGCCGGTGGGTGCGATACATGTTGAACGCCGCGCGGCGCAGCCACTTGTCGAGGCTCTCCCCACGCGGCGCATACCCCTGCAGCTTCTTGGGGAGCTGGAGGAAGAGTTGTTGCACGACATCCTCGGACTCCGTGCATCCGACACGATCAAGGAAGCGCACCAGCATCGCCCAATGACGCTCGTACAACTCGCCCAGGCTCCGCGTGTCGCCCGCCTGTAGGGCAGACACCAGTGCATCATCTTCCACCGAGGTGCGATTGCGACGGAAAGTCCGGGTACTCCAATCGATGAGGCGCTTGATGGCCGAGGTAGGCATGGGCGAGTCAGGCGTTGCGGGGCGGGTGTGCGCGCGCGTGCGGGGTGCGTAAACGGTCGGACTGTGAGAGGTGCCGTGGGTCGTGTCACTGGCCGGCATGACACGCGCGGACGACTCCGAGGACGATTGACGCGACTTCGTACCGTCAGTGGAACGGTCCGACTTCGGGGCATCCCCTACACCGACAGAGGCGCGCGATTTGGTCTGCATCGCGGTCTCCATCAGCGTCGCCCGGCGACGCCGATGGCCAAGCCACCATACCCGGCGCGGCCGACGTTGATGTTGGCATGCAGGCCCAATCGATCGGTGAAGAAGTAGCGAGCTCCGGCATGGCCCAGCAGGTCGATACCCGAGAACCCCGCGATGGCCCCGAAGCCGATACCTGCCCCGACAAAGGGATCCAGCCTGGGCGCCGTCGGCAAGCGTACATGGTAGTTGACCATTGCGGACACAAGGACTCCCGAACCGAAGAGCGGGACGGACACGTAATCCGCCGACGCGGAGAGGCCAATGGTGCCCGGCCGGAAGACCTTCCGGGTGAGAGCGGTTGTTTCGCCGAAGATGCCGATCGCTGGAGCGCCGATCCAGAGGCGCCCTCCGAAGGTCCAGGGCCCGGCTTGTTTCATTCCGGGTACCCCCTCCGGCGCCGTGGCCGACGTGGCAGCTGGCGGCGCGGATGAATCCGTGACCAAGGGGGGTGCTGCCGCGGGTTCGGCTAGCGCCTGGCAGGGAGCGGTGGCACCACAACGGGGCGGAACCGGGTCGGGTCGGTTAACGGCGACCGCCTGAGTGGCCACGTGCTGTGGCGGCGACAACAGCCTGGAGGCCACCCACCCAGACGTTGATGAGGTCCGTACGCGCTTCCAGCCCGGGACCTCCTGCAGGACAACGACTTCCTCACCGGCTCTGAGGAGACCGATCCGCTCGCCGGACTGGGAGGCTTGGGAGCGCACCACGGCGTTCGTGCGGACCAGCGCTGAAGACGTCGCGCTCTGGGCGGCAACGGTCTGGCGGCCGAGGGCGAGTACGGCGGTGAGAGTGAGCACCGGCATGAGATTGAAAATGCGCATGTTGTGGCCTCTTGAGTGGTTGGCGGACTACCTCCGCAACCGAGGAGTGCCGGCATGCCGGGATCTGTTACACCGGAATCGGTGGTGCGCACGGCGGAAGAGGCCAGTCGGCAGACGCGCCTCGGATGCCGCTGTCAACTGTCGCTGTCCGTAGGCGACGGGTAGCTTCCGTGGGAAACGCTCCCGGCCGACCCTTGGGGTGCTCAAGCCAGCCCGCCCATGTTCAATGCTGTTGCAGGCTGGACCTGTCCCCGGTGTTCCAAGTCACTGCGCCTGAATGAACCCACGTGCCCTAACGACGGTCTGTCGGTAGCGCTCGGATTCGAGCCACGTGCCCTCGCGGGGTGCCGCATCAGCGAAACGCTGGTGCTGACGGAATTCGTCGCAACCGGTGGCTTCGCCCACGTGTACTTTGCGCAGCACGCGGAGACCCACGGTGCACGGGTGGTGAAGCTGCTGCGTCCCGAGTTTGCGATCGATAGCGACACGGTCCAGCGCTTTCGACAGGAGGCAAGGGTCGCCGAATCGCTGGAGCATCCACATATCGTTCGGATGTACGACGCCGGGCTCGTGGACGGCGTGCCGTTTCTGGTGATGGAACGCATCCGCGGCGACTCCGTCCGGACGCTCGTGGAGCGAGAAGGCCCAATACCTCCTGAACGGGTCAGCCGCTGGATCGCCCACGTGGCGGAAGCGCTCGACTTCGCCCACGAGAACGACGTCATCCACCGAGACCTGACGGCCTCGAACATCATCGTTCGGGATGCGGGTCAGCTTACGGAATCTGCAACGGTCATCGACTTCGGCCTGGCGAAAGCGCTCGGGGCCGCCAACGCTGGCGGGCTCACCGCGAAGAACGAAGCAGTAGGAACACCCGCGTACATGAGCCCCGAGCAGTTCGGGCTAGGTCGGGTGGACCGGCGCAGCGATGTCTTCGCGCTCGCGGTGGTCGCAACGTATGCGTTGTTCAAGGCGCTTCCCCCGAGGGCGGGTGAGATTCCGGACGGAACGGCTGACGACCCCTACGGAATTGATACGCTCACGCTCACGCCTGGGCTGCCACCGGACGTGCGTCGCGTGTTAAAGGGCGGCATGAATCCGGCCATGCTCGCGCGCTACCGGACCGCAGGCATCTTTGCGAATGAACTCAGAGCAGCGATCGCTGGTGGCAGGAATGGCGGGCCGCGACGCAGTAGGTGGCCAACGTGGCCTCTTCGACGAGTTGCGGCGACCACGGTCATCATAGGGGGAGGGGCGTGGCTTGCCCTCGCCAACTCGCTCGGAGGAAGCCCCGCACTCCCTGGTTTGCGGTCAAGCAACGGCCCAGACTCGCTCTCACCGGCGTCCCAGCCAAACGTCGCCGCAACGCCTGGTGTGACCAGCAAGAGAGAGGAAAGTCGGCCGCCTGGGGAAGATGCGCCGCCGAATGACACTTCGAAGGAAAAGCAGGAGACGCCAGCGGTGTCGGCGCCTCTCCGCGAGGGCGGCACCAATCAGGCGCTCGACCCGCCAGAAGGGCGGAGGTCCGCGGCGCGCAATCCTGATTCGCCACCGAGTGGGCAACAGCCCTCGCCCTACGAGCAGGATCGCATGTTCGAGGAGGCAGGGATCACCGTCGGGGGACACATGGAGATCTTCGGCGCTGACGGTCCAGAGGCGCCCGAGAGTCAGCGGGTGCTTCGCGCGGTCTTCCCAGCGCCGGGCCGATCTCGGGTGTTCGTGGCCCTGGAGTACCGCTTTCAGCAAGGTGGGAAACGCGTTGACTGGCCGGACTGGGACCGCATGGCACGTGTCGTACCGGAGATCACCAGTCTCGCAAACATCAGGACGTTTCGGCGGGCCTGCGTGCTCAGTTCAACCCTGTTGCCATCGCCCCTGGACCTTCCGGACCCCGACGAGGACCGAAAGCAGCGATTCGGACGCGGTGCGGCGATACGTACGCGGTTCGTCGCCGAGATCCCAGTCGATCGCCTTCGGAACGAAGGGGTGACGAGAGGCAGAATCACATGCAGCATCGACGGTAGCGTCGTGGCCTCGGATACGATCCTGCTGCGTGAGCCGGGCGGAAACGTGAGCCCCCCTAGCACCCGGCTCCTCGGCGCCGACGTCATGGCGACAGAGACGACGGCGCGGATCCGTGAGACAAATGGCGACCCAGGCACACTGACCATTTCGCGGAGCGGCGAATACGCGCTCGCCGACAAGCAGGTTCTCCTGACGGTGTCGTTTGAGCTTAGCTCCAACGCTACCCTGATGCAGCATCTGCAGCGCGCACCCTCTACCACGGCGGGCGCAGGGCGGGCCGTCATCGATCTGCCGGCGGACGCAATGCCAGTGTGCATCCTGCGACACCGTATGAATGGAAGAGCCGTAGAACTTGCGAAGACGCGACGCGTGGTACGTTCGTCTGTCCCTCGCGGAGGCAGCGAACCAGTCCGTTTGGACCTTGAATTCGCCGGGATCAAGCTTGGCCGAGGCGGCACGCACGAGATCACCTGTGATGACCGCGCGGTCCCGCCAGTGGCTCAGCTCTACTTTGTGAGTTTCACCGCACAATAGGGCGAGCCTCACGACCGCACCCCGATCGAATTGGTGCTGTCCCTTGCACGCAGGGCAGAATCTCCCTCTCCCCCCAATGAGACTGAGAAACGTCTGGGCAACAATGGGGATCACGACAGAGGGAGGGCAGGGTGTGGTAGGTGTTTCCGGACGGAGTCCTAACTCGACTGAGCGCAGATCCGCTCGGCCTGCTTCACATAGAAGTCCGCGGGCGAGGAGGCAGGGTTGAAGGTCTGGAGGAAGTAGCGCAGGACGTGGGGGTTGTAGCTGAACGAGACTGCCCTTCCACTGCCGAAGGGTGGGGGGACGATGTAGCCCCCCAATCCCGTTCCGCTCGAGAGGACGATGACGACCGTATTCGGCCCTGGCCGTAGCTGTACTGAAAGATCCGCTGTATTGCGCCCCTTCCACGAGACCGTTGACGCGGTGCCGTTGAGGTTCACCGTCGCGCTCGCTGTGCTGTTCGTGCTGGGCGTGGCACCGCCGAAGTGGACCGTGAACGCGTTCTCCTTGACCACCGTCCCGGTCG